>NZ_JAQFIT010000009.1:0-162717 GCF_029504805.1 Ereboglobus sp. PH5-5 | reverse complement strand
GGTGAATACTCTGGGCAGCACCCTCTTGATCGAAAATGACGGCACTGCCACGCTAAATTTTAGCAATACCCAACTGAGCATAATTCAAGCCCCAAGTAGTGGAGACCGCATAACTATGAAAAGGATAGATGCCGCTGAAAATTTAGGCATAGATCCAAGGTCTATAATAAAAACCTCGAGTGGTAATATAGTAATCCAAACCACTACTAAATCCAAATATGTGGCCGGAAACGATCAGTTTCGATTCTTATTCGGTGAGCCTGCAACTTCTTTAAATAAAGCAAATGCCAAAGGGGTCACGGCGATTACAGGAAAAGCAAGTATGGTGGATGGAGTGTTGAAGGTCGATTTGGACATAACAGTATATTTAAGAACATATTTGACTAGTAGTCACGGTGATACTACTTTAATGCCAAAATTTGGCGAATTGCAGCATGTTCAGGACTATTGGGATGCAAGAGAAGGATTAATTCCTCTTTTAGAGAAATCGTTAAAGATGAATATACCAGAAAGCGTTTTAGTAAATGTTATTGAAGGATATTTTGATAAAGCCCGAAAACAGACCATAGCCACATGGGATGCTGAAGGAAAGCCTCATGCGCCTGGTGGAGTCGCTGAAGTGCCAAGCAATTTCAGCGACTACCCTGCAAGTTGGTGGAAATAATTAGTTGATTTACTATGAAAATAAAAAATATACATATTATTTGTGCCGTGTTTGTGTTATTATTTAATCCCGTGCGAGCTGAACAATTTAGGATTTTGATCAACCAAACGCGCAATCAGATAAAGACATACCATAAAAATGATAAAATCGAAGAATTTGATGACCTGATACTTGTCACCAGTAAGATTAGTAACATTCCTTGTCAACTGCTTTATCAAATGTCTAATGATCATTCTTTCAGGATAACATATGAGTTTAAAACCAAAGAAGGAACAAAATATAATGAAGGATTAGTGTTTGGGAAAAAATTGATTTGCGATTTTTTGAAACCAAAAGATATGTGTGTAGACACGCTCAAAATTAATGGCATGCTTTTTTCAAAGGCTGACGGAGATCCTGAGGATTTGCCATGTAACTACTTGCGGTGTTATGACACGATTGATGTAAAATATAGATATACGATAACTATTGCGAGTGAGAAAGAATGTAGAAAATCGATTGAACCAACACTTGCCATTCTAAATATTAATATTTCAAAAATTCCTCCGATGTCGCCTGCTGAATTCTGAACTAAATGCCCCAATCAGTGGAGAGGATCTATTTTCCACATCAGGAGCATTAGACAATCCCGCCCTCGATGGGAAATTTACTCAAACTGATTTTAAGGACGCACTAAAATTCATAAAGAAAACAGAGCCAAAGTATTATGAATATATGAAGGCAAAATATAAACTTGAAGCTTACGGCAACCAAACAGACTCAAAAATGAGAAATGTTTCTGGTTATACCGACGGAAAAACAATATTTTTCAACATGGATTTTACGGTAGCATACCTTAATTTTACTGGAACTCCCGCGCAATTTTTAGCACTCACGATACTTCATGAAGCCACCCATATCGGATACGCAGCACTTGGCAAGCCGTCAGGTTACATGAATGAAGCATCCGTGCGTTATTGGGTTGAGGATTGGGCGATCAGAAATAATGTCCCAGAAACCGGCTCTGGGTATCGAGATACTATTGGCTTAAGGCACGACTTCAAGCAGATATATAATGATGTTATTCGAGATGGTTCTTATAAATTTTAAAATGATATGCGTGTGTATTTTTCAGATCGACTTGTCACCACCACTCTGATTATTTTGGCGTCGATATTAACCTCTTGTGTTAACACATCAAAAGCAGTAAAATATATACGAATTAACGCGACCGTTGAATCTATCTCGAAAGAAGTATGGTTAACTACGTTGCCGGGCGATAATGGTGGCTACGATATGAGTATCGAAGTTAATAGTCCTATGCAGCTTCGAGGAGTAAAATTAAACGTGTTTGTTCCCAGAAAATATGAACGTAGGTTTGAGAAAAAAAAGGTTAATTCAGGGGACACGATCAGTTTCGATGTTCCGGATTGGATATTTAACAATTACGGTATGCCACTTTGGTTTTACGAAATGCGTAAAATAAAAAGCGAACCATCCAAGCCAACCATAGCAAACGACGTGCCAGCTTCGGCTAAAACGCAATGAGCAGCTTTTGTTCACTCCGCCCACCCGCTCGCTTCGTTCGAAGCTGTTTCACCACGCTGCACGACGCCAGCTTCGCACTTCGTGCTTCGTCGGCTCCCCCCCTCATACTTGTCCCCTGAGACCAAACTCGCCTATATCAAACTAAAGTGAACCTCGCGCCCAAGGGCCCCCGCTGCGACCGCCATTCCCCTGCCCTGTCAACCCCGCATGCGTGCCCGTCTTTGTGCTTATCCACAGATGTCACAGATATGCGCAGATAAATCCCTAGATTCGGCAGTTTGCGCATCTGTGTTCATCTGCGTCATCTGTGGATAAAAAGTTCAGGGAATTCAATGCACATACGATTCAGCGAATATGTTCACCCGTTCGCCACATCGGGCTGTGTGTATTCTTGCAGCAGGCGCAGGTATAGATGGTATTCTTGCAGGGAAACTCCGGGCGGAGTCTGGTGGTCCACGCTCGGAATGAAACCGCCTCGGCGCATGAGGGGCAGCAGGCGCTCGAATTCGCGCCTCATCGCCGCCTCGCCCTGGTTCATGACGAGTTTGTTGTAATGACCAATCATCAATAAATCGGGATAAGCCTCGCGCAGCGCCAATCCATCGACACCGGCCTGGTATTCCAACGGCAGCACGCCGTCCACCCCGACCGATTGCAGCCACGGGACGAGTTTTGTGACATCGCCGTCGGTGTCCACGATGGCGAATGCGTCGAGTTCCTTCACGCGCTCCATCAGCCTGCGATAATAGGGGGCCATGAACTCGTCGAATATCGCGCGCGAAATCATGGGACCGTTGTTGTAGGACATGTCCTCGGCGATGGTCAGGAAGACGGGCACGCAAACGCGCGAGATTCGTTCGAGCAGGTCGAGATTGTATGCAAGCAAATCCTCGCTGATTTTGTGCACCAGTTCCGGCTGGTCGATGTAGGCATACATGAACTGCTCGAATCCCATGAGCGTGCGCGTGAACCAGAAAAATCCCTCGAGCGTGATCCACACCACCAGTTTTCCGTCCTTCTGCCGCAACGCCCACGGGGTCATGCCGGCGATGGCCTCCTCATGCCTCGGATAAATCTTCGGGCGCAGCGCAAGATAATCGTCCATTCCGGCAACGACTCCCTCCACATGGTGCTGCACCGCCTCGATTGTGGACTCGGTCGTGCTGAACCAAAATTGCTTATAGGGATCGAGTCCGAAATGGCATGAGATATCGAACACATCATTCAGGGCGGCGGGCAAACCCTCGCCATGCCAGCGCGCGATGGTTTTGTCCCACCACATCGCCCATTCCCAACGGGGCATGCGATCCACGGGCTGGAAACGCATGACCGCGCGAAAACGCTCAACATGGTTCATCGCGGGTTTTGTCGGGGACGTTTGGTTCATGGGAATATTGGAGCTTTTGCCGTTTTTGGTAGGGCGGTTTCGCCGAAACCGCCGTGTTTGTCATTCGAAAATTCTCGGCGCGCTCGGCGAGCGCGCCCTACCCAGTGCGATTACAGTTTCATTTAATAATTTTGAATAACAATCCCTACTCGCACTTGAGCTTCACAACCGGGCGGATGGCGACGGGGCCGAGCAGGCCGGAGGGCGGGAGCGGGGAGTTTTTGTCATAATGTTTCCACGTCGCGAAGGTGACGCGGCCCGTCGGGCTGGATTCGCCGCGCAGGAACCAGTCGGGATACGCCTTCAGTCCGTAACCGCGCCGGCGCGGCACGCGCACCCATTCGCGGTCGGCGGGCAGTTGCTCGTCTCCGACCAGGCGGTTCACCCAGGTGTTGGTGACCGCGATTTCGAGCGTGTTGTCGCCGTCGCGCAACGCGTCGGTGATATCGATGCGGAAGGGCGGTTTCCAGAGCGTGCCGAGGTCGCGTCCGTTGAGCTTCACTTGCGCAATCGCCTGCACGTCGCCCAAGTCCAGCCAGAGGCGTCGGCCCTCGGCGCGCATTCCGGCGGCGAGCGCGAAGGTTTTTGTGTAGGCGGCCGTGCCCGAGAAATATTTCACGCCGGGCGTTTTGTGTTCGCTCAACGACATGAGCGCGGGCAGCTCCACCGCGGGCGGCGCGCCCAATCCTTCCGGGAAGCGCAACTGCCACGGGCCGGCGATTTCCTGCGCGGCCGGCATCGGTCCGGTGTCAACCTCGATGGCGCGTCCTTTCGCGCGCTTAATTTTGTAGCGGCCCGGCTCACTGGTCCACACGACGGGGCCGTCCTTTTCCATCGAAACGCTCAACAGCGGCGAAGGTTCGCTTGCGGATGTTGTTTTGGGGACAACCTTCGCCACGGCCGAGGCGGGTTCCTTCGGTGTCGAGCGCATCAGCTCGCGAATCTCCGCCTCGCCCAGCGCGCGGTCGAACAACCGCAACGGCGAGTGCTCACCGCGAAACGTCGCGGCGCGCGCGTCCGAGGGCACGTCCGTCGCGCCGCGCGGCGTGAACAGCGAGCGCAGGCCCGTGTGCGCGTGGCTGCCGTTTATATACAAGTTGGGACGTCCGTCCTTGTAGACAACCGCCACATGCGTCCAGTTGTTCAGCGAGATTTCATAGACGAGCGTCGCCACAAAATGGAACGAGCTGTGCTCGATCACGCAGACGACGTTTTTGCCGATGGCCAGGCCGGTGCCCGCGGCGGTCGGGTCCTGGTAAAACTCCACGCCTTGCGGCGCGTAGAGAATGTCGTTGCGCGCGATGTTCAGCGACGAGGTGCCCGCGAAATCCTCGACCGGCACGGTCATGTTGGCGGCGGGCTTCACCCAAACGGCGTAGCTGAAATCGCCGCCGACTCCCTTCGGCGCGGCGTCGGCGGATGCGCCGGAATCCTTCCGCGCGCCGGTGCCGATCAAGACATCCTGCCCGCGCGACACCTCGGTGATTCGCCTCGGGTTCGCCTGCTGGTTTTTTGGGAAAACAACAAACACCGACTCGCGCGCCTCCAGCCTGAGCGGCACGCTCGTGCGCGCGCCGGCGGTTTCATAAACGGGCGCGTCCGCGATCACGCCCTGCTCGGGTCGCCAGAGCTGGGGCTTGCGATTCTTCATGCGAAACACCGCGCGGATGTCGGCGGGCGCGGCCTCCAGGTTTGCCACGAAATAGATGTCCTCCGCCGCCGTCTCGCGGTGAATAAAATGCACGCGCGGTTCGGCTTGCGCCGCCGTTTTTTCGGCGGTGACACAAGCGGATTGGTAAGCGAAATCCGGCGCGTCGCCCGCCTTTGCCAGCACCTCCGCGAGCGGACGTCCGCGAACGATGCGGCCCTTGCCGAACGAGCGCTCCTTGACGCGCACGCCGTCGCAATTTCCCCACAACTCGGCGGCGAGTTTGCGCACCTCGTCGTCGCACGCCGGGTAGTTGGCGAGACTCGGCGAGCGCAGCGGCGGTTCGCCGAGCACCGTCGCGCCGGCGCGCACGAGGTCGCGGATCTTGCGCAGAAGCTCGGGCGACATCAGGCGTTGTTGCGGCATCACGAGCACGCGGTAGCTCACGCCGTCGGGCAGCACGAGGCGCCCGTCCTTCACCGACATGCGCGTGAGCACGACCTCGCCCGAGCACAGATCGTAATCGTAACCCTTCGGCGGCGCCGGTTGCACCTCCTTGCGAAGCGGCGGATTTTTGATGCCCTCCTCGTCCTGCAAATAACAAATGTCCGCGACAAACCTGCCCTGCCGCAACATGTGCTGGCAGCGCGCCAGGTATTCGTGCCACGGGCGGCTCTGCTCCCACCACGTCGCCGTGCGCTCGTATTCCCAGCCCCACGGCCCCATCGTCATGCCGGGCTTGGCGCGTTCGTCCGTCCACGGCTGCAACGAATAACGGTGCACGATAAAATGATTGATGCCCGCGCAAAACGCCGCGTCGCCGACCGCCTTCGCCACGTAGGGATGCACGCGATGCTTGCTCTGCAAATCCGTCGCCGTGAACGCCTCCGCCGCGATGATGTTTCGCCCGTAAATGTGACCGGCGGACGCCATCGTCTTCACACTCGGATGCAGGTTTTCGGGGTCGGGATTGATCCAGAATTCGCCGATCGGCAAATCCGCGCGCCCGGTGTAAGTCAGCGGGTCGAAAGGCCCGTTGCGATAACCTTCGAGTGAAAAAATCCGTCCGTGCTTGCGCGCGAGCGCGGTCATGCGCCCCGCGTAGTTTTCGTTCAGCATGTCCGAAATCGTGCGGCGCACATCCCACAAAAACCGCTCGCTCACGCCCGCGTCGCCGATCACGCGCCCCGTGAGGACGGGCATCCACGGCAGCGGATCATAGCCGCGCAGCCGCTTGAACTCGTCGCGAAAACGCCCCGTCCAGTTCTGGTAGCCGACCTCCCAGCTATCGACATGAAAGCCGGTGAACGTGCCCGCGTTCACACCCGCCGCCTCGGACTCCTTGATGAGCCTGCCCAAAAATCCGTCGAAATGCCGGTCGAGCGCGTCGGCGCTGAGCTTGTCAACCTCCAGCCCGCGCGCGTCGGAGGGCGCGGGATAATTCTTCTTGCCCGTCGATGTGTGGCCGAAGCGCATGACCGTCCACTCGCCCGCGGGCGCGTCCCACTGCAAGCGCCCGTCGCGCATCTTTTCCGTAAGATCGAGTATTTGGTTTTTGGATACAGTCATGCCGGCGCTCGCGTTCGCGGCGACCTCCGGCGACGCGGCGAGCCCGAGGCCGGACTTGCGCGCGTAATCCTCGATGCGGAAAACCGACGCCAGAGTGATCTCATTCACGCGCAAGCCGTCCAGCGAAGCGTCGTTGCCGCCCAGCACCACGCGGAAAAACTTCGCCCTCACCGGCGCGAACGCCTTCGTGGAATTGGCCTGCATGCGCGCGATCTCGCGAAACACGCGCCCGTCGTCGGACGCCTGCAACTCGCACAAAACGCGCCCCTTCGACCCGGCGCGCTCCCCAAAAGTAACCGCGACATCAAGCAGGCACGCCTCGTAAGGCTCGGCGAACTCGAACTGCACGCTCGGCGATTCGCTCCTGTTTTGCGGCCGCGCCAGAAGCACGCCCGTGCCCTGGTCGCCGTCGATGAGAAGGGAAAGATTTTCGTCGGCCGGCGTTGTCGCGTTTGTCGTGATGACCGGCTTGGCGTCGCGCATCACGCGCATCTCCGCCTCCGGCGTTGGAAACGCCAGCACGGCGATGTCGCGATAAAAGCCCTCGTTGGTTTGCGGCTGTTTCAGCACGGCGTCGAACTTGGCCGGCCCCGACACGCGCCGCTCCGTCCACACGACCTTTTGCATGGAGTCCTCCGGTTTGTTCCAGGGGCCGCCCGAGCCGGTCCAGCCGGGATCGTTGTTCATGATGAGCTTCAGGCCGAGCCGCTGCATCTCGTTTGTGGCGAAGACAAACATCTCGCGCCACTCCGCCGTCACGATCCGCACCGGCCCCTTGGGCACGCCCTGGTCGACCTCCATGATGATCACGCCGCCGACACCCGCGCGCTTCATCGCCTCCAAGTCGGCGGTGATGCCCTCGCGCGTGATGTTTCCATCCGACCAGAACCAATAAACCCAGGGCCGCGCGTCATCGGGCGGCGCGACAAAATCGCGCTCAAGCGTTGAAGTCGCGGGAACCGCCGCGCGAACCAAAGTCGCGGCAAACACACAAAGGGCAAGGATGATGGTGGCTGGTTTCATGGCATGGAAGACGGTGCTTGGTTTCGTTGCATGGATATCCGGGCGTGGCGGAAGAACGGGGAATTTGGTTTATGGAAAAGCCTCGCGAGTCTATCGCAACGCAGCTCGCAAGGGAATCCTTCCTATGATGTTTTACATACAAAAAATGCCCAATGTTGTGGGCAGGCAAGATGTCATTCCAGCCGTTTTGATTTCACGTAAAATAGATGCGAGGAATACAGGATATGCCCAACGGCGACGCGCGCAAACGCGCGAGTGCCTTGCAAATGTTGTGTCAGGTTCCGAGCACCAGCTTCACCGGGCCCAGCAGGCCGGAGGGGAGCAGCGGCATTTTTTTCGGATCAACGGGGATGTTGGTGTAGGTGATGCGTTTTTCCTCGGGCAGCATAGCGTCGCCAACGAGGCGGTTGCGCCATTGGTTGACCACTTCAATCTCCAGCGTGTTCGCACCGTCCTTGATGACGTCGGTCACATCAACACGCCACGGCGATGTCCACACGGTGCCGAAATCATGGCCGTTGAGTTTCACGCCGGCGATGTCGCGGACCGTGCCGAGGTCGATGAAAACGCGCGCGGCCTTGTCGAGGGAGCCTTTTTCATAATCGAAGCGTTTTGTATAAAACGCGGAGCCGGAATAATACTTGATGCCCGGCTCGGAGCGCTTCGTCCAATCCTCGAGCGCGGCAAACTCCACCTTCGCGGGGCCGCCCCACGCGGGGTCGAATGTCACCGTCCACGCGCCGGTCAGCTCGGCGGCGTCGGCGTATTGCAGGGAGTTTTTCGCGCGGGTTTTTTTGGCGAGGCGGGAGGGCGACGCGGGGAACACGACGAAGAACGATTGGAAGGGCGCGAAGTCGAGCGACACCACCGTGCGGCCGCGCTCCTCGCGGTGCGCCGCGGCGCGCATGGCGCCGTCAACCGCGTTCCAGATTTCCGGCGCGCGTCCGGTCACGCGGAAGCCGCATTCCTGCGTTTGCGCGAGGGGCGAGAGGTTTGCGACGAGGTAGATTTCCGCGCCGTTTTTGCCGGGGACGCTGCGGTGGATGAAGTCCATTCCCGTGCGGCTCGCGTGCGCGACGCCGGTGGACTTGTCGGCGGCGGCGGTGTTTTCGGAGCAGGAGAAATCGGGGCCGATGCCGTCCTTCGCAAGAATCTCGCGCAGCGTCACGCCCTGGAAAACGCGGCCGCGTCCGTATTTGTTCGCGGTGCGGTTTTTCCCGTCGCAATCACCCCAGACTTCGCGCGCGAGTTTTTTCACGGCGGCATCGCACTTGGGATAATTTTTCATGCCTGGATCTTTTTCCGGACGCGGCCCGGTGATCGTCGCGCCCGCCTTCACGAGCGCCTTTATTTTTTCCATCACCTCGACGGGCATGCGGTCGGTTTCGGGAAGCGCGAGCACGCGGTAGCTCATGCCGTCGGGCAGCGTGAGGCGTCCGTCCTTCGCCACCGAGAGGCGCGTGAGCAGCACCTCGGCGTTGCACACGTCGTAGTCGAAACCAAAGCCGAGCGAGGGATCGATGCGCTTGGGCGGAACGATGTTCGGCGCCCAGTCGCCGTTGTAATACAACACGTCGGCGACAAACAATCCCTGGCGCAGCAGGTGCTGGCTTCGCCCGATGTATTTCAGGAACGCGCCGGCGTGGTGCCACCAGGTCACGTTCGGGTTGAAGTGCGTGCCCGCGTAGTATTCGTAGCCCGGTTTTCCGAGCGTGGACTTGGTGGCGGTCAGCGTGTGCATCGAGAAATGGTTGATGCCCTCGCAGAACGCGCGGTCGGCCTGCTGCTTGAGGTTGCCCGGATAATCCTGCCAGTGGCGCATCGTCGTGAACGATTCCGCCGACGCCGTTTTTTTGCCGTAAATGTGCGCGGCGGACGCGACCATTTTGGTGACCTTGTTCTGGCCTTCCTCAAGGCGCGAGGTGCCGTAGCGGAGCTTGGGATCGAGGCCGCCGGGCTCGTCGTGGCGCGTGCCCATCCAGAACTCGCCCATCGGACGATCCGCGCGGCCAAGGTTCTTGAGAGTGTCCATGCACATCGTGCCGGAGCGGCTCGGCCCCGCCGACTCGTGCTGCGCCTCCATGCCAAGCTCGTGGCACTTTTTGCCGAAGTAGGCGTAATGCCTGTCGGCCATGCAATCGGCGACGGCCTTCCGGTAGTCATGCAAAAAACGGTCGGAGATTTCCGCGCTGCCGACAATGAAACCGTTCATCACCGGCGTGTAGGGACGCGGATCGTAACCGCGCCGCGTCTCGAACTCTTTCAAAATATCCTCGGTCCAGTTTGGAAAACCGTCCTCGAAACTGTCGCTGCAAAAATATTTCAGCGTGTTGCGTCCGTTGACTTTTCCGCCCTCCAAAAACTTCTTGCCGATGTTCTCGAACTGAATGTCCACCGGCTTGCTCGCGAGCCAGTCCACCGAAAGGCCGTCGGCCTCGGGCGGCGCGATCATGAGCCGCGAGCCGGTCATGCGATGCCCCGTGCGCACGATCACCCAGCGACCGGCGGGAACGTCCCACCGCAGGCGTCCGTCGGCGGAAACCTTTGATGTCAAATCAACGACATTCTCCGGCGCGACCGGCTTGTCCGAGGGAAGCGACGGCCACGCACCGAGCGTCGGGCCGACCACGTCGCGCGCGGGCGCGTGGTTGCTCGCGTCGCGGCGGTTTGTTTTTGCGGGGAGAAACTCAAGCCGTTCCTTGTCGCTGAAACGCGCCGCGTCGCCCGCGTCGTCGCGAAACGCCACCACGCACGTGTCGCGGTAATCGAGCTTTTCGAGCGGCAGGTCGATGTAGGCCTTGTAGCCGGGCGGATTAAAAACCTTGTCGTAACCGTCGCGGCCGCCCGGAAGCGGGAGCGCGCCGTCGAACTTTGCCGGACCCTCGATGACATGCCGCGATTGCAAAAACCAGCGGCCCGAATAACGCGGCTCGATCCACGGCCCGCCCATGCACCAGCCGCCGCTCATGTTCACGCCGAACTCGATGCCGAGCCGGTCGGCCTCGCGCACGGCGTGCTTGTATAATTCCATCCACTCGCCGGACAAAAATGCCGCGCCCTTGAGCCGTCGGTTTGCCGGGCCGAGATTGGTGGAGTTCACGAACAGCACCGTGCCGATTCCCTTCGCGGCGAACTCCTCGAGGTCGTGCGTGATGCCCGCCTTGTCCACCTGCCCGTCGATCCACCACCAGTAACCGCCCGGGCGCGACGAGTCGGGAATGTTCACAAATTCCTCCGCGAGTGATCCGGCGCCGGACGCGCGCGCGTCCTTGCGGTCTGCCACTTTCGCGAGCAAGCCTGAATGGGGCGCGACCAGCGCGACCCCGGCCAGTGAACTGAGTTTAATAAAGTCTCTGCGTTTCATAATGGTATCGTGTTTGAGGGTTATGTTTTGGGATTTGGTTTTGTTTGAGTTCGACTAAAGATTAAGTCCCAAGCGCGCCAGCACGCGGCGGGCGGTTTCGTCGGGATTGTTGAAGTCCACAGGCGCAAGAGGAAAATTGTGCGAGCCGGTCTGCTCGTCGAAAAACCACAGCGTGTCGCGCGCGGCATGGGCGCCGAGCGCGGTGTGGCAGCCGCCGCCAAGCGCGGATTGGAAGGCGCGCTCGAGGGCGATGTGTCGCGCGGTTTCCGCGTCAAAATGCGGGGCGTATTTCGCGGCGTCGGCGGCGCGGCATTGCACGCCAATCGCGGCCTGGCCGACGGCGGGAACCATTGTCTCAAAACCAAGCGCGTGAAACTCCACGCCGGGCCAGTTGCCGATGCGCAGGCGCGCGAGCCCGGCGGCGGCAAGGATGGTCGCGTCGGCCTCGCCATCGGCGATTTTGCGCAGGCGCGTGTCCACGTTGCCGCGAATCTGGGTGAATTGCGCGCCGGGAAAAAGTTTCGCGATTTGCAGTCGCCGGCGCGGACTGCCGGTGGCGATTGTTTTCGGCGTGGTGACGCCGGCGCGGAGCACAAGCACATCGCCCGGATCGGCACGCGGGAGATACCCCGCGATGGCCAGCCCCTCGGGCATGTCACCGGGAAGGTCCTTTGTGGAATGCACCGCGATATCGGCGTCGCCATTAAAAAGCGCGTGCTCGAGCTCCTTCGTGAAGAGACCCTTGCCTCCGCGTTCCTCGAGCGACCATTCGACGCGCTGATCGCCGGTCGTCACAACCTTGAGAAGCCCGACCTCCACGCCAAGACAGGCGCGCAAACGAGCCGCGACCAATTCGGCTTGGGCAAGCGCAAGGGGACTTTTTCGGGTGGCGAGGGTGAGTTTTTTCAAAACAACGGCCTCTTAAATGGATCGCGACGCAAACTGCCAAGTCTGCTTTTTGTAAAACAGGCGATTTGGGGCGGGCAATCTTGAGGCCGTCACCTACGGGCGTCCCGCGGCATAAAATTCGCCGCAGCGCGACCAGTTGACGACATTCCAAAATGCGGCGATGTAGTCGGCGCGGCGGTTCTAGTATTTCAAATAATACGCGTGCTCCCACACATCGAGGCCGAGCACGGGAACATCCCCGGAAAGAAGCGGCGAGTCCTGATTCGCGGATGTGGTGATCGCGAGCCTGCCCGTCTCGCGCGACACGACGAGCCACGCCCAGCCGCTGCCGAAACGCTTCATGGCGGCGTCGGCAAATTGCGCTTTGAATGCGTCGAGGCTGCCAAAGGTGCTTTCAATGGCGGAGCGCAGCGCGGTTTCGCCGGACGCCGGCGCGGAGTCTTTTGTCCGCGGCGCAAGTATCCGCCAGAAAAATGCGTGGTTGGCGTGACCGCCGACATTGTTGCGCAACGCGGTGCGAAGCGGTTCGTCGATGGCATTGCCGTTGATACGCGAAAGCAGCTCCGCGATGTCGAGCTTTTGAAGCGCGGGGTGCGAGGCGAGCGCGTTGTTGGCGTTGGTGACGTAGGCCTGATGGTGTTTGCCGTGATGAATCTCCATCGTGCGCGCGTCGATGTGCGGCTCGAGCGCCGCGCAATCAAAACCGAGCGGCGGAAGCGCGAAAGGATAAGTGACGCCGGATTTGGGGGCGGACGACCCCGAGGGCGTTGCGCCAAGTTCGGGCGAGAAAAGATTGAGACCGAGCAGCGAGGCGGACACACCGAGTGTCTTAATCGCGGAGCGACGGGTGATTTGAGAGGGTTTTGTGTTCATGGGTCCAAAGTCCGCCCTGTCATGCGCGCGCGCAACCCTTCCGCGTCGAAAGTTCGTCGAAATTGGGTATTTTCAAAGGCGATTAACAACAATAATGACTTTCCCCGAATCTTATGAAAACACTCCCAAAAAAATCATTCCTGATTGTCGCCCTGTTTTTAACGCTCGCCCATGCGATCTCGCCGGCGGCCGTCAACCCAAGGCACGAACGCTGGAAAAAGGACATCGCCGCATTCGAGAAACAAGACCGCGAAAACCCGCCCGTGCAAGGCGGCGTGCTGTTCCTCGGCAGCTCGAGCATCCGGTTATGGAAAACGCTCGCCGAGGATTTTCCCGGCGTGCCCGTGCGCAACCGCGGATTCGGCGGCTCGCGAGTCGCAAACTGCACGTATTATTTTGACAAGCTCGTGATGCCGTCGAAGCCGCGCTTGATTGTCTTTTTCAGCGGCGGCAACGACATCAACGCCTGGGAAACGGCGGAGGAGGTGGCATCGGACTTCCGCGCGTTTTGCGCGGAGCTGCACAAGAAGCTGCCCGAAACCAAGTTGATTTACATTTCGATCCCCATCACCGAGAGCCGCGTGATGCAGCGTTCCACAATCGCGCTGGCAAACACCTACCTCTCCGTGTTCTGCCACTCCGATCCGAGACTGACGTTTCTCAACATGAACGACCACATCCTCACGCCCGAGGGCAAGGTGCGCCCGGAATATTACCTCGCCGACAAGCTTCACATGAACGAGGCCGGCTACGCCCTTTGGGCCAGGGTGCTGCGCCCGATGGTGACCGCCGCGCTCAAGTAAATATCCGGAGTCAAGACACGCCCAAGGGCGTGCCGTATTTTCAGCGCCGGGGAAAACACACACCGGCGCGTTTTTGCGCGCCTATTTTTGCTCGACGCGGTTTTTCAGGAACGCGACCACATCCTGAAACTTCGAGCGGTTGCCCTCGTCGGCGGCGAGAAGGTTTTCGTGCGCTTCGAGCGCGAGCCTGGCGTGATCGAGTTCCGTCATCGCCCTGGCCGAAAGCGGTGTGTTTGGCGCGCCGAAGTTCATCGGAAAATCGCCGCACTCCACCGTGGCCAAATGCTGCAAACCGAGGTTGCGCGCGAGTTCGAGATTGCGCTTGCCCATGCGCGCCAGCACCAGCGAGCCGGAATCGCACTTGCGCAACTTTAACGCCGCGCCCGCGAGCACGCCCAGAAAGGTGCTGTCCATGCTCTCACAGTCTTGGAAATCGATCACGAAACGGGGTTTCCCCTGCCTCATGCACTCCGAAATAAAATCGTTTATTGTCGCGCTGTTTTGAAACGAGGCGCGTCCGGTGATGCGTATCACGACCGGATCGGAATAGGCGTCGACAAGATAAACTGGTTTTGCGGTTTCCGGCATTGGATTTGGTTTTTCCTTCGCAAGAGGTCGCGAATCGTCAGGCAAATTTTCGGACAGAATTAACAGGCTGGAGGGAATGAATTCTTCGCTTGGTTTGCATTCTGTCCATTCTGTTAATTCCGCCCCTAAAAACAGGCTTAGTTTTGGCCCACGATCTGCCGCAGCACATACGGGAGGATGCCGCCGTGCTGGTAGTATTCGATCTCGATGGGCGTGTCGATGCGGCAGCGGACGGGGACGTTTTCAACCGCGCCGTCCTTGCGCGTGATGCGGAGCGTCAGGTCTTGCTGCGGCTTGATGCCGCCGTCGAGGCCGAGCACGTCGTAGGTTTCGGTGCCGTCGAGCTTGAGCGTTTGCGCGGTCACGCCTTCCTTGAATTGCAACGGGAGCACGCCCATGCCGACGAGGTTGCTGCGGTGAATGCGCTCGAAGCTTTGCGCGACGACCACTTTCACGCCGAGGAGGTTCGTGCCTTTCGCGGCCCAGTCGCGCGAGCTGCCGGTGCCGTATTCCTGGCCGGCGATTACGATGAGCGGCGTTTTGTCCGCGGCGTATTTCATCGCGGCGTCGTGGATCGACATTTTTTCGGGCGCGGAGGCCGGCGTTTTCGAGTAGAGCGTGTTGCCGCCTTCCTCGCCGCCGAGCATCAGGTTTTTGATGCGGACGTTGGCGAAGGTGCCTCGCGTCATGATGCGGTCGTTGCCGCGGCGCGAGCCGTAGCTGTTGAAATCCTCCCAGGCGACGCCGTGGTCGAGGAGGTATTTTCCGGCGGGCGAGGTTTTCTTGATGGCGCCGGCGGGCGAGATGTGGTCGGTCGTGACGGAGTCGCCGAAGATGCCGAGCGGGCGCGCGCCGTGGATTTCGGCGATCGTGCCGGGCGTGAGCGAGAAGCCGGCGAAGAAGGGCGGCTCCTGGATGTAGGTCGAGCTTTCGTCGAACGTGTAGGCGTCGCCGGCGGTCGCGGGGATTTCGTTCCACTTGGGGTTTTGCGCGGCGAAGTCGGTGTAGAGGTTGCGGAAGACTTCGGGCTTGAGCGCGGTCTGCATCTGGTCGCGGATTTCTTGCAGCGTGGGCCAGAGGTCGCGCAGGTAGACGGGTTTGCCGTCGGCGTCGGTCGCGATGGGTTCGCCGCTCATGTCGATGTCAACGCGGCCGGCGAGCGCGAAGGCGACGACGAGCGGCGGCGACATGAGGAAGTTGGCCTTGATGTTTTGGTGCACGCGCGCCTCGAAGTTGCGGTTGCCGGAGAGGACGGACGCGGCGACGAGGTCGTTTTTCACAACGGCGTCCTCGATGTGCGCGTCGAGCGGGCCGGAGTTGCCGATGCAGGTGGTGCAGCCGTAGCCGACGAGGTCGAAGCCGAGCTGGTCGAGGTAGGTTTGCAGTCCGGCCTTGGCGAGGTAATCGCTGACGACGCGCGAGCCGGGCGCGAGCGAGGCCTTGACGGCGGGGTGCGGCTTGAGTCCGCGCTCGACGGCTTTTTTCGCGAGCAGGCCGGCGGCGAGCATGACGCTCGGGTTGGAGGTGTTTGTGCAGCTCGTGATCGCGGCGATGAGCACGGAGCCGTGGCGGAGAGAAGAGGAGTCAGGAGTCAGGAGAGAGGAGTCAGGAGACGAGCCCTCCGGCTTCGCGGAATCAGTCTGGCGCGGAAGCGCCCCTCCGACTCCTGACTCCTGACTCCTGACTCCTGTATTCTTTTCATTCTCTTTCAATTCTTCCGCGCTTTTGCCGAAGCCGCCCTCGGCGACAGGTTTTGAAAACACGGCGGCGAACTCCTCCTTGAGTTTCGGAAGTTCGATGCGGTCTTGCGGGCGTTTCGGGCCGGCAACGCTCGGGACGACGCTGGCGAGGTCGAGCTCGAGGTCGGTCGAGTAGTCGATGTCGCCGCGCTGCGGGATGCCCCAGAGGTTTTGCGCGCGGTAGTAGGCTTCGTAGAGCGCGATTTGTTTTTCGTCGCGACCGGTGGCGCGGAGATAGTTTGCGCACTCGGCGTCGATCGGGAAGAAGCCCATCGTCGCGCCGTATTCGGGCGCCATGTTGGCGATTGTCGCGCGGTCAACAACGGGCAGCGCGGCGGCGCCGGGGCCGTAAAACTCGACGAACTTGCCGACGACCTTGGCCTTGCGGAGCATTTGCGTGATGGTGAGCGCGAGGTCGGTGGCGGTGACGCCTTCGCGGAGCGCGCCGGTGAGGTGCACACCGACGACATCGGGCGTGAGAAAATAAACGGGCTGGCCGAGCATCCCCGCCTCGGCCTCGATGCCGCCGACGCCCCAGCCGACGATGCCGAGTCCGTTGATCATCGTGGTGTGCGAGTCGGTGCCGACGAGCGTGTCGGGATAATAAATATCGTTCGCGGAATCGGCGAGCACACCCTTGGCGAGGTATTCAAGGTTCACCTGGTGCACGATGCCGATGCCGGGCGGGACGACCTTGAACGTGTCGAACGCCTGCATGCCCCACTTGAGGAATTGGTAGCGCTCGCGGTTGCGCTTGAACTCCATGTCGAGGTTGCGCGCGTAGGCCTCGGGCGTGCCGGCGTAATCGACTTGCACGGAGTGATCGACCACGAGATCGACGGGCACGAGCGGCTCGATGATTTTCGGGTCCTTGCCGAGGCGCGCGACGGCGGCGCGCATGGCGGCGAGATCGACGAGGAGCGGCACGCCGGTGAAATCCTGCAACACGATTCGCGCGACGACGAAGGGGATCTCCTCCGTGCGCGGCGCCTTCGCGCCCCACCCCGCGAGCTCGCGGATCGCCTGCTCGGTGACGCGCTTGCCGTCGCAGTTGCGCAGGAGCGACTCGAGCACGAGGCGGATCGAAACCGGCAGTCGCGAGATGCGCCCCGCGCCGGCGGCCTCAAGCGCGGGCAGCGAGTAGAAGCGGTGCGATGCGCCGTTGGCGGCGAAAGTTTGCAGTGTGTCGAAGGGATTTGCTGGCGTGGTCATGTGTCGGAAGCTGGAAGTGGAAAAACGAACACATTTGTTTGAGCCGGCAGGCGGGCTTGGGCAACATTCAATGAAGATTTTTTATTCGCGCGGGATTAACACCCCTAAACCTGCTTCGGCTTGTTTCGCAGGGGCGCGCATCAGCGCCACAGCCCAGGGCATCCCCCGTTGCCCGGAAGATACCATCCGGCGTTGGCTCGCCGGCGAAGGGTGTTCGTTCGCGTTGCGGCTAAAGGGCACTCCTAATTAATTCAACACATTGATAATCAATTAATTACTTGTCAAACGAGGCCGGATGTTTTTTATACAAGCATGAGTCAGGACCAATATACATTTTTCGGAAGCCCGGAGTCGCTGGGCGCTTTGATACAAAAGGGCGACGCCTCGTCCAACTCGAGCAATATATAAAACTCGACGCCCTGGTGGCCGTCGCAGACGAGATATGGCGACCCATTCGGCTGTTCCCTCACCAACGATAAACAGCGATACGCCCCTCTTGATATATAATTGGATTTTCAGGTTCAGGCCATTGCCCATTAAGCGTCACAACAACACCACGCCTCGCATTCCCAATATATACAGCCATCCATTCCATCTTAGCAGTTTGCATCAATCTGATTTCATCAGAGGGAGGCCCCTTCATGCTCAATTGAGTCCAATTGAATGCCAGTTTTTGCCGTATAGCCAAACCTGGAATCGGATCCGTTGGATCGTAAGGCAGCAATTCAATTTTTTCTTGTTTAATATTTTTATCAATCCAAGACAGCAAAGATTCTCGCACTGTTGCGATCTTGAGATGATCCGCAATAGACTCAGCCAAACGTGTATCAATGCTTTCGTCCATGGCGGCTCCATTCGAGTCACTTTTTGCCACCGGATCTTTTCTCAGTGCCACAGTGGCTGAAATGCCAGCGATCCCCGCGATCCCCAGCAATATTATAAAAATCCAGATGCGTTGTTTAGATATGGATGTCATCGCCCTTTGCATTTCGAATTATCATTTTGATTAGGGTAATACTTCATCACACGATCATAATAGTCCATGCCAACCTTCGACCAATATAAACCTATGAAGCTTAAACAGAAGCGTCGAACGAGTCAGGTTCAGTTTTGTCACTTTTCACCGAACCGACAGACGGGCGTGGGCATGGTTCAATGAGGATTTTTATTTCGCGAGCGCGTCCTTGATCGCGGGGAAACAGGGCAGGTCTTTCGGCGTTGGCGTTTGCTCGGCGTATTTGACGATGCCGTCCCTGCCGATGACGAATGCCGCGCGCGCGGCCGTGCTTCCGATGCCGTTGAGATCGTCCAAAAGCACGCCGTAGGCGGCGGCGACCGTCTTGTTGAGGTCGGAGGCGAGCTTGAGCTTGATGCCGTTTGCCCGGGCCCACGAGTCCTGCGCGAACGGACTGTCCACGCTGATCGCGATCACATCGGCGCCGAGGTTCTCGTATTCGGCGAGACCGCCGGAAGTGTCGCACATCTCGCGCGTGCACACGCTCGTGAACGCGAACGGGAAAAAGAGCAGAACCGTCGGCCTCCTGCCAAAGTTGTCGCTGAGTTTGACGTCAACGACGATGCCCTCGGCATTTTTCGATTTGAGTGAGAAATCAGGCGCTTTTGAACCAACTTGTATGGGCATGATGTGTGTGGATTTTGTTGCGATATATTGTTGATTTGGACCGCGCGACCGCGCGTGCGGTGGCGCAATTTTTCAAGACCCTCACGATGCGTCCGTTTCACCCGAACACAAACCGTTTTTGCCCGATAGAAGGCGCGGTTCTAGCGCGGGCGGCGTTCTTTATTAATTTTTCTCACTTTTCTCGCAAATGTGGAAAAACAAACCGCGTTTCCATTTTCTTTACGGATTCTTGACACATTTCGCCGGGCGACGGAACGTCTGAGCCTCAAATTATGCAAAACACACGCAAATTCCTCCCCCTGCTGCTCGCGTCGTTGTGCGGCTTGCTCGTGCTCTCGGCCTGCGGCAAAAAATCCTCCTCCTCCGGCAGCTCCAGCTCCGGCTCCGGCGACAAGGCCGGCAACGAAGCCATCGGCTTTCACAACAAGCTCGTCGATTTCAACAAACTCGCCCGCGAACCCCTGAAGAAAATCATGCAAACCACCGGGGACTCCGCCTCGTGGGTCTCCCGCGACGGCGTGACCGCCGAAAAACCGCGCTGGAACATGGTGCTGATCGGCGTCAATCCCTACGACAAGCTCGCCAAGAACAACCTCGCCGCGCCCGGCTCCTTCTCCAAGGAGGACCGCGAGTTTTTCGACAGCCGCATCAAGCTCGCCAAGGACAGCGCCGCCGAGCTCAACAAGGCCGTCGGCACGCTCACCAACTACTACAAGGCCGGGGACTACAAGGACGACAAACACAAGAAATTCCTCGACCTCAAGCCGCGCATCGAGGAGCTCGTCCAGCAAATCGCGCGCGCCACCGGCGAAATGGGCGAACGCTCCGAAGTGATCGCCTCCGCCGCCGAGCGTGAAGCCCTCAAGAAAAACCCCATCGGCATCTACATCCTCAACATGCGCGACATCATGGCCAAATGCGAACAGCAGATGGACATCCTCATGGACCAGCGCCTCGTCCAAGTCGGCTCCGGCACCGGAAGCAAAACCGACGAGCAAAAAGCCGAGGCCGTTGCCAAGGTGAAGGACCTGCTCGACCCCGCCGAGGCCCTCTCGAAGGAAATCGCCGACATGGCGGAGAAGTTCAAGGCCGTTGACATGGGCGCGCTCAAAAACCGCCAGACCCTCGCCAAGGACTACGAAAACTTCTTCAAGATTCTCGACGAGCAGCAAGGCACCGTCCGCAAAAACATCCGCTTCGCCAAGGAGTGGGGATACATCGGAACCGAAAGCAGCATGAAGCTCCTCGGCGGCACCGTGCGCAAAGTCACCGGCGCGCACAACACCTTCATCGGTGATGTGAACAAAGGCCGCTAAGCCACCACCCGTAGGGGCGCACCTTGCGTGCGCCCTCATGCTCAAAACCGGCAGCCGCGCGCTCACCCCGCGCCTGCCGGTTTTGTATTTTCAAAATCGCCACGCCCCGCTATGCACATTGGAAAAACAATGAAGCCCGCATCCCAAAAACCCAAACTCGCGCCCTCGCTCAAAAAATTCATCCAGGCCCTCCCCAAAACCGAAACGCATCTCCACGTCGAGGGCGCCCTGCCCTACCAGGTGCTGCGCAAATGGAAACCGCGCGAATACCCCGCGAACCCGTTTTTCCACGCGCCGCGCCACCGCATCCGCCAGTTCGAGCGCTTCGACGAAATCCTGCTCGGCCACGCGCTCCCGTGGTTCACGAGCACCGAGCGTTATTACGAGGGCGCGAAGGCGATCTTCGCAAAACACACCGCGCAAAACGTCCGCTACGTCGAGACGAGCTTCCACCTCGCCGCGACGCATTTCCTGAAAATCCCGCCCTCCGAAATCGCCGCCGCGATCCTCTCCGCCGCGCCGCGCGGACTCGAAGTGCGCGTCTTCGTCGGCATGCTCCGCAACGACTACCGCGGCCCGATGCGCGCCGTGATCGACGGCATCGCCGACTGCGACAACATCACCGGCGTCGACCTGCACGGACTCGAAACCCTGCCCACCGAGGCGTGGACCTCGCGCGTGTGGAAACGCATGCGCGCCGCCGGAAAAATCACCAAGGCCCACGCGGGCGAGTTCGACGGCGCGGCCCGCGTGCGCGAGGCGATCGTGAAGCTCGGCGTCACGCGCATCCAGCACGGCACGCGAGCCATCGAGGACCCCGAAGTCGTCGCCCTCGCGCGCGACCGCGGCGTCACTTTTGACATGTGCCCGATCAGCAACGTGCGTCTCGGCGTGGTGCCCTCGATCCGCAGGCACCCCATCCGCGCCTGCATGAAAGCCGGCATCCGCTGCACCCTGAGCACCGACGATCCGCTCGTGTTCAACAACACGCTCACCGACGAATACGCGGCGCTGGCGTCCGAGGCCAAATTCACAAAACCCGAGCTCGCCCAGCTCGCCCGCAACGGCTTTGAAGTCGCGCAAATCAGCGAGACGAAACGGCGGCGCCACCTTGCCGAAATCGACGCGCTGGCCAAATCGTAACGCGGACTGCCAAGCCCGTCAGTTTGGAGCCATGGGGTAATTGCCCCGCCGCTTCCGTCTTTTCGCGCTTCCGCGATTAACCGAATGGAATAGCCGCCAAGCGGCGCAAAAAGATTTAATCGCGGAAGCTCGAAAGACCGGAAAGGCAGAACCAGGGAAAAAGCCCCGCCGCACACGCCCATCCCGCCTTCTTGCGTTCGCTGACCACACCTCGAATGGCGCCCGCCGATCCCTCACTTCACGATCAAGTCGAGGGGCAGGCGCGCGTAGATGCCCTTGGGATCGTTGAACTCATTGAGGATATGCGCCTCGTCCTGAATGCGCGACACCAGCTCGTTGACCGCGCCCTTGTTTCCCGCGCGCACACGCGCATCGGATTGTTCCGGCGAGAATCGGCCTCCCAGCATTTCGTTCAACACCTCGGCTATCTCCTTTTTGCGCGGAAACTCCTGCACGCGGTAGCTTGGGCCGAGTCCCGCCTTTTCCACCGCATAAAGAATCGCGTCGTCCAGGCCGCCGATTTCATCGACGAGCCCGAGTTTCAACGCCTCCGCGCCCGACCACACGCGGCCTTGCGCGATTTCGTGCACGCGTTCCTTGGGAATGTTGCGCGATTCGGCAACCTTGCCGACAAACTCCTCGTAAATCCAATCAACCATGCGCTGGTAAAGCGCCATTTCGTCAGGCGTCTTCGGGCGCGCGATTGTCCTCGTGTCGGCATATTTTCCCGTCTTCACGCTGTCGAATGTCACGCCCACGTTGTTCGCCAGTTTTTGCATGTCGAGCTGCATGCCGAACACGCCGATGGAGCCTGTGATCGTGCCCGGCTCCGCAAAAATCCGGTCGCCATAAGTCGCGATCCAGTAGCCGCCCGACGCCGCATACGCGCCCATCGAAACGATCACCGGTTTCTCTTTTCTCGCCAGGCGGATTTCCCGCTGGATGTGCTCCGAGGCCGTGGCGGAGCCGCCCGGGCTGTTCACGCGCAGCACGATCGCCTTCACCTTGTCGTCCTGGCGCAGGCGGCGGATTTGCCTCGCGAAACGCTCGCCGCCGACATCCTTCGCGCTGCCCCTGCCGTCAACAATCGCGCCCTCGGCATACACAATCGCGACCGCGCCCTTTCCGCCGCCGCGCTTGCCCGCGGTTTCCGTTTTCGGGGGAATCGCCGGCCCCGTCGTGCGCGGCAGGGTGAATATGTAGTCTTGCAGTCCGATCTGCTTGAACGGCTCCGACGAGCCCTCGCGGCCCGTGCGTGTTTTCAAGTCGTCGATCACCTCGTCGCGATACGCGAGGCGCGTCACGAGTTTGCGTTGCAACGCGACCTCGGGCTGGATGAAACCCTCGCGATCCACGAGCACCTGCAAATCCTGCGCGCGCAAACCGCGCCCGGCGGCGATGTCGTTGCGCAAGTCGCCCCACAAATCGTCGAGCAGCTTTTGCATTTGCTCGCGACTTTCGGGGCTCATGCCGGTGCGCGTGAAGGGCTCGATGGCCGACTTGTATTTTCCGACGCGCGTCACCTGCACGCCCACTCCGAACTTTTCAAACGCGCCCGCATAATACATCGGCTGGCTCGCCAGCCCCGGCATCAAAACCAGCCCGTAGGGATCGAGCACAAGCTCGTCGGCCAGCGACGCAACATACATCTCGCGCACCGTCGCCTGCTCAAGATACGCGATCACCGGTTTCTTGGCGGCGCGCACTTGCTCGAGCGCCTCGCGCACCTCGCGCAACGCCGCGTAACCCGTGCCGTAGCCGTCCGGCTCGAAGCCGCCGCACAGAAACACGCCCGCGATCCGGCTGTCCTCGGCGGCGGCCTTGAGCGCGTTCGTGACCTGGCGCAGTTGCAACCGGTCGGGTTCGTTTCGCCCGCCCGCCAGCGCGCCCATCAACGCGCTCGAGTCCATCTGCGCCGGCGCGTCGGTGATGTTCACCGACATGTCGAAAACCAGATACGCGCCCTTCTCCACCGTCACCTGCCTGCTGTCGCCGCCTCCGCCGACCATGGAGCCGATCACTGCGAAAAACATGAACCCGCATATCACCGACCCGATCGAAAAGATGGCCAGCGCGGTCAATGAACCCAAAAGCGATGTGAAAAAATTTTTCATAAAAATGAACTGCGGAGGTTAACTCATTTGCGAAACTCGACCAGAGAAAATGCGCGGCGCGGGCGCCGCCCTCACAGCAGCCAAAATCCCAGCAATCCCAGGACAATCAACAGCGCGATCACAGCCAGGGCCTTTTTCTCAAGTGATGTGAGTTTGAAAAGCATCTCTGCCCGCCGATGCAAACAACATGGCGGTGATCCCGCCACGATAATATTGCGCCGGGGGAAAAATCTTTCCTCCCAAAAAAGCGCCGCGGTTATGAAACGATCGCTTTCTGGCGGCAAAACTCACTTATCATCACAATCAACCCCGTCAGCTCCTTGAGCAAATCCGGGGGAACTCCGGCCTCGTCCAGCATGGCGTCGAATTGCGCCAGCTCGTTTGCGTAATCCGCATACGACGCCTCCCAAAGCCTCCGCCCCTTTGCCGAAAGGCGCGCCACATGCATGCGCGCATCCCCGGGGGAGCGCCTGGTCACCAGCAACCCGTCGCGCTTCATGCGCCCCACCAGCCCGGTGACGTTCGACGGATCGACAACGAGCTCTTCCGCAAGCACGCCGGCGCTAAGGCCGTCGGGCTGGTCGGAAAGCAAATTGAGCACATTGAACTGCGCCGGGGAAAGCCCGTGCCTGCGAAAAACGCGCGTCGCCGCCTTCCGAATATCCCCCGCCGCGCCAAGAATGTGAGTGGTGATGTGCATGAGGGCGCACAATCGCCCAAATACTTTACATGTCAAGTAATTTATTTGATACATCAATCAAATTGCGTGGAATTGCGTCCCGGATGTCCTTTGCCCTCCTTGATTTGGCGTGAATCCCCTAAATCGTTCCAACCTCACACCTTGACGCTCACAAAAAATATCGGCATATCAGGTGCCAAGCGCCGCCTCGTTGTGAAGGGACGCGTAACTCCAAAAACACCATGAAACACGCTACCACCAGCAAAACGATTTGTGCATTAATCACGGGCTTGCTCATCGCAAGCGCGTCCGCCCTCGCCCAAGTTGCCCCGCCCACACCCGCCTCCGTGGCGCCAAATTATTCATCGGGACGCGACTCATCGTATGCCATGCCCAAGGCAACTGGCCCCAATCTCTACCTCGAAGGCGGGCTTGCTTACATGAATGCCAAGCCGGGCAATTCAAGTGGCGCCGATTTCTGGGGTATCAACACCGCCTTTGGCTGGCGCATCAATAAAAACAACAAAATTCAAGCCGAGCTCGGCGTTCTCATGTCAAGCGAGGATCATGGTCGAGGTATCAAAGAAGAGGACACCGCGCTGATGTTGCTGGCCTCATACAGCTATTGCATACCGCTTAATTCCGATGGAAATTGGGAACTGCGACTTACCCCCGCAGCCGGCTTCACATCCATAAATCTCAAACTCAAACGCAGAGGTTACGGTTCGGACGATGACACTGATACCGCATTCGCCTTTGGCGGCGGCATGGGAATCACCTACCACATTAGTGATCGTTTTTATATGGATTTCGGATATCGTTACCTGCGTGTTGGATCCACTGAATACAGAGTATTCAATATTGAAGACGAACTCGACGACATGAACACTCATACAGCCAGCGTCAGCTTCGGCTGGAAGTTCTAATTCCTTCACAAACAACCCAAAACATAAACTCCGGTCCCACGACCGGAGTTTTTTGTCGAAACATCATTTCTTCATTTGCCACCACCCAAACCCTCGCACACCGTTCCATTCATCTCTTTTTAACCAAAACCAGCACACACACATAAACCACCCGCCTCACATGTCCAAAGCATCACCCGCCAAAACCGCCGCCGCAACTCCCGCAACTGCGGACGCCATCGACGCCGCCACGCGCAAAAACCTCGACCTCGCTGTCTCCGCCATCACCAAGCAATTCGGCGAAGGCTCCATCATGCGCCTCGGCGACGCGCAAAAAATGAAAGTCGAAACCCTCTCGACCGGCTCCATCGCCATCGACCTCGCCCTCGGCGTCGGCGGCCTGCCCCGCGGCCGCATCATCGAAATCTACGGCCCCGAATCCTCCGGCAAAACCACCTTCTGCTTGAGCGCCATCGCCGAGGCCCAGAAACGCGGCGGCCTCGCCGCCTTCATCGACGTCGAGCACGCGCTCGACCCGAAATACGCCAAGGTCGTCGGCGTGAACCTCGACGACCTCCTCGTCTCCCAGCCCGACTCCGGCGAGGACGCGCTCAACATCATGGAGACGCTCATCCGCTCCAACGCCATCGACATCATCGTGCTCGACTCCGTCGCCGCGCTCACCACCCGCGCCGAGCTCGACGGCCAGATGGGCGACGCCACCGTCGGCGCGCAAGCCCGCCTCATGAGCCAGGCCATGCGCCGCCTCACCGCCGTCGTCAGCAAGACCAACTGCGTGTGCGTCTTCACCAACCAGATCCGCGAAAAAATCGGCGTCATGTTCGGCAACCCCGAGACGACCTCCGGCGGACGCGCCCTGAAATTCTTCTCGTCCATCCGCATCGACATCCGCCGCAAGGAGCAAATCAAGACACCCGACGGCAAAATCATCGGCAACCGCACCAAGATCAAAGTCGTCAAAAACAAAGTCGCCCCGCCCTTCACCGAATGCGAATTCGACATCATGTATGACGAGGGCATCTCGCGCACCGCGTCGATCCTCGACCTCGGCATCGAGCACAAGATTCTTGAGAAAAAAGGCGCGTGGATATCCTACCAGGGCGAGCTCATCGGCCAGGGACGCGACGCCGCCAAGGCCACGCTCCGCGAGCGCCCCGATGTCGCCGAAAAAGTCATCGCCGCGGTCCTGGAAAAAGTGACCGTCAAGGGCGGCACCGCTCTCGGCGAAGGCGACACCGGCAACGACAAGGACTAAACGCCCGGCCCCAATCACCAAGCGCGCCGTCCGCCACGGCGCGCTTTTTTGTGGCGCGGACCGACAAGTCTGCTTCCCTTTCAACATCAAACATGCCGCCGATTACCCGCATCCTCCTCATCGCAAGTCTCGCGCTCCTCGCCCCCGCGCTCATGTCGGCGCAAACCCCCGACGCCAAGCCCGCGGCCAAAAAAGCGCGCTCAAAAAAATCATCCGGCGTCAAAGTCGGAACCGCCACCGTCGTCTCCGACGACTCGGGGCCGAAGCTCATTTCCACAACCGGAGGCGGCGGCGCGGACAATAAATGGCCCAGCTTTGAGGCCCTGCAAAAAGCCGCTGAAACCCAAAACCCCGACGCACTCTACGAACTCGGCCAGATGTATCTCGACGGCACGCCCGACACACCGAAAAACATCACACGCGCAATGCTCTACCTCGACGACGCCGCGCAACTCGGGCACACCGCCGCCAACTTCCGCCTCGGAAAACTTTACGCCGACGGCACGGAAACGCCGCGGGATTACGCCAAGGGCCTCAAATACTACAAAACCGCGGCCCTCGCCGGGGACGCCACCGCGCAGCACAACATCGGCGCAATGCTCTCCAGCGGCCGCGGCGTGAAACGCGACTACGTCGAAGGCCTGGCGTGGCTCATCGTCGCCGCGGAAAAAAACATCGAGGCGGCGCAAAGCGAAAAAAAGCTCCGCGAATTTCTGGCCAAGTATCCCAAGACCATCGCCGCCGGCGAAGCCCGCGCGGAAGCGCTCGCGAAAGAACTCGCCGCCGCCAAAACCGCCCGCGAGCCAACCGTCGCCCCCGCTCCATTCAAACCCGCCCCCATGAAAATCGACATCGCGCCCATTGCGCCAACCGTTGATCCCATGCCAATCACCCCAATGCCCGCGCCCTTCACAAACACCAATTAGGACAGTTTTTAAACAAAACGGCATTTGCTCTGGGTGGGGCGCGCTCGCCGAGCGCGCCGGCAACGCGAGGCCCGCACACGACCGTTTCGGGCGTTGGCGACAGTCTGCCAATCGCCCCGCCAAAAACAGGAATAATTAAAAAGCACCCAACCAGAATACCCGTAGGGATTGCATTCTTGTTGGGATACTTGGCGATCAATCAGGCTTTGTTTTTCGGCGGTGTCGCCGGTGCGACGGGTGCCGCGGACGCTTGTTGCTTCGGCGCGGCGGCTCCGGCTTCCGTGCCGAGGAAGCCCGGCAGGACGACGCCGGCGGCCTTCGCCACTTCATGAAGCGGGAGCACGTTTTTGTAGAGGTCCTGGACAAAACCGCCCGCGCTCGCGCCGTCCTTGCCGCCGCCCATGACGACGACTTTGTCGAACTTGAGCTTTTGAATCGCGTCGGATTGCACGCGGGCGACTTCGACGACTTGCTGCGCGAGGATGAGGTTGATCGCGGCGGTGGCGTCGCGACCTCCTTGGGTGAATTTTGCAAGGCCGTCGGCTTGCGCGTCGAGGAGCGCCTGGCGGCCTTTCGCCTCGGCCTCGAGAATGGCTTGTTTGCCTTTCGCCTCGGCGGTGAGTTTCAGCTCAATCGCGGCGGCATCGGCTTCGGCGCGGGTTTTCACGGACGCGGCGTCACCCTCGGCGGCTATGCGCACGGCGGCGGCCTGGCCCTCGGCGGTCACTTTGGCGCGGATCGCGGTGGCCTCGGCGTCAACGCGAACTTTTTCCTTGGCGGCGTTGGCTTGGGCGACTTGGTCGGCCACGGCGCTGGCTTCGTCGCGCATGGCGCGGGCGTCCTCGGTGGCTTTTTGCGCCTCATAGGCGGCTTGCTCGGCTTTTGCCTTGGCGGTTTTTTGGGCAACCTCGGCGCGGCGGTCGGCCTCGGCTTTCTTTTCGGCGAGCTCGGCTTGCGAGGCGACGATGTCCTGCTGGGCCTTGTTGCGACCGATGGCCGCCGAGGCCTCGGCTTCGGCAACACGGATGGCTTGCAGTTTTTCCGCCTCGGCCTTGCCGATGGCGCCGCGCTGGTTTTCCTGCGCGACTTTGATTTGCGCGTCGTTGATCGCCTTGGCGGCGGCTTCCTTGCCGAGCGCGTCGATGTAGCCGGATTCGTCGGTGATGTCGGTGATGTTACAGTTGATGAGGTGGAGGCCGATTTTGCGGAGTTCCACTTCGACGCCCTTGGTGATGAGCGAGATGAGTTTTTCGCGGTCGGCGTTGATTTCCTCGATGGTCATCGAGGCGATGACGACGCGCATCTGGCCGGTGATGATTTCGCGGGCGAGCTCGGCGATTTCCGGCGGCGCCTTGCCGAGGAGGCGCGTGGCGGCGTTGCCCATGACGGCGGGGTCGTTCGAGATGGCGACGGCGAAGTTCGCGGGGGCGTTGACGCGGATGTTCTGGCTGGAGAGGGCGCTGCGCAGCGGAATCTCGATCGTGATCGGCGTGAGGTTCAGGTAGGCGTAGCTTTGGAAAATCGGCATGACGAAGGTCGAGCCGCCGTTGTAGCAGCGCGCCGCGCCGGCGCCCACCTTGCCGTAAACGACGAGGATGCGGTCGGGCGGGCACATGCGGTAACGGCGCGCCACGCCGATGCCGATCATGACGATGAAGATTACAAAAACTGCGAGTAGCGGGACGGTGATGTCGTTCATAAATATTGAGTTTGTAGTTTATGGTTTGGAGTTTGCGGACGTTTCGAAAAATCAGATCGGCTCGACGAGCGCCGTGTGCGAATCAATGAGCGCGGCGACTTTAACCTTGGCGTCCGAGGGAATCGGCGCGGAGCCTTTTTGCAGGGCTCCGAGTGTGATCGTGCGTCCGTCGAGCGGCACGATGATCTGGCCGCCGCTCTGGCTGTCGGGAGGGATCGTCACGTAAACGGTGGCGACTTTGCCGATGGCGTCCTCTTTTTTGAGCGTGCCGTCAACCTTGAGGCGCTGGGTCGCGCGCAGTATCCAGACGATGCCGAGCATCACCGCGCCGCCTGCCGCAAGCGCGATCACGCTCGCCACCAAAACGCTCAATCCGCTGCTCAGCGAGGCGCCGCCCGCCCAGCCGAATGCGAACAAGAAGCCGATGATCGGCTTCACCGAAAAAAGACTGCCGCCGCCGTCGGCCGCGTCGGCGTCGAGCTCGGCGTCGTCGCCGATGCCAAACATCGAAACGATCGCCATGACGATGACGAGGAACGCGGCAAAAATCGCGATACCGTAGAAAATCTGTTTGGCGAGCGACAGCGCGCCCCACCAATCAGTGAGGAAGCTGGCGAGTATTGTCGGGTATGCCATGGCGTGAAGGGATGGATGTTTTTTGGGTTGCTGGCCGCGCGCAACACAAACGCTGTGCGGGCTTCGCAGATGTGAATTCGTCCCCGATGGGGCTGCAAGCCAGATATGCGCGCCTTGGAAAAATCCCCCGGTTTTCCATGAATGTTATTAATTGGCCGCCCGATTCGTAAAACTTCCGCTCGTGATTGCGCGAAAATCAGCAAAAACCCTTGACCGGCTTGCGATTCAAGGCGTCATCTTTTCGCTTTTAACGGCCTGTGAAGACCAACGACCAGACAATACGGGATCATCCGCTGGACGTCACTCAAAGTGACGGCGGGCAAGGCTGCGAAAACACAGGCGCCGCGCGCGCGATGTCCTGTCCTGCGCATGGAGCCGGACGTCGATGAGCGGGCGACATCCAGCCATAATGCGCCTCCACCCCCACGCCCGGAATGTCCGGGAAAATCACCCCGCCACCATCGCAAGCGAACGCATCCGCGCCCGCGCGCCGCGCAATTTCCACGCATCAATTTTAACTCACATCCATCATGTCCGATAAACTCACGCACGAGTGCGGCATCGCGCTCATCCGACTCAAGAAACCGCTCTCGTATTACCAAAACAAATACGGCACGCCGCTCTGGGGCTTCACAAAACTGTTTCTCCTCATGGAAAAGCAGCACAACCGCGGCCAGGACGGCGCGGGCGTCGCCGCCGTGAAACTCGACATGCCCCCGGGCGAGCAATACATGTTCCGCGACCGCTGCGTGGAATCCAACCCCCTCGACCGCGTCTTCAAGCGCATCTGGAGCGACTACAACCAGAAAGTCACCGAAGGCACCATCCACCCCGAGTTTGCCGACACCGTCAAAAAGAACTTCGACTTCGGCGCCGAGCTCTACATGGGCCACCTGCGCTACGGCACCAGCGGCGGCTACAGCCTCAGCTCCTGCCACCCCTTCTATCGCCGCAGCCCCTGGCAAACCCGCAACCTCGCCCTCTGCGGAAACTTCAACATGACCAACACCGCGGAGCTGAACCAAAGCCTCATCGCCATGGGCCAGCACCCGATCTTCGCCACCGACACCCAGGCCATCCTCGAGCGCATCGGCTTCTTCCTCGACGAGGAACACGAGGACATCTACCGCTACCTGCGCACCCGCGGCCTCTCCGGCGAGGAAATGTCGCACCGCATCAGCGAGGACCTCGACCTCGCCCGCGTCATCACCAAGGCGGCCCAGCAATGGGACGGCGCCTACTCCCTCTGCGGACTCATCGGCAACGGCGACGCCTTTGTCGCGCGCGACCCCTCCGGCATCCGCCCCTGCTTCTGGTATCAGGACGACGAAGTCGTCGCCTTCGCATCCGAGCGCGCCCCGCTCATGACCGTGTTCGACGCCGCCATCGACCAAGTCCAGGAAGTCGCCCCCGGCCACGTCATCGTCATCAAGCGCCGCGGCACCATCACCGACACGCAAATCACCACTCCCCTCCCCCGCGCCGCGTGCTCCTTCGAGCGCATCTATTTCTCGCGCGGCAACGACCAGGACATCTACACCGAGCGCAAGGCTCTCGGCGGCCAGCTCGCCGACCAAGTCCTCGACGCCACCAACCACGAATGGGGCAACACCATCATCAGCTTCATCCCCAACACCTCCGAAATCGCCTACTTCGGACTCCTCCACTCCCTGCGCGAACGCCGCCGCGACGAAGTCAAAAAAATCCTCCTCGAGGCGCAAAATGAAAACCGCCTCACCGAAACGCTCCTTGACGAAGTGATCCTGCGCAACTGGCCGCGCGGCGAAAAAATCGTCAGCAAGGACATCAAGCTGCGCACCTTCATCGGGCAGGAATCCGCGCGCAACCAGCTCGCCAGCCACGTTTACGACATCACCTACGGCACCATCCGCCCCGGCATCGACAACCTCGTGTGCGTTGACGACTCCATCGTGCGCGGCACCACGCTCCGCAAATCGATCCTGCGCATGCTCGCCCGCCTCCAGCCCAAGCGCATCGTGATCGCCTCCACCGCGCCGCAAATCCGCTACCCCGACTGCTACGGCATCGACATGTCCGAGCTCGGCAAACTCATCGCCTTCGAAGCCGCCATCTCCCTCATCAAGGAACGCGGCCAGACCCCGCTCCTGCAGGAAGTCTATCAACTCTGCCGCGACGAAGTCGCCCGCAACGGCGCCGTCAACCACGTCTCCAAAATCTACGACGGCTTCACGCCGGAGGAAATCTCCGCGCGCATCGCCGAACTCGTCCGCCCCCGCAAGCTCGACTGGAAGGGCGAGCTCAGCGTGATCTTCCAGACGATCGAAAACCTGCACAAGGCGGTTCCCAACCACACCGGCGACTGGTATTTCTCGGGCAACTACCCCACCCCCGGCGGCTACCGCATCGTCAACCAAGCCTACGTGAACTACTACGAAAAACACGAGGGCAGGAGCTATTGAACGAGCAGTTCACCCAATCCCCCCGACCTAAATCGACTTAACTCGAATTAAGTCGATTTTTAGTCGATTCCCGCTTCGATAATCCCACGCTTCATTAATCCTTCCAGCCTTCAGCCTTTCAGTCCTTCAGACCTTCCCACACATGTCCCTCAGCTACGAATCCTCCGGTGTAAACTACGACCAGCTCGACGCCTTCAAGCGCGCCTGCCAGAAAGCCGCGCGCGCCACCGCCGGGCTCCTCGCGCCGCACGGCTATGCCGAACCCGCCGCCACACGCGGCGAAAGCGCCTACCTCATTGAGGCGTCCGACCATTACCTTGCTCACGTCGAGGAGGGCCTCGGCACCAAAAACCTCGTCGCCGACGCCTACCAAGCCGCCACCGGCAAGACCTTCTACCGCGAAATCGCCATCGACACCGTCGCCACCATTGTCAACGACCTCATCACCTGCGGCGCGCTTCCGATCTCCGTTGCCATGCACGCCGCCGTCGGCGATTCCGCATGGTTCACCGACGAGGCCCGCATGAACGCCCTCGTTGACGGCTGGGCCGAGGGCTGCCGCCAGTCCGGCGCCGTCTGGGGCGGCGGCGAAACCCCCACCCTTCGCGGCATCGTCAATTCCGACGCAATCGTCCTCGCCGGCTCCGCCATCGGAAAAATTTCCCCGAAAAACCTCCGCATCACCGGCGACGTTCACGACGGCGACACGATCATCTTTCTCGCCTCCTCCGGCGTGCAAACCAACGGACTCACGCTCTGCCGGAAAATCGCCGACTCGCTCCCGCAGGGCTACCTCACGCCCATCGGCCACGGCGACCCGCGCAACTACGGCGAGGCGCTCCTCGCCCCGTCGGTGATCTACGTCGCGTTCGTGCGCGAATGCCAGCGCCGCAACATCAAGCTCAACTACGTCGCGCACGTCACCGGACACGGCTGGCGCAAACTCATGCGCCTCGACGAACCCTTCGTTTACGAAATCACCGACCCGCGCCCGGCCCCCGCGCTCTTCAAGTTTCTTCAGGAGGCCGGCCCCATTTCCCAGCGCGAAATGTATGCCACCTTCAACCAGGGCATCGGTTTCGCCGCCTACGTCTCGCCCGAAAACGCCGAGGCCACCCTCGCCGCCGCCAAAGCCACCGGCTACGATGCCTGGCTCGCCGGTCGCGTCCGCAAGGACGGCCAGCGCAAAGCCGTCACCATCCCCTCGCTCGGCCTCGAATACGACGGCGAAACACTCGCGCTGCGCTGAGTGCGCGCTGTCGCCACCCGCGCAATGCACGATCAGTCGCATCAGCCAGATCTGGCCGTTTCATCCGATTCGCCACCCGCGCGCCCGCGCCTCATCCTCGCCTCCGCTTCGCCGCGCCGCCGCGAACTCCTTGCGCAAACCGGCATCCCCTTTGACGTGATCGTCGCCGATGTCATCGAGCACGAAGACCCCGCCACGCACCCGCGCACGATGGTCGCGCACAATGCCGCGCTCAAGGCCGACCATGTCGCCTTACTCCACCCCAACGCGTTCGTGCTCGGGGCCGACACCACCGTTTTTATTGACGACACCGTGCTCAACAAACCCGCCGATCTCGACGAGGCGCGCGCCATGCTCAAGCGCCTTGCCGGGCGCACCCACACCGTTTTTACCGGCGTCGCGCTCCGCAATCTCTCGCGCCAAATCCGCATCGACGACGGCGTCACCAGCCAAGTCACATTCAAGCCCCTCGACGATGCCGTGATCGACGCCTATTTCCACATCGTCAACCCGCTCGACAAGGCCGGAGCCTACGGAATCCAGGAAGGCCGCGACCTCATCATCGACCACTGGGACGGCTCCTTCTCAAACATCATGGGCCTGCCCATGGACGCCACGAAACAAATTTTGACCCGCTGCGGTCTCATCGGCACATTTTGAACATTCCAGCGTCTGTTGTTGTATAACAACAAACAACCACACATGCCGCCGCCGCTCAAAGAACGTCCCTCCAGCCTGCTCGAAGCAGCGCCGCCATCGCGCCGCAAATCGCGCTACGCGCTGCTCGAAACCGGGGACCCGGCGGATCGCCGCCGCACCATCGGCCTCGGCATTGTGCTCACCATCGGAGTCTGGCTCCTCTGCCTTTTCCTTTTCAACCTCCTCATCACCCACCTCGACCACCAGCACACCAGCAACACCGGCGACATCTCCACCCCGAAACCCTCCTTCGACATAGAGCTCCAGCCCGAGGAGTTTCTCCTCCCCAAGCCGCCTCCCCCGCCCCCGCAAAACTTCGTCGAGACCAATCCCGACGCCCCCGAAAACATTCCCGACAAAACCGACAACTTCGGCGCGCACAACCAGCAGGCCGCGCAGGAAACGCCCACCCCCGGAGGCAAAAGCGACCGCCCCGCAATCGAGGGTCAGGATGAGATCGACTCCACCCAAATCGTCAGCGGCGATCTCCGACAGCAGCCAATCATTGAAACACCCCCGCCACCGCCACCCACGCCCGAACTCAAGGAATCGAGCAGCGTCACCGAAGTCACCCCCGCCCAGCGCGAGCAAAACCCGCTCTCCGGCGAGCAGAAAATTCAGGGCGACAGCGAAACCGGCTACGGCATGAACGAATACAAGCTCCCCGAAGCCCTGAAAAACATCACACCCGACGCCACCGAGCACACCCAAGGCCTCCCCGACGCCCCGCTCATCACCGGCGTCCCCCAAACCACTCAACCCCAAATCGACCCCAAACGCCCGCAACCCCGCATCACGCTCAACCGGCAAAAAGTCCGTCCCGCAATTTTTAAGGAAAACAAATTCGGCACCCAAAACATCGGCGCCATGGCCTACGACGCCAAATGGAGCAACTACGGCCAGTATCTTCAAAAGCTGATCGACACCGTCCAAATCCAATTTGAGGACCTCAATGAGAAAAGCCGTTTCTGGCCGCCCACCGGCACGAAGGTCACAGTCCGATTCATTCTCGATTCCGAAGGCAAGATCGCCGAAATTGTCGAGGCCGACGGCAACGGCGGCAGCCAGGCCACGCAAATCTGCATCAGCGCGATTACTGACCGCGCGCCCTACGGCAAATGGACCGACGACATGGTCGCCATCCTCGGCGAGAAACAGGAAATGACCTTCACCTTCTACTACGGCAGGCCGTGAGCGAAATCCCGGACCCAATCGACGACTACTGGCGAACACTCCCCCTCGGGCGCGGCGTGGATGTCATCACCCGCGATCCCAACGGCCTTCTCGCCCTCAACAAACCCGCGGGCACCCTCTCCCACCCCAACGCCCCCCGCGACCAGCCCCGTTCGCTCCTCAACGCCCCCTACGAATCCGACGGCGAATATTATGAATGGAATACGGGGTGCGGAGTGCGGAATGCGGAATTACAAACCGCCGAATCCGCGCCGCCCGCCCGCCCGCCGCTGGCGTCCGGTCATTCCGCATTCGGCACTCCGCACTCCGCATTCAAATGCCGCCTCTGGCTGCTCAACCGCCTTGATTCCGCCACCTCCGGCGTGATCCTTGCCGCGACCACGGAAGAACTCGCGCGCGAAATCCGAGCGCTCTTTCGCGAACGCCACATCAGCAAAACCTACGCCGCGCTCGTCTTCGGCAGCCCCTCCGAAAAAACGCAACTCTGGCGCGACCGGCTCGCCGTGCAAAAACGCGGCGGCCAAATCCGCGCCGCCGCCCGGGCCGGAAACATCCCCGCCGAGGCGCGAATGAGCCTTCTGCGCACCAGCCGCAACACCCCCGCCGCCGCGGGCGCGCCCATCTCGCTCATCCAGCTCGAACCGAAAACAGGACGCAGCCACCAGCTCCGGGTGCAATGCGCCAAGCGCCATCTTCCAATCATCGGCGACGCCACTTACGGCGATTTTCGAGCCAACCGCGACTTCGCCAAACGCACACGCGAAAAACGCCTCTTTCTCCATTCGCTCGAAACCCGTTTCGACTACACCCACGCCGGACGCGCGTTCACCTTCGCCGCCAAGGCCGACCTCCCCGGGGCGTTCACCGCGCATCTTTGACGGATTTTGCGCCGGCAATGGGCGGCGTTTTTTTCATTCGGGAAGTTTTCCCTTTACACGCGCTCGAGCAGCCTATCTTTTGAACGGCTCTACTGTAATCATGCAAAAGACAAAAAAGTCCGTTGCCAAACGATTCAAGGTGTCCGCCAAGGGCAAATTGATCTATCGTTCGCCAGGCACTCGCCACATCGCGAGCACCAAGTCCTCCAAGCAGAAACGCCGCTTGGGCAAGGCCAAGGCTCTCTCCGAGACCCACACGCCTCCGCTCCTGCGTTGCCTGCCCCACGCCTAAACCGCCGAGGGACCGCGCGAACGATCAAACCATAACCACGCCAACCGGGTGAATCCCAACGAGACGACCCGGCGGCGACTAAAAAAATACACATAATATAACATGGCTCGTGTCAAAAACTCCCCCGCGTCGCGCAAGCGCCGCAAGAACATGCTGAAGCATGCCAAAGGCTACTTCGGCAACAAATCGAAGCTCTATCGCTACGCGAAAGAAGCCGTCCATCACGCCTGGCAATACGCCTACCGTGACCGCCGCAAGAAGAAGGCCGAGTTCCGCGCCCTCTGGATCGTGCGCATCAGCGCCGCCTGCCGCGAGGCCGGCATCAGCTACAACCGCTTCATCGAGGGTCTCAACGCCGCCGGCGTCGCCCTTGATCGCAAGGTCCTCTCCGACCTCGCAATCCGCGACGAAGCGGCCTTTACCGCCCTGGTCAAACAAGCCCAGGACGCGTTGAAGAAAAAAGCCGGGGCCAAAAAGGCCGCGGCCTAAAAGCTTAAACGCGAGCCCGGACGCGGCTCGCCTCTCATTTTCAGAAATCATCAGAGGACGGGCCTCGTTCGAGCGAGGTGCCGTCCTCTTTGTTTTTTAACATCCACCGACAGATCAACCTGTCCCGTTCTTCCAGCCCGTCGCCGACAATCAGACAAATTTTCGATTTTGGATTTTCGATTTTCGATTGCGCGCCACCGCGCGTGACCGAAGGCGAAACCGGAGCGGAAGCGCCCAATCCAAAATCGAAAATCCAAAATCGAAAATTTCCACATGCAAGACCAACTCAAAGCCCTGCTCGACAAAGCCCGCACCGAACTCTCCGCGACAAAAATCCGCGCCGACTTCGAGGCCGCGAAAGCCCGTTACGTCGGCCCCAACGGCTCGCTCACCGCGTTCATGAAACAAATGGGCAGCCTGCCCAAGGAGCAAAAACCCATCGTCGGCAAGCTCATCAACGAGGCCAAGACCACCCTCACCGGCCTCCTCGAAAACGCGCTCCGCGCCATCGAGTCCAACGAGCTCGCCGCGCAACTCGGCCCCGAAATCGACCCCACCCTTCCCTCGCCCGACGCCCTCGCCGGCACCTATCATCCCCTCACGCTCGTGCGCGAGGAAATGTGCCGCATCCTCGCAAAAGCCGGGTTCAACGTCGTCGAGGGTCCCGAGGTCGAAACCGAATTCTACTGCTTCGACGCGCTCAACACACCCGCCGACCATCCGGCCCGCAACGAGCAGGACACGTTCTATTTCCCCGCCGCCACGCGCTTCGGCAACGTCTCGCGCAAGGTCGCCGACGAAAAATACCTCCTCCGCACGCACACCTCCTCCGTGCAAATCCGCACGATGCTCAAGGGCCCGCCGCCCATCCGCATCGTCTCGCCCGGACGCGTTTACCGTCGCGACACCACCGACGCCACGCACTCCGCCAACTTTCACCAACTCGAGTGCCTCTACGTCGACAAAAACGTCACCGTCCGCGACCTCAAGGCGCTCCTTGATTACATCTTCGCCTCGCTCCTCGGCAAGGACACGAAGACCCGTTTTCGCCCGCACTATTTCGGCTACACCGAGCCCAGTTTCGAAGTCGATCTCAGCGCCAGGCACCTCCCCAAGGTGAACAAGGAATGGATCGAAATCGGCGGCTGCGGCATGGTCGATCCGACCGTCTTCGACGCCGTCGGCTACGACTCAAGCGTCTGGACCGGCTACGCCTTCGGCATGGGCCTCGAACGCCTCGCAATGCTCCTCTACGGCATCGACGACATCCGCTACTTCTACCAAAACGACCTGCGTTTCCTCAGGCAGTTCGCCTGAACCGCTCACGTCCCATTACCAACTTGAATCGACTTCCGTCGACTTAAGTCGATTTAAGTCGAAATCCCGCTCCCGCATTTACCGCACCACCACCCATGAAAATCTCCCTCTCCTGGCTCAACGACTACGTCGATCTCAACGGCATCGCCACCGACGAAATCTCCCGCGCCATCACCTTTCTCGGCCTTGAAGTCGAGGCGGTCATCAACACCGGCGCGCCCCAGTTCAACAACGTCGTTGTCGGGCGCATCCTAACACGCGACAAACACCCCAACGCCGACAAGCTCTCCCTTTGCACCGTCGATGTCGGCCCCGCCGGCGGCGTGAAGACAATCGTCTGCGGCGCGCCCAACTGCGACGCGGGCAACCTCGTTCCCGTCGCGCTCCCCGGCGCCATCCTCCCCGGCAATTTCGAAATCAAGCAATCCAAAATCCGCGGCCAGTCCTCCGACGGCATGATGTGCTCGTCCAAGGAACTCGCGCTCGAGGGTGGCGACCACGCCGGCCTCATGATCCTCGCCACCCCCGCGACGGAAACCCCGCCCGCCCTCGGCACTCCCATCAACGACATTCTCCCCCCGGGCGACATCGTTTTCGACATCGAAGTCACACCCAACCGCCCCGACTGCCTCAGCCACATCGGCATCGCGCGCGAACTCTCCGCCTGGTTCAAAAAATCGCTCCGGTATCCGGAAATCAAATACGACCCGGGCAACACCCGCGCCCCCTTTGCCGCCTTCGCCGCGCGCCCCGACCTGCTCGAATCCATCCGCGTCGACGCGCCCGAGATGTGCCCGCTCTACACCGCCACCGTCATCACCGGCATCAAGATCGGCCCCAGCCCCGAGTGGATGCAACGCCGCCTCCTCGCCGCGGGCATGCGCCCGATCAGCAACATCGTCGACATCTCCAATTACGTGATGCTCGAATACGGCCAGCCCACGCACGCCTTCGACGCGAAAAAAATCGGCGGGCACAAACTCATCATCCGCCCGGCCAACGAGGGCGAAAAAATCATCACCCTCGACGAAAAGGAGCGCGCGCTCAGCAGCCGCATGCTCGTCATCGCCGACGCCGAAAAACCGCTCGTCATCGCCGGTGTCATGGGCGGCGAAAACTCGGGCATCGACGACACCACGACCGACATCATTCTCGAGGCCGCCAGTTTCGCGCGCAGCCTCATCCGCTGGACATCGCGCCGTCTCGGACTCTCCTCCGACTCCTCCTACCGTTACGAACGCGGCGTCGATCCGCACATGCTCGACGAAGCCACGCGCCGCGCCATCTCGCTCATCCTCGAACTCTGCGGCGGGCAGGTCGCCGGCGCCACGCACAAGGCCGGGGGCGACGTCCCCTGGCAGCGCGAGGTTCAAGTCACCGCGTCCTTCGTGAACGAACGCGTCGGCTTCGAAATCCCCGTCGCCGAGCAACGCGCCGCGCTCGAGGCGCTCGAGCTCCGAATCACACGCGAGGACAAAAACGCCCCCGGCGGCCCCGCATGGACGGTTGCCATCCCGAGCTGGCGCAACGACCTCGACCGGCCCATCGACCTCGTCGAGGAAGTTCTTCGTGTTTACGGCACGGAAAAAATTCCCCCCGCGCCCGTGCTCGCGCCGACGATCATCGGCAACGACGCCCCCATCGTGCTCTTCAACCGCGAAGTTTCCGCCTACCTTGTCGGCCAGGGCTTCAACGAATGCGTGAACTACACGCTGCGCTCCAAGCGCGAAGTCGAGACGTGGGTTTCACAGGCCGCCGGGGCCGAGCTTGCGCTCCTCAATCCCTTCACCGAGGATCAGTCGCACCTGCGCCCCACCCTCGTGCTCGGACTCCTCGAAACGCTCAAGCTCAACCAATCGCGTGGCGTGCCGGCCTCGCGCCTCTTTGAAACCGGGCGCGTCTTTATCGAGCGCGACGGGCAAAACTTCGAGTGTGTTTCGGTCTCCTTCATCATTGCCGAAAACGACCTCGACCGCGCCTGGCTCAAGCGCGAGCCCGCCGACTTCTACACGACAAAACGCCTCGTCGAAACCCTCGCCGGCATCGGCGGCATCGACATCGCCCGCCAGCCCGTGAAAGCGCCCGGCGGCGCGTTCTTCGGATGGCAGGAAGGCCAGTCCGCCATCATCGGCGACATCGCCCACGGCTGGACCGCGCGCCTCGGCCTGATCAACCTCGCCATGGTTCGCAGCCTCGGCATCGAGGGCAAGGTCTACGGCGGCACGCTCTCGATTCTCTCCGAGCGCGTCAAAACCGTCTCCGACCGCCGCCGCTATCAACCCATCACGATGCACCCCGCCGCGCTCCGCGACATCGCGCTCGTGGTCGATGAAAAGCTCCCCGCCGGCGACGCGCAAAAAACACTGGCCAAGCACGCCCGCGCCACGCTGCCGAAAACCTTCGCGCTCGAAGCCGCGAACATCTTCGACGTCTACCAAGGCAAGGGCCTGCCCGAGGGCAAAAAAAGCCTCGCGTTCAGCCTCGTCTATCGCGCCCCCGACCGCACCCTCACCGACGACGAAGTCAACACCGCCTTCGCCAAGCTTCAGGAAATCCTCGCCAAGGAAACCGACTGGCAAATCAGAAAGTAGCAAATCAGCCCTTGCAAACGCACATGATTGCCTCATGGGGCAATCACCAGTCCAATCCAGCCACAAAGCGTGTTCTTCGGAAGGCGCCAATAGGTGGGACGGTTGGCGGGCTTTCGCTCGAAATACCAAAACACCGTGCGATAGGCATCGCGCGAAGTGTTTTGGTGTTCAAATCAAATAAATCGCATTCCTCGCGCCTTCCACGCCTCGTTGCGACCGTGCGTTGCGCAAAGACCAATCCGAGGTTTGGTTACCCTCGCCTTCTTGGGCGGGAATCCTTTCGTTGCGCTCACCCCCAACCGCCCGTTATGCAATGATCACCATGCTTTCTTCCAAAACCATTCCGTTTCTTGTTTTCATTTCGTGCTGCCTGCCCCCGCCTTGCGCCGCTTTGGGGACGTTTGCCCTTTCGCCGCCCGCGGGGAAAAATTATGTGACCTGCGAGGGCGTTTATCCCGGCCATTTGCAGGGGATCACGACAAATGGCGCGGATGCCATTTATTGGTCGTTCACCACCGCGCTGGTCAAGACCACTCCCGCCGGAAAGGTTCTCAAAAAAATCAACGTGATCAACCATCACGGCGACCTGACTTTTGCGAACGGCAAGGTTTATGTGGCGGTGAACGATTATGTCAGCGAGAAGCCGGGGCAATTCAACCATCCCAACCCAAACAATCCCGCGAGACAGTGGGTTTACGAATACGACGCCGACCTCAATTTTCTAGCCCGCCATTCGGTTCCGCAGGTTATCCACGGCGCGGGTGGCGTGGCGCATCACAAGGGGCATTTTTGGGTGGTCGGCGGACTGCCCGGCCCGTGGGCTGGCGGTTTCGATCCCGAGAAATACAACAAAAACCACCTCTATGAATATGATGTCGCGTTTCGATTCGTGAAGGCTCACGAGCTGGCCACGGGCAACACCGACATGGGCATTCAGACAGTGGAGTTCGGCGGCGGCAGATGGTGGTTTGGCACCTATGAGGGCTCGCCCCGGCGTCCGGTCGGCGGCAAAGGCACGCCGGGCTGGCGGCACCAAGTTTTTTCGACCGGCGAAACCCTCGCCGCATTTGCGCGCTTCGGCTTCCATGCGGGAAAGCCCGAGGGTATCTATCCGAATGCCTCGTTGGGAATCGCCGCACTGCCCGGCGGCCAGTTTTTAATCGGAGGCGGAAGCGGCAAGAAGAATGAACGCCGAGGCCACGCATGGATGGCCGAGGCCACTGATGATGGACGGTTGAGGGTGCTTGATAGGGTTTCTGTGAAATGATGGGGGCGGAAGCATGCATTCAAAAAAATGAACGAAAGAGACGAGCCAGAATGCCACCGCTCATCACGAGATTTTTGGTTCTGCTGCGTTTGCTTATCTGCCAAATAACTTGGTCAAAAATCCAGCAGACGGCGGTTTTTCATAAGCAAAAATATGCTCGTGTTTGTATCTATGAAGTTTGGTTTTTGGTCCGTATCGGCCCCATGAAAATCCCATGCCGACTTTGGCGTTTCTTAAATCCACGATTTTGGATTTTGCATTAAGGGTTCGCGCAAAATCACAAATGCTTTCATCGGAAGATGCACATGCATCGGCGTATTCGATTACATCCGGGTTTCGTTTCCAAACTTCGAAAAGCCTGTCTTCATGTATGTCATTAATCAATGATTCGTGTGGGGCGGTAAACAGTCTAAATACCTCGATCAGAAAAGATGAAATGCTCGGACTTTGATACAGGATAACAGGCGCATCATGGCATGCAAAGAATACAGGAGCACTATCTTTTGTTTGCGGTGTAATATCCAGAACCCAAAAGTTACCAAATCCATCTGCCGCTATTGGCAATCCGTTCGGAAATACCTCGGGAAACTCAAAAGAGAGCGAGTGTCCCGTAAAATCAATTTGCTCAAGACATCCGTCAATCGCAGAGCAAAATGACAAAATTGTTCGAAGTTCATCAGGAAGTTTCTGGCCGATTTTGTCTTCAAGTGTTTTGATCTGCTCCGGGGATGCCGGTGGGGATAACTCGATTGTTATTTTGTCGCCGTCCTCGTTCGTCAGTTCGGCATGCTGGGCATTTTTAATAATATCAATTGGGGTCATTCAATGAAGTGTTAGTCATTATATGCCGGTGCCAAGGCAGTAATTGAACAGATGAAAACTCCGTTCGCAGGCAGCTGTGCCACTGAAAAGAGGCGACGCGGAGCGCCGTCCATGGGCGGGTCGCCCATGCCACTCTATCCACATGGGCAGGATGTCTATGCTACCCAAGCCCTCGGACTGGAAACCCGTGTTACGAAAACTTCTTCAACATGTCCGAAGGGGACACAATTTCCAGGCAGCCGACATCATGCGCGTCAAGCAGAGCGTGCAGTTTTGCCTTGGGGATTTCGAGCATGTGGTGGTCGGAGGAAATGATCATTTCGCACAGCGCAAGCGCGGCTTCAGCGACAATAAACGAGTCGTTTCGCTCCTCCTCCGGAAGCAGTCCTTGAGCGCGCATTTTATCGGCGATCCGTTCGGTGATTGCATGGCCCGCAGGTATATAATTCACCGGTTGAAATCCCCATGCCCGCATTTGATGGAGCGCTCGCGTGGCAAGCATCCGAACCTCGGCATCGCCTTTTATTGAGAGATACCGGAGTTCCAGAATCACCGTCGGCAGCACGATAAACGCGCAACCGGGCATGTGTTCGCGCATCAAATCCACCGCATCAGTTGCCGCATCCTTGGGAACAGCAATATCCAGAAGGATATTCGTATCAACGGCGACGACTTTGGGCTTTGGGGGCATGAGAGGGCTTGGAATAAATCATCGCGAGGCCCTCGTTCAGGAGATCCAGTCTTTCAGCGTCCGTCAGCGTATTCATCTGCGCCCGATATTTTTGCACGACGAGCGTGCCCTTACTGGGTTTCGATGCGCGTGATGTCGCTTTCATGACGGAAGGTTCGCTCGTATTCATTAGGCCTGCAATGGGGTTTTGCCTGTGGTTTGGATTTTTAATAAGTTATTAAATGCTTTCCCCGGCAAGGAAAAACAAGCGAACGCGAAAGGTAAGCAGGAAGTTTTGATTTACAAAGATTGGCGGCGTGGCATGGGCGGAACGCCCATGCCACCCACGTCCACAAGATAATCGGCCACAGCAACTTGGACTGCCATGCTTGCTCATTTTTCGCTTTTCAAACAGGCCGACTTGGCAGTCCGCGCTACAAAAAAACGGCGTCCGTTTTATGGGACGCCGTTGAGTGTGAATGGTTGTTTTGTTTTTCCTCGCTTAGCTGGCCGGGGTTTCCGGAGCGGCGGGAGGAGGCGTGTCGGCGGCGGGTGCGGCTTCGCCGTTGGCGGCTTGCTGCTGGGTTTCCATTTCCTTCATCGCGGCTTTGCGCGAGAGGCGGACTTTGCCGGAGCGTTCGTCGATGCCGATGCACTTGACCCACATTTCGTCACCGACTTTGCAGACGTCCTCGGTGCGGCGCACGCGGAAATCAGCGAGTTCGCTGATATGCACGAGGCCTTCCTTGCCGGGGATGCATTCGACGAAGGCGCCGAATTCCTTCGTGCCTTTCACGACGCCGCGGTAGAGCTTGCCCACTTCGATTTGCGCGCCGCCTCCGCAGAGGATGTCGATTTCCTGGATGGCGCGAGCCATCGAGTCGGCGTTGTTCGAGTAGATGAAGACCTTGCCGGAGTCGTCCTCGGCGATGTCGATTTGCGCGCCGGTGGTCTCGACGATGCGGCGGATGGTTTTGCCGCCCGGGCCGATGAGGAGTCCGATGTTGTCCGGGTCGATTTGGATGGTCTGGATGCGCGGCGCGTAGGTGCTGAGTTGGGCGCGGGGCGCGGGGATCGAGGCGAGCATGATTTTCAGGATTTCAATGCGCGCGTCGCGGGCCTGATAGATGGCTTTCTTGGCGATCTCGAAGGGGAGACCGTTGATCTTGAGGTCGAGCTGGAAGCCGGTGATGCCGGTGGTGGTGCCGGCGAGCTTGAAGTCCATGTCGCCGAAGTGATCTTCCTCGCCGAGGATGTCGGTGACGGTGACCCATTTGGAGATCGAGCCGTCGTCGGCGTTTTCGGTCATGAGGCCGCAGGAGATGCCGGCGACGGGCGCGATGATGGGCACGCCGGCGTCCATGAGCGAGAGGCAGCCGCCGCAGATGGAGGCCATCGAGGTGGAGCCGTTGGAGGCCATGATGTCGGAGACGACGCGGATCGAATACGGGAAGACGTCCTCGGGCGGGAGCACGGGAACGAGGGAGCGCTCGGCGAGCGCGCCGTGGCCGACTTCGCGGCGGCCGGGGCTGCCGAAGCGGCCGGTTTCACCGACGGAATACGGCGGGAAGTTGTAGTGGAGGATGAACGATTTCGACTTGGCGCCGCCGGTGAGGGCGTCGAGGTCCTGGGCTTCCTTGGTGGGGCCGAGGGTGGTGGTGACGATGGTCTGGGTGTCGCCGCGCTTGAACATGGCGGAGCCGTGCACGCGGGGGAGGATGCCGGCCTCGGCGGCGATGGGACGCAGCGAGGTCGAGTCGCGTCCGTCGGCGCGGGTGCCGCGTTCGAGAACGGCCTTGCGGTAGGCGCTGTATTGGAGGTCTTCGAAGACGATGCCGATGTCGTGGTCCGCGAAATTGCCTTCGCCGAGCTCGGCGGTGAGGGCGGCTTTGCACTCCTCCTTAAGGGCGGCGACGTTGGCAGAGCGAACTTGTTTTTCCTTGCCGAAGATGGCGTCAACAATCTTGGGGGCGGCGATGCGCTCGACGATGGCACGGGCCTCGGGCTTGGCGGAGACGAGCGGGTATTCGCGCTTGGGTTTGCCGGCGATGGAAACGAGTTGCTTGATTCCGGCGATGATGGGCTGGATGGCCTTGTGCGCGAATTCGAGCGCCTCAATGAAGCGGTCCTCGGGGAGCTGCGCGGCGGAGCCCTCAATCATGAGCATGTCTTTTTCGGTGCCGACGTAGATGAGGTCGAGGTCGGACGAATACATTTGCTCGATGGTGGGGTTGGCGACGAACTGGCCGTCGATCTGGCCGACGCGCACGGCGCCGATGGGGCCGGACCAGGGAATGTCGGAGATGGCGAGCGCGGCGCTGGCGCCGTTGACCATGGAGATGTCGGCGTCGTTGATTTGGTCGGCGGAGAGGAGCAGGCCGATGACCTGCACTTCATTGAGGAAGCCGGCGGGAAAGAGCGGGCGGCAGGGGCGGTCGCAAAGGCGCGAGGTGAGGATTTCCTTTTCGGAGGGGCGGCCTTCGCGCTTGAAATAGCCCCCGGGGAAACGTCCGGCGGCGGAATATTTTTCGCGATAGTCGACTGTGAGCGGGAAGAAGTCCTGGCCGGGCTTGATGTTTTCGGCGGCGGTGGCGGCGACGAAGAGCGTGGTTTCGCCGACTTGGACGGTGACGGCGCCGTTGGCGAGGTGCGCGAGCGAGCCGGTGCCAAAGGTGATGCCGAGCTCGGGGACTGTGACTGTGTGTTTTTGATTCATGTTCGTATTTTGGATTTTGTATTCTCGATTTTGGATTGATGAACCACGGAAGATAATTCGAGAGGGTATTGATGGTTTCCGGGTTTTGTTTTTTAACCGCGAATGGACGCTAAAGGACGCGAATAAATACAAATGAAACACGGGTCGAAAATCGGCCTGTTATTCGCGTCTATTCGCGTTCGTTCGCGGTTCTAAATCTCTGACTGGTTTTTATTATGGGCAAAAACTCGCGGACAATGGTGTTCGCGTTGCTTTTGCCGGGAGGTGTCTTTTTTGCATCCTCGTTCAGTGTTCGAGAGATTTCCGTTTGGCGCCCGCGCCGTTTTTTGTGGCGGAAGAGGCAAGCGGAAATGTCCCGGAATCTGTGGCGAGTGTCGTTGGCTGCGCGGGGCAGTTAAGACAACGGGCGACCCGCGGATCGGGTCGCCCGTGTGCTGAAAAGAGTGGTTAGCGACGGAGGCTGAGCCTTTGCAGCATCTCGTTATACTTGGGCAGATCGTTGCGCTTCAAGTAATCGAGGAGTTTGCGGCGGCGGCTGGCCATCTGGAGAAGGCCGCGGCGGCTGTGGAAGTCCTTGCGATGCGTGCGCAGATGCTCGGTCAAGTGATTGATGCGAGCGGTGAGCAACGCGATCTGGACTTCGGAAGATCCGGTATCCTTCTCGTGTGTTTTGAACTGACTGATGATTTCTGGTTTTACTACTGTTGACATGTGGTTTTGTGGTTTTGAACTGCACGACCGTAGGGGCGCCTTGTTGAAGGGCGTCCGCGCAACCCGCTCCGGCCTGCGAAGTTGTGAGACAACGCGGGCGTTTGCCGGTGGCACCGTTCCAATCCGGCGGGATGCCGGACCGGTCATGGTGGGAATCCGCAACCGACGGACTTCCACTAACGCAAGTCGCGATATATCTAGGAGCGCGCAAGGCGGCGCAAGAAGAATTTACGCAAATCCTCACGGAGTCGACCTCGCGAATGCCCCCACCCTTTCCCAAAAAATTCGAGAGGACCAAAACATACTCATCGTCACCACCCAAACCTTTGCCCGGAAAAACGCAGGGAACCACACACATACGCATTGTGCGCGCATCGAATGCTCATCTTGCGATCAGCTTTATCAGCGCCGCACGGTCGGTTTTGCCGCGCTGGGTGAGCGGGAATGCCGGCAGCACAACAATGCGGTCGGGGATTTTCCACGCGGCGAGGCGCGGGGTCAGCCGGCGGCGGATGTCGGCGGCGGTCGGCAGTGGCGCGTCGGTGGCGACGGCGGCGGCGATGGCGTCGGGGCGCGTCGGATGCGCGGCGACAAAGGCTTCGCGCACACCGGGCAGGGCGCGGAGCATCGTTTCGACTTCGCCGGGGTCAAGACGGCGGCCCGCGATTTTCAGCGTGCGTCCGGCGCGGCCAAGCAGGGTGAGTTCGCCGGCGGGGTTGAGCGCGCCGCGGTCGGGCGGCGAGTAGCGTCCGCGTCCGTGGACGGAGGGGCTTTCGACGGTGAAGCGTTTGCCGCGGCGGAAGGTGATGCGCACGCCGTCGATAAGTTGCCCGATGGCGCGGCCTGTTTCGGCGGCGTCACCTTTGCGATCGTAGGCGATGCCGCCGGTTTCGCTGGTGCCGTAAAAATTGTGAACGTGTTTGCCGTATTTGTTTGCGAAGGCGAGCGCGTCGGCGGGCTGGAGCGGCGCGCCGGCGGAAATGACGAGGCGCAGGCTGGCGAGCGCGGCGGGCGAAACGTCGGTGTTTGAGAGCGCGCGCAGGAGCGTGGGCACGGCGGGAAATACGGTCGGTTTCCAGCGGGCGCAATCGGCGGCGATGGATTGTGGAAACGGGCTGGCGGCGCTGAGGAGGGGCGTGCCCTGTTCGAGGAGCGGAATGACGAGGTGGCCGAGTCCGTAGGAGTGGCCGAAGGGGATGATGCCGAGGTTGAGGTCGCCGGGGCCGATGCGCATGGTAGCGCAAATCTGGCGTCCGTCGGCGAGCATTTGCGCGTGGGTGAAAACGAGCGCCTTGGGAACACCGGTGCTGCCGCTGGTGAGTTTGATGAGCAATTCGTCGCGGCGGCGAACGGGCGGGCGAGGCGCGAGCAGGGTGAGTTCACCGTCGCGCAAGATCGCGACGGCGCGGCTGGCGCCGGCAATGGCGGCAAGGCGGTCGGGCGTTTCCTTGGAATCGGCAAGCGCGGGAACGGCACCGATTTCGAGCAGACCGAGAAAAATGTAAAACCAGCGCGCGCTGTTCGGCTCGGCCATGACCACGCGGCGACGCGTGATGTGCGCGCGGGTGTCGGTGGGAAGTGAATCGAGCCATGAGCGCGCGGCGGCGGCGAGTTCAGCGCGAGTCCAGACGCGCGCGGTGGCGCCGTCGATGACAGCGGTGGCGGATGGCGATTGCGCGACGAGTGCGCGCCAGGTGGCGAGGAGGTTTGTTGGGTAGGGCGAAGCCTCCGGCTGAGCCGATTGCTTTTTCGCGTTCGGTGACAATTCCGGCTCAGCCGGAGGCTTCGCCCTACCTTTGGTATCGCCGACCGGAGCCATTATTCCGCCAGCAGTCGCCGCAAGGTTTCGTCAACGAGTTTTGGGTTCGCCTTGCCTTTGCTGGCTTTCATCACGGGGCCTTTTAGGCCGTTGATGGCGCTTTCTTTTCCGGCGCGGAATTCTTCGGCGGCTTTGGCGTTGGCGGCGATCGCGTCGCGGCACCATTGTTCGAGTTCGTTGGCGTCGGTGGGGACGGCTTTTAGGTTTTTGCGGTCGGCGATTGGCTCGGGGGCGTCGCCGGTGGCGAACATTTCGGCGAAGACTTCCTTGGCGGTGTTGGTCGTGAGCGTGCCGGCAGCGATGAGTTTGACGAGGGCGACGAGGTGCGCGGGCGGGATTTTTGCGACAGCTTCCTCAAAGGTGGCCTTGGTCGCGCCGAGTTCGCGGAGGAGGTCATTGGTAATCCAGTTGCCGAGGGGTTGCGCGAGCGCGGGGGCGTCGGGGCCGGCGAGTTTCACGGCGGCGTCGTAGTAGTCGGCGAGGGGTTTGTCCCAGATGAGGACGGAGGTGATTGTGTAGGGGAGGTTGTGGTCGGCCATGAGGCGGCGCTGGCGGTCGAAGGGGCGCTCGGGGAGCGTGGCGGCAAGGGAGTTTTTCCACTCGGCGCTGACGTGCACGGGCATGAGGTCGGGGTCGGGGAAATAGCGGTAGTCGTGCGCGTCCTCCTTGGTGCGGAGCGATTGCGAGACGCCGGTCAGGCCGTCGTAGTCGCGGGTTTCCTGGACGACGGAGCCGCCTTTTTCGACGAGGGCGGTCTGGCGCTTGATTTCGTGCTCGATGGCGTCGCGGACGTAGGAGATGGAGTTGAGGTTTTTCATCTCGACCTTGGTGCCGAGCGCGGTGGAGCCGACGGGGCGGATGGAGACGTTGGCGTCGCAACGCATCTGGCCTTTTTCCATGTCGCAATCGGAGACGCCGCCTTGCTGCATCGTGGCGCGGAGGATGGTGAGGAACGCGGCGGCTTCGTCGCCGCTGGCGAGCGCGGGTTCGGTGACGAGTTCCATGAGCGGCGTGCCGGCGCGGTTGTAATCGACGAGCGACTCGGTGGCGAAGTGGTTGAGCTTGCCGACGTCCTCCTCGAGGTGGATGCGGTTGAGCGGAATCGTTTTGTGCTCGCCCATGATGTTGCGCGCGGAGCCGGGGAGCTCGATTTCGACGGAGCCGCCGAGGCAGATGGGGGCGAATTGCTGGGTGAGCTGGTAGTTTTTGGGCGAGTCGGGGTAGAAGTAGTTTTTGCGGTCCCAACGGCATTCGTCGGCGATGCGGCAGTTGACGAGGAGGCCGGCGCGGATGATCTGGTCGATGGCGGCTTTGTTGAGCACGGGCAGCGCGCCGGGGAGCGCGAGGACGACCGGGTCGGTGAGCGTGTTGGGTTCGTGCCCGTAACCGGAGGCGGCGCGGGTGAACATTTTTGTGCGGGTCTTGAGCTGAATGTGAACTTCAAGACCGATGACGGCTTCGTATTTCATTTTTTTGGAAAAATTCTTTTTTTAACCACGGAGGACACGGAGATGCACGGAGTCAGAGGACTCTGCGAAATATGCCATCCTTGAGCAGGGGAACGTTGAAATTGATGAGGAAACCGATGCGGTGTCCGGAGAGTTTTAGGTAGGTGATGAGTTGCGCCTCGTGAACGGCGTGAAGCTCTTCCACGGCTTTCAGCTCGAGGACGACTTCGTTTTCCACTAGCAAATCCAAACGATAACCGACTTCGATGAGAAAACCCTTATAGTTCACGGGCATTTCTTTTTGGCGCTCATATTTCAGGCCCCTCAGTCCGAGCTCGAATGCGAGAGCGGCCTCATAGGTTGACTCAAGCAGTCCCGGCCCGAGCACCTTGTGCACCTCAATGGCCGCTCCGATAATTTTTTCAGTGAGTTCTTCCTGAAGTAATGTGATTTTCATGTGGAAATAAAGTCGGCCCTCATCTCTGCATTCTCCGTGTCTCTCCGTGTTCTCCGTGGTTAATAAATCAGAGATTGGGTTGACGCTTTGCCCAGTCGTGCGCGCTGTCGTAGGCGTGGGCGATTGACAGCAACTCGGCTTCCTTGAAGGGCTGGCCGATGAGTTGCACGCCGATGGGGAGGCCGGTTTGCGTGAAGCCGCAGGGCATGCTCAGGCCGGGGAGGCCGGCCATGTTCACGCCGATGGTGTAGATGTCGCCGAGGTAGGCCTCGAGGGGCGTCTTGTGCGAGCCTTTGAGGAAGGCGGGCGTGGGCGAGGTGGGCGCGATGATGGCGTCAACTTGCTTGTAGGCGTCGATGAAATCCTGGCGGATAAGCGTGCGGACTTTTTGCGCGCGCAAATAATACGCGTCGTAATATCCGCTGCTGAGAACGTAGGTGCCGAGGATGATGCGGCGCTTGACTTCCTCGCCAAAGCCTTCGGCGCGGGTTTTCGAGTAGATGTCAACGGCGTCGGTCGCGGCGGTCGAGCGGTGGCCGTAGCGAATGCCGTCGAAGCGGGCCATGTTGGAGGAGCACTCGGCGGTCGCGACGATGTAGTAAACGGCGATACCGTATTCGGTGTGCGGGAGCGAGACTTCGCGGATTTCGCAGCCTTGGTTTTTGTAGAAATTGATCGCGGCTTGGACGGCGGCGGCGACTTCGGGATCGAGTCCGTCGCCAAAATATTCCTTCGGGACGCCGAGCCGCCACGGGCCTTTTTTCTGGTGGAGCGCGGCGCGGTAGTCGGGGATTTCGGCGAGGATGGAGGTGGAGTCGAGCGGGTCGTGCCCGGCGATGGCGGAGAGCATGATGGCGGCGTCCTCGACGGTGCGGGCGATGGGGCCGACTTGGTCGAGCGAGGAGGCGTAGGCGGAGACGCCGTAGCGCGAGACGAGGCCGTAGGTGGGCTTGAGGCCGACGAGGTTGCAGAACGACGCGGGCTGGCGGATCGAGCCGCCGGTGTCGGTGCCGAGCGCGGCGGTGACTTCGCCCGCGGCGATGGCGGCGGCGCTTCCGCCGGAGGAGCCGCCCGCGACGCGCGCGAGGTCGTAGGGATTGTTGGTGGGTCCCATCGCGGAATTTTCGGTGGAGGAGCCCATCGCAAATTCGTCGAGATTGAGGCGTCCCCAGAAAACGGCGCCGGCTTCGCGGAGCTTGCGCGTCACGGTGGCGTCGTAGGGCGAGATGTAATTGGCGAGCATCTTCGACGATGCGGTGAGCGGCTGATCCTTTACGGAGATGATGTCCTTGAGGCCGACGGGAATGCCGTCGAGCGGGCCGAGCGTTTTACCGGCGGCGCGGCGTTCGTCGGACGCGCGGGCTTGAGCGAGCGCGGCGGCTTCGTCGAAGGAGTTGAACGCGCCGACGCGGGAATCAACGGCCTTGGTGCGGTCGATGCAGGCTTGGAGGAGTTCGACGGCGGAGATCGCGCGGGAGTCGAGTTGCGAGGAGACTTGGGTGAGCGGGAGGTTGATTGGCATCTGGGAGATTGGAATTTTCGATTTTCGATTCTCGATTTTCGATTGGGGAGCTTCCGCTCCGTTTTCGATTTCGGTGCCGCGCGGTAGCGCGCAATCGAAAATCGAGAATCCAAAATCGAAAATGCGAACGTCTTTGGTTATTCGACTACTTTCGGCACACTGATCATGTTGTCGCGCTGGGCGGGGGCGTTGCGGAGGGCTTCGTCGGCGGTGAAGCCGGGCGTGACGTTGTCCTCGGCCCAGACGTTGGAAATGGGGAAGCCGTGCGCGGTCGGCTCAATGCCGGTGATGTCAACGCGCTTGAGCTGATCGACGTATTTGAGGACGTCGCCGAGCTGCGCGGCGAACTTCTCCTTTTCGTCGGGCGCGAGGTCGATGCGCGCGAGCGAGGCGAGTTTTTCGATGTCGAGATTTGGTGATGTGGCGGCCATGTGAAAAAGGAAATGAATGAGCGGGAATCTACTCGCAAGCAACGTCTGCGATTGTGACGGCGCCGTCGTTGCCGGAATACATGCGGCGGTTATTTGAGTTGAATTCGTATTTCACGTCGAGCGCGAGTTGCTCGATCGAGATGAGTTTGTAGTGGACGAGCTGGTAGGTGTCGCCGGCGCGCACGGTCTCGAAGGCGATGAGGAGGTGGACGGCGTCGCACGCGATTTTCGGGTCGTCGGAGGGCGAGAGATAAAAGGTGCGCATGGTGGTGCCGGCCGTGGCGGCGCTGTAGGTTTTGCACTCCATGTAGAAACGCTCGTCGTTGAACGTGAAGGTGATGTCGGGGTAGCCGACACCGCGCGCCCTGCCGCTTTTCGCGCCGGTGGGAACGGCGGAGGGCAGCCCCTCGGCGTCGAGCGCGTCGCGGACGTATTTCTCGACGGTGTTGCCGACTTCGTTGACGCGTTTGCTGTTGATGCCGCCCTCGGATTTTATTTTCGCAACAACCGCGGCGGCGGCGCGATTCAGGCGCTTGAGGACCTCGGCGTGGTTTGGATTTTCGAAATCGAAGGGGAGAACTTTGTGGCCCGTGAGCGACTCGACGACGACGCTGAGCGGAACCGAGCGAATCGGCGCGCGCATGTGCGCGATGGCGGCCTTGGTTTGCCCGGTGTCGGCGACGGGCGGCGCGGTCGTGCCCGTGGGTGTTTGCGCGGGGGCAGTGACGCAGAAGAAAAAAGCAAACCATGCGCAAGCCAACGCGAACGGTCGCAGGCGCGAGCCCGGGCGCCGGCGGGGTTTTATAAAGTTGGGAGGGGTATTCATGTCGGAGTTGGGTTGGGTGTTTTGCGGTCGGCGCGGGCTGGTATGTTCGCGCTACTGCGCCATTGCGCGCTTGAGCAGGAGGTGCGGAAACGAGGGGGCGTAGTTCCTAACCTTGGCTTCATTCCAAAAGGCGTCGCGGTGGGAGGGATGACGGAAACCGAGAAGACAAAAAATTATGCGATCCTCGCAAGATCGCCCCGTGCCTTTCATAACCGCAACAATACTAGGAGGCGCCTCGCGGGACGATTCGAGAATATCGGCAAGCACGCGACCCCGCCGATCCGCCCTGCGCAATGAGTCAATGCCCTTTGCGTAATAGGCGTCAGCACTGGCAGCATCGTTTCCATGATGCGCGACAATGGCTGCGAGAAACCAGACGTGCGCCAGGGGATCGTCCAGCGAATCCTGTATTTTGGCCACCGCAACATGGTCGCCCCGGCTGAGCGCGTAATTCAACGCCTGCCCGCCGCCTTGCTGATTCGGACGAATCAGCGCCAAGTAGCGGTTTTCATCGCCCATGCCATAAGCGTATGAAGATTCCAAAAGGGCGCGAAATTCGGCGCGAATATCCCTGGTCATCTTGGAGCCAAACGCATCATCAAAAGCGATGAGCATACGCGTGGCTTCCGTGCTTGGACGTTTGCACACGCCGAGCATGAGCATGGCGTCAACCGCATGATTCATGCGCTTGGGCGAGGCCAGCGCCCATTTGTTCGCGAGCGCGAGCGCGTCGTCAGGACGGTTGAGCGCCACAAGAAGATTGAGCCGTTCCACGTTGCGGTCGTTTTGTTCATCTTTGGCCGCGGATTTTTCGAAACAGTCAAGCGCCCTGGCGTGGTCACCATTGCGAAGGGCCAGGAAACCGAGCCCGTTCCACGCAAACGCGCATGGTTCCTCGGGGGCGGTGAGCGCCTTTTCGTAAAGCTCACGCGCCTCGTCGTCATCGGAAATAACACGCGCCAGCAAGTAACTGTATGCACCGTTTTGCGGATTTGCCGTGAGGCGCGCGCGGTAGCCGGCGACCAAATCAACATCGGGAAACCCGATTTCCATGCACGACTGGTAGTGACGATGCCATTGCACGTTGACCGGACGCGCGTCGATGTGTCTTTCAAAAAGCCGCCGCATCTCATCCGGCTTCATTTGGGTGGCGATGTTAAAGAGCACGTCAACCGCGCTGACGCCGTAGACGAGACTGGCGTTCGCGGCGTAATCCGCCAAGGCCTCCGGTGTGCAGAATTTATGAATAAGATCGCCCGCACCCATCAGCGACATACCTCGAACAACATCGAGATGCGTGCGCGTGGAGTTCGAACCTTTTTTCAAGCGAAGCGCGGACGGCGCATCCGTGAAATAATAATCGGGCTTCCGAATGTCGTAAACGCCCTCGTTGACGAACAACTCGATGGGATTGGGCGCGTCGTCGCCGTCCTTGCCGGACGCGGTGCGCGCGGTGTAGGTGATTCTTTCCCGATAGACGATGGCGAGCCGGTCGGGATTTATAATGACGGCGCGATGAAGCCCGCCGGGCCACGTCCAGATGGAAGCCGGCCCCACGTGGATCGTGGCGGTGAACGCCTGGCTCACGCCGGGAAGCTCGGCGCGCACCTCGTAGCGGCCGCCCGGAAGCTCGATGTGTTTGACCGGAGCGCCCTCCCCCGCCGCCGCGGGACACTCGTGCGAAGCGTCGTTAAACGCGACCTTGTAGGAAACGCCCAGCCCGTTGACGAGCGTGACCGTGCGCGTCGTGTTCATCGTCCAGAAACCGAGGCAAACATAGACGGCCAAAACAAACACGCACAGCACGGCGGCGAGCCTGAACGCAACAAACACCGGCGACGGGCGCGAAGTGTGTTGCGCATCGTCGCGAAAACTGGCGGGAGTTGACGAATCCGGGCCGAACTGCGTCGGCATCGGCGCGGCGGGTTGCGGACGGTTGAAAGACGAAGGCGCCGGTTGCTGTTGTTCGGAAGGTGAAAGATTTGCCGCACGCCCGGCGCGCAACGACTCATCGTAGTATTTGCGCCAATCGTCGGTCAGGTCGGTGCCGCCGCTGATTGTCCGCCAGAGCGCGGCGGGCGTGTAGATGATTCCCCACGGAAAACCCCACCAGCCGAAGAGGAGCGAAACAAGCACCCACGGAAGCGCGCAGCCGAACCCGCCGGCCCCCGGATGGATCAGATACGCGCGCGTGCTGCGGCGAAGAGTGACCACGAGAAATGACACGCAGTAGGAATAAACAACGAGACGCGCGCCGCGCTCGATCTCGCCGCGCAGTTCCGCCTCGGTGTAGTCGGCCGGGTTGTTGCTGGATTTCATGATTGGTTAAATGGATTATGGTTCTTGTCCGGAAAAACGTCCGCGAGCGCGCATTAGATTTCCGGCACCTTTGCGCGCTTGAATTCCACCTCGATCGCGTCGATCGAAAGCGTGATCTCGTGCACGCACGTCGCGAGCGACGACACGAAGCAGACCAGCGCGAGCGCGAGTGTGATTTCGCCGGAATACCACGGCACGGAAAAATACATGAGCCCCATCGACAACGCCGCGAGCAACAGCGCAGCGAGGCCGAGCATCTGCATACGCTTGATCAGATGCAGCCGGTGCCGGATGTTGATCAACTGCACCTCCCAATGCGGCTGCGGCGCGACCGAGTGCTCCTTCAGGATTCCGCGCGCCAGCGTCGTCAGCGCGAGAAACCGGTTTGTGTAGGCAAGGCACAACAGCGAGATCGCGGGAAAAATCAGCGCGGGAATGGAGGCGTTGGTCATGCGCGCAAGCGTGCAATCCCGCGGCCCCGCTGAAAAGGCAAAAGCACGGCGAATGCGCCCGCCGCATCGCGGCTTGCCCGTTTTTGCCGCGATGTCATTTATTGCGCGCAACACACGCCGATGCCGCCTCCGAAAAAATACCGCAAACTTGAGCCAAGCCGCGCCCCCGCCGGGCTCGCGGAACGCATCGACGCATTCATCGCCTACCTCGGCCTCGAACGAGGCCTCTCGTTCAACACCCAGTCCGCCTACCAAAACGATCTCGACGCCTGCGCCGCGTTCCTCGCCGAAAAACGCGGCCTCAAGTCGTGGCTCGACGCGAGCGCCGAGGACGCCACCGCGTGGCTGCACGCGCTGCGCGACGACGGCATGAGCGCTGCGAGCAGCGCGCGCAAGCTCACCTCGCTGCGCGTCTTCGCCCGCCAGCTCGTGCGCGACCAACTGCGCCCCGACGACTTCACCGAGCTCATTTCCATGCCCAAGCTCCCGCGCCGCATCCCAGGCACATTGAGCGAGACGGAAATGAAAAAAATACTCTCGGCCCCGACCGGCGGCTCCGCGCTGGCCGTGCGCGACCGCGCCATCCTCGAGCTGTTTTACTCGAGCGGACTGCGCGTCTCCGAACTCTCCACGCTCACAATCCCGCAAATCAACCTCGACGACGGATTCCTGCGCGTGTTCGGCAAAGGCTCCAAGGAGCGCGTCGTGCCGATCGGCGGCAAGGCAATCGAGGCGCTGCGCGTCTATCTCGACGCCGCCCGCCCGGGCTTCGTGCGCACGGGAAAAACCGGCGCCGAGGTTTTCCTGAGCAAACGCGGCACGGCGATTTCCCGCAAAACGCTCTGGGTTCTCGTCACGCAATACGCGCGGCGCGCCGGACTCGAAAAAAAAGTGAAGCCCCACCTGCTGCGCCACTCGTTCGCCACGCACCTGCTCGGCGGCGGCGCGGACCTGCGGGCGATCCAGGAAATGCTCGGCCACGCGAGCCTCGCCACCACGCAAATCTACACGGCCGTCGAGTCCAGGCGCCTGATCGACCAGCACGCGCAATTCCATCCGCGAAACAAGGGGTGACCGCCGCCATCGCCAGGCCGCCCGTAATCCCCGTGTTCACGCATTGACGCGCGGCTCCGCTTGCAACTTAAACTTCATCCTCAACCTTAAACCTTTTCCGCGATGAGCAACGTATCCACATCCCCCGCGCCCGCCGCCACCGCCACGACGATCAAACCCGTGGACCTGCGCGGCATCCTCAAATACGTGCCCCGCTTCAAGGACCAAATCTTTGTCATCGCGCTCGACGGCGCCATCATCGCCGACGAAAATTTCGGCAACCTCCTCGTGGACATCGCCGTGCTCCGCAGCCTCGGCATCAAGGTCGTGCTTGTCCACGGCATCGGCAAACAACTCCGCGAACTCTCCGAACTGCGCCGCGTTCCCATCACCGACGAAGCCGGCACAGGCGTGGCCGACGCCGCCACGCTCGACCTCGCCATCCGCGCCTCCTCGCGCGTCTCGCACGTCATCCTCGAGGGTCTCACGCAAAACGCCATCAAGTGCGCCATCACCAACGCCGTCCGCGCCCTCCCCCTCGGCATCCTCCGCGGCGTCGACCATCAGTTCACCGGCAAAGTTGACCAAATCGACACCGAGTTTCTCAACACGCTCATCGGAAAAAATATCACCCCCATCGTCTCGCCCATCGGTTTCGGCCCCGACGGGAAGGCGCTCCGCATAAACTCCGACCTCCTCGCCGCCGAGCTCGCCGAGGCGCTCCGCGCCACAAAAATCATTTACCTCGCCCCCCTCCCCGGCCTCGAAATCAAGGGCGAGTTGCGCCGCGACATTCCCGCGCCCACGCTCAAAAACATCCTCGAAAAAACACCCGAGCAGATCGCGCCCGACGCGCAAAGCAAGGCGGTCAACGCCCTTCGCGCCATCGAAACCGGCACCCCGCGCGTGCACATCATCGACGGACGCGCATTCGACAGCCTGCTCAACGAAATCTTTTCCAACGAAGGCGTCGGCACGCTCATCTACGGAAACGACTACCAGCAAATCCGCCGAGCCAGGCGCGGCGACGTGCGCGCCATCCACAACCTCACCCGCGGCGCGGTCCGCCGCGAGGAGCTCATCTACCGCACGCAGCAGGCCATTGAAAAAAACATCGACCAGTTTTACCTTTTCGAAATCGACGACACCCTCATCGGCTGCGTGTCGCTCTACTTTTATCCCGACAAACCCGAGCTCGCCGAAATCGGCTCGCTGTATGTTTCGCCGAACCACCAAAACCGCGGCATCGGGCGCAAACTCGTCACCTACGCCTGCATGAAGGCGCAGGAGCGCGGCGCGACAACCGCCGTCGCCCTCTCCACGCAAAGCTACTCCTTCTTCACCGCCGCGATGGACTTCGGTGAAACCGACAAAAAAATCCTCCCCGAGGCCCGCCTCAAACTCTACGAGGAAAGCGGCCGCAACCCGAAGGTGCTTGTAAAGACGCTGTGAAACGCCGTGGCCAGGCCGCCACGCCCGGTTCGATTGCCCGCGCGGCGACATAACAATTCGCGGCACTTGCGGCGCGTTGAGATGTCTTGCATCATGCGGCGCAGATGCGATTTTCACCATCCAGACACCCGACACCGTGAGCCAAAAAACCGACAACATCGAAACACAGGTCGTGACCATATGCGGCTGGAAACGCATGCTGATATGGCCGCTCGGCATGCTCGTGCGGCTCTGGTGCGCATCGATCCGTTTTGATTGCGACAAGGAAAGCGAGAAAGCCCTCCGAAACGAGGACACGCCCGTCGCGTTTATCATCTGGCACAACCGGCTGTTCTTGATCGGCGAAGTTTTCAGGCGCTACCGCCGTCGCAATCTCTACGCGCTCGTCAGCGCAAGCAAGGATGGCGCGTGGCTCGCCGCGTTTTTCGACATCATCGGCATCAAGTGCGTGCGCGGATCCAGCAGTTTCAACGCGCGCGAATCAGTCGCCCTGCTCATCAATGTCATGCAACAGGGCCACGACATCGGAATCACCCCCGACGGACCGCGCGGCCCCATTTACGGATTCAAGGGCGGCGGCATGATCGTGGCGCGCCGCGCAAAAGCCGCCGCCGTGCTCATCGGCATGCAATTCCAGCACGCCCGGCAACTGCGCAGCTGGGACCGTTTTTATCTGCCGCGCCCGTTCTCGCGCGTGCGCCTGCGCGGCGAACTGGTGTCGCCCGGGGAATTGCGCGACCGCGCCACGACGCCCGAATCGCTCAGCCGGCGTCTTTGCGCGCTTAGTCCCGACAAAAAATTGGTCGCGGGCCGTGATGCGAAAGCCGTAGTCTGAATCCGCATGGAAGCCTCCCACACGCACGCAGCCGTCCGCAAGGAGCGCGTCGCCCGCTGGTCCATCGTCGCGAGCGCGGTGATCACAGTCGGCAAGTTGCTGGCGGGATTGTTTTCGGGTTCGCTCGCGCTGCTCTCCGAGGCCGCGCACGCGCTTGTCGACACATTCGCGACCACCGTCACCTGGTTTGCCATCCGCGCCTCAAACAAACCCGCCGACGACGAGCATCAATACGGCCATGCGAAATTCGAAAGCGTCGCCGCGCTCGTGGAAACAGGAATCCTGTTTTTGCTCGCGTTGGCCGTGCTTGTGCAAGCGGCCGGAAACATTTTTTCGGGCGGGCACATTATCGAGGCCACGCCGCTGGTGTTTGCCATTGTCATTGCTTCAATCCTGATCGACCTAAACCGCATTCGCGCGCTCCGCAAAGTGGCGCGCGACACGGGCAGCCAGGCGCTCGCGGCGGATGTGCTGCATTTTTCGTCCGACATGGCCGGATCGGTGCTCGTGCTGCTCGGGTTGATCGCATCGCGCTTTGGTTTTCTCTACGGCGACGCAATCGCGGCGCTGGGTGTCGCGGGGTTCATCGCCGTTGCGGGCTGGCGGCTCGGGCGGCGCACGCTCGACACGTTGCTCGACGCCGCGCCGAAGGGGCGTGTCGCCCGGCTGCGCACAATCGCCTCCGCCGAACCCGGCGTGCTCGGCACGAGCAATATTCGCCTGCGCGCCGCCGGGCACGAGGTTTTTGGCGAAATGACGCTGATGGTCGCGCGCACGCTTTCAATGGAGCAGGCCTCAGCGATTCGCACCAGGGTCCTCGCCGCCATCCGCAAGGAATTCCCGGACACCATGCTGACCGTGACAACCTCGCCTGTCGCCCCGCGCAGCGAAACCGTGCGCGAACGCGTCACGCACATTGCATACAGGCGCGGACTGGCCGTGCATCATGTCACGGTGCAGGATATCGGCGCGCATCTTTCGATCAGTTTCGACCTGGAACTGGATGGCCGCATGAGTCTCGGCGAGGCGCATGAAACCGCCGAGTCACTGAAGGCGGAAATCCGCGCCGAGTTTGGCGCGGGAACCGAGGTCGAGCCGCATATCGAGCCGCTGGAGGTCAAACATCTCCCCGGGCAAAACGCGCCACCCGAAACTGTCATTGCGATCACGAGGCTCCTCGAAAAACTCGCCGCGCAAAGCGGATCGGTTTCAGGCGTCCACAATGTCCGCGTGCGTCAGACGCCGGGCGGCCTGGTGGTCAATTATCATTGCCGCGCCGCCGCGTCGCTCGATGTTGCGCACGCCCACCGGTTGATCGACGAGATCGAGCACCACGCGCGCGACGAATATCCCGCCATCACGCGCATCGTCGGCCACACGGATTTGCTGAAATAGAGGGAGAAGGAACGCCGGTGGGCGCTCCCTTCGCATGCGATTGTTTCAGCTCAAAATATTTTCAGCAAATTCAGGAACTCGATGACGGGTTTTTGATACAAGCCGAAACACAGCGTGGACAGTGTGAGCACGATGAGCAACAGCCGCATCATGACGGGCACCTTGATCCGGTCGGCGGGATGCACGGGCGTTTCGTCGGGCACAGCGGAGGACTGCCAGTTTTGGAAAAATGCCGCGCGTATCCACCCGAAGTAGTAATAAATCGAAACCACCACGGCGAGAATCGCAACCGCCAGCAGCCAGTAAAAGCCCGCTTGGAACGCATCGATGAAAATGAGCAGCTTGCCCATGAAACCAAACAGCGGAGGCAGACCCGCGAGCGAGCCGAGTGCAACCACGAGCACCGCCGCGAGAAACGGATTGCGCTTTGCCAGTCCGTGATAATCGCTGAATTCCTGCTCGGCATCGTTTTCACCGGCCACAAGCGCCATGACGCCGAACACCGCAAACGAGGCGAGCGTGTAGGCGATTATGTAAATGAACAGAGGAACGTCCGAGGATCCCTTCAAGTGAATGCCCGCCACGATTCCCATCATCAGAAAACCCGCGTGCGAGACGCCCGACAAACCCATGAGCCGTTTGACATTGTATTGGGTGAGCGCGGCGAGATTGCCAAAAATGATCGTGGCAAACGTCACCACCACAAGCAGCGGCACAACCATGCGGAAAACGGGCGAGATTATGGGCAGCAGCGTAAAGAGGAGTGCGAATCCCGCGACCTTGGAACCGACCGAGAGAAACGCCGTCACGGGCGTGGGCGCGCCTTGATACACGTCGGGAATCCAAATTTGGAAAGGCACCAAGCCAATCTTGAAGGCAATGCCGCTGAGCACCAAGAGCACCCCAAGGTTGCCGATGAAGTTGCCGGAGTTGTTTGCCAGAAAATGATGCACTTGCAGGTAACTGAGGGGATCGAGCATCGGATAACGTCCCGCTGCAGCCGGATTACCCGCCATGCCGTAAAGCAGCACGATGCCGAAAAGCAGCAGTCCCGAACTGAGCGAACCGAGCACGAGATATTTTAATCCCGCCTCAAGGGAAAACGCGCTCGCGCGATAATAACTGACGAGGACGTAGAACCCGACGGTGATTGTTTCCAGCGCCACAAAAAGCATCAGGAAATGGCTTGCTTGGGCGAGCAGCATCATCGCCGCGGTAATCACGAGCACGATATGGAAAAACTCGACTCGCGGCACGCGTTGTTTTGGCAGCGAGATCATCGCAATCGCATGCACCAAAATCGAGGTGACGACAAAAAACACGCGGAAGAATTGTCCCGTGGGAGTGAACTTCAGCATGCCGTAGAAAATGGAGCCGGTCAGGGTGCTGCCGTTTATCTTTGGCTCAAGCGCCCACAGAAGTGCCGCTGCGAGCACGCAAATCTGCCCCACGATCGAAATGGCGGGAATGAAACGGCGCATGGCCTTGGGCAGCGCCAGCTCAAACACGAGCAGCAAGAGTGCGAGCCCGGCGAGAAGGATTTCGGGCGTAATGAGCACCCAGCCATTTTGGGCGCCGGCGCGTGCGATGTTGGTTATAAAATCGGAGGTCATCGGTTTCGTTTCCTGATAAAAAAATTATTTCGCGGGCGCGGTTGCCGTCGTAGGGGCGTTGCTTGCGACGCCCTGATTGGGAGTTGCGGATTGCGAGATTGTTGCGGACGTCAATTGCGCGTTGAGCGGGGTGGTCACGATTTTGGGCCAGACACCGACAAGCACCAGCGCGGCGAGCAGCACAAACGCGGGCACCCGCTCGCTCCAGCGCAGGTCGGTCACGGGATTTTCGGCGGCGACTTTTGCGAAGGTTTCCGTAGGCGGCCCGAAGAAGATGCGCGCCGCGGCGCGCAGGCCGTAAATCGCCGAGATGATGATGCCCGCGACGGCGGCAATCGTCATCCATTTGGAAAAGCCCCACAGCGCAACGAAGATGGTCAGTTCGCCCCAGAAGTTCGCGAAGCCGGGCAGTCCGATGCTCGCAAATATCGCCGCAACGAAGAGCGCGGAGAGCAGCGGCGCTTGTTTCGCGAGGCCGCCCATCGCGGTCATGTCGAAGGTTTGCGTGCGGTGATGAATGCTCGTTGAAAGGAGGAACAGCAGCGCGACCGACAGGCCGTGCGCAATCATCATGAGCACCACGCCGCCGGCGCCGAGCGTGCTCATCGCGGCCACGCCTAGAAACGCGTAGCCCATGTGCATCACGGAACTGTAACCGATCATCTGCTTGAGGTCGGTTTGCGCGATGGTAACGAAACCGATAATGACAACATTGCAGAGCGCGAGAATCGCGAGGATGTGCGACCAGTGCGCCGCGCCGCTCGGGATGAGAGGGAGCGCGATTTGCACAAGCCCGTAGAGTCCGAATTTTTTCAAAACGCCCGCGTGCAGCATCGCCGCCGAGCTGGGCGCGGCGCCGTAGCCGAGCGGCGCCCACGAGTGCAACGGAAACAGCGAGACCAGGATGCCGAAGCCAAACATGAGGATGCCGAAAATATTTTTCTGCACGACCTCGGAAAGCGGTTGCGCGGCGATGGCTTCGCGGAGCGCGATGAGGTCGAAGTTCGCCGCGCCGCTGGTCCAGTAGATGGCGATGAGTCCGGCGAGCGAAAGCATCGCGCCGAGTGTCAGGTAGATTGTCATCATCATCGCGGCGTAGTTGCGGTCGCGTCCGCCCCAGACGCCGACCATGATGAATGTCGCGATGAGCGCGAACTCGTGGAAGAAGTAGAAAAAGAAAATATCAACGCTCGCGAACACGCCCATCAACCCGCCCTGCATGACGAGAAGGAGCAGCAGGTATTGGCGCAGGCGCTCCGCTCCGGATTGGATTGCGTAAAACCCCGCGGCGAAACCGACGATTCCGGCGAGCGCAAAAAGCCCGAGCGAAATGCCGTTGAGCCCGAGCGTGAGCTTGATGCCCCACGCGGCGAGTCCCAGGTCGTAACTGGTGAAGTAGGCGTAGCCGTGGTGCAGCGGCATTCCGGCAAACTTGCCGACGAGATAGATCGCAACGAGCGCCGGCACCGAAAAGCCGATGTAGGCGAGAAACATCGCGATTTTCCGCGACGGCCCGAACGCGATGATAAGCGCGGCGGCCAGCGGTGTCGCTATCGAGAGAAGGAGAAGATCGATCGGGAATGGATTCATTCGGAAAATGGAAAGTGGGTTTGGGAAAAATTAATTAACCACGGAGGACACGGAGAGCGCGGAGAAAGGAAGGTTTGTTGCCCGAGTTTGAATCGCTCTGTTTTTTCATCTCTGTGTTGCTCCGTGTCCTCCGTGGTTAAAATCTGTTTTGAAAAATGCTTAGCTCAGAAAGCCGGTGGCGAAGGCCCAGATGAGGACGACGCCGATGAAGAACCAATAGACGTAGGCGTGGATGCTGCCGACGTGCAGCGCGCGCGCGCCGAGGCCGAAGAAACCCGTCAACCCCGCAAGGCCGCGCACGATCAGTCCGCCAATGAGGAATTGGTCGAGGAAGTTCAGCAAAAGCGCGAAGCGTTGCTGGAGTTTTGTGACGTAGTAGTTGTAAACGCGGTCGGGCGTTTCCTTGAGGTGCGTGAGGATGGTGAACACGCCCGGAATGCGGTCGCGCAACGTGTCGGTCGCCGCCGATTTGTAGAACGCCAGCGCCGCGCCAGCGCCGATGAGCATGACGGCAATGCTGGTGATGAGGATGATGGTGTGAGCGGTGCCGTGGGTCTGCGGCACATCGAGCAGGACGTCGTTAAACGCGCCGCCGTAGATAGCCGTGTAGCCAGCAACGACTGAAAGAACCGCAAGGACAATAAGCGGAAGCAGCACTGACGGACTACTTTCGTGTGCATGCGAAGCAGCCTCACTACGAGTCTCGCCGAAAAATGTAATTTTCCACATGCGCACCATGTAGAAAGCAGTGAGGATCGCGGTGAATCCGAGGATGATAAAAGCGGGCGTGTTATTTACCATAGCAAGAAGGAGAATCGCATCCTTCGAAAAGAATCCCGCGAGAAACGGCATGCCGATGATTGCGAAGACGCCAATCGTGAACGCAATGAACGTCACGGGCATCTTTTTGCGGATGCCACCCATTTTGAAAATATCCTGCTCGTGATGGCATCCCGCGATGACCGAACCAGAGCCGAGAAATAGAAGCGCTTTGAAGAAAGCGTGCGTGGTCAGGTGGAACATTGCAGCGGCAACGCCAGCATTCAAAAAAATTGCCAGCTCTATAGTGTTCGCAGTGGCCACACCTGTTGGAATATAAGCCCCCCCCAGTCCAAACGCCGCAACCATGTAGCCGAGTTGGGAGAGCGTGGAGTATGCGAGGACTTTTTTGATGTCGCTTTGCGTGATGGCGCAAAGGGCGGCGTAGAGCGCGGTGATGACACCGATCCACATGACGACGTTCAGCGCGGCGGGCACGGCGGCGAAGATCGGCTCGACGCGACAGAGCATGTAGATACCAGCGGCAACCATCGTCGCGGCGTGGATGAGCGCGGAGACTGGCGTGGGGCCTTCCATCGCGTCTGGCAGCCAGACGTGCAGCGGGAATTGCGCCGACTTGCCGACCGCACCGCAGAAGAGTGCAAGGGGAATGCAGGTGGCAACGGCCGCGCCCCCGGCGATTTTCGCGGACATTTCGGTGAGATTGGTTGTGCCGAAAACGTAATAGCACGCGATGATGCCGAGGAGGAAACCGAAGTCGCCGACGCGGTTCACGATGAAGGCTTTTTTGGAGGCGTCGGCGGCGGATTGTTTTTCGCGATAATGATTGATGAGCAGCCAGGAACTGAATCCGACGAGTTCCCAGAATATGAACATCATGAAAAGGTTGTCGGCGAGCACGATGCCCGTCATCGAAAACATGAAGATCGAGAGGCCGCCGAAGTAACGCGCGCGCGCCTTGTCGTCGCGCATGTAGCCGATGGAAAAGATGTGAACGCACAGGCCGACAATCGCGACGATGACGAGCATGAGCGCGGCTAGGTCGTCGAATTTGATCCCCAACGAAAGTGTGAATTCACCGATGCTCAGCCAGTCGAAGGATGTGTTGACGACAGTTTCGCGCGAACCTCCGAACGCGAGCATGAGCGCGGCGGCGGCATACGCGGCGCAGGCCGTGACGGAGATAATTTGCGCAAGCGTGCCGGAGCGTCGCAGGAAGAGCGCGATGATCGCAGCCGAGGCGAGCGGCACGAGCAGGGTGAGAAGGGCGAGATGTGTGGGAGACATACCGGGAATGAATGAGAATACGGAATGCAGAATGTAGAATGCAGAATACAGGAGTCAGGAGTCAGGAGTCAGGAGTCGGAACTTCGGCTGACGCGTGGTTGATGGAAATTGGGTCATGGCGTTTTGTTGGTGTGATTGTTGTGCGCAGCTTTTTATGGTTTGGAGCTGACTCCTGTATTCTGACTCCTGACTTCTTTTCCTTTAGTTTTTTAACGCGTTGAGTTTGGCGACATCGACGGTGCCGCGGCGGCGGAAGAGGGCGACGACGATGGCAAGGCCGACAGCCACCTCGGCGGCGGCGACGGTGAGAATGAAGAAGACAAACACGTTGCCCTCGATGGTGCCGTTGAAGCGCGAGAAGGCGACGAGCGCGAGCGTCGCGGCGACAAGCATCAGCTCAAGGCACATGTAAATGATGAGCGTGTTCTTGCGCAGGAGCACCCCGAAGAAGCCGATGGCGAAAAGCGTCACGGCAAGCACAAGGTAATGATAAAGGCCGATGGTCATGGTGGAAAAAGGAGTCAGGAGTCAGAATACAGGAGTCAGGAGGCGGGGCTTCGGTTGACGCGTGGTTGATGAAAATTTGGTCATGGCGTTTTGTTGGTGCGATTGTTGTGTGCGAGGTTTTATGGTTTGTCTCCTGGCTCCTGTATTCTGTCTCCTGGCTCTTTTTCCTCATGCTTTTTGCTGATGACGATGATGCCGAGCATGCCGACGAGGAGGAGGAAACCGACGAGTTGCACGGGGAGCATGTAGGTGGTGAAGAGTTTCGCGCCGTAGATTTTCAGGTCGGTGAAAAATGCGGGGGCTTGGGCGAGCGCGAGCTCGTCGGTCAAAAACTGGCCGCGCGCGAAAAACGAGAACGCGCCGAAGATGAGGAGCGCGCCGGCAATGGAGCTGGCGACTATGGTCATCTTTTTGAACGGGGGGCGTTTCCCGCCGTGCATGTCGAGGAGCATGATGATGAAGAGGAACAGCGCCACGACCGCGCCCGCGTAAACGAGGATGAGCAGGAACGCGAGCAGGTGGGCGTCAAGCATCACGAAGAGCACGGACACGCCGCACAGGCAGACAAAAAAACTGAGCGCGGACGCGACGGCGTTGCGATTGGCGACCAGGCCGATCGCGGCGGCAAGCGTGAGGGCGCTGAAGATGTAGAAGAGGATGGCGGGCATGGGAAAAGAATATGGGAATCGGAATACGGAATACAGGAGTCAGGAGTCAGGAGTCAGGAGTCGGAACTTCGGCTGGCGAAGGCTTGCTGGAAATTTGGACATGGCGTTTTGTTGGTGCGATTGTTGCGGGCGGCTTTTTATGGTTTGAAGCTGACTCCTGTATTCTGACTCCTGACTCCTTCTTTTAATGCTTTTCAGCGGCGGCTTTCTTCTTGTCCCACTTGAGGTGGGTGTCGGGGAGCGTGCCTCCGAGTTCGTAGAGTTTTTGCTTGTTGTTCACCATTTCGGCGCGGGTGTATCCGCTGGATGAATACACGTTTTGCAGCCAGATGGCCTCCTCGGGGCAGACTTCCTGGCAGAGGCCGCAATAGATGCAGCGGAGCATGTTGATCTCGAATTCCCTCGGGCCTTTCTCGACGTGGGCGTTGGGCGAATCGGCGGGGATTTCGCCGGGCGTGATGCGAATGGCCTTGGGCGGGCAAACGAATTCGCAGAGCTGGCACGAGACGCATTTTTCGCGTCCGTGCGGGTCGCGCACAAGCGTGGGCACGCCGCGGTAGCCGGGCGGGATTTCCGGACGCTCCTCGGGGTAGTTCACCGTGACCGGCTTGGCGACGATGTGCTTCATCGTCGTCTTCATGCCCGACAGGATTTGCGGGATGTATGTGCGCTCGGCGAGCGAGAGCGGTTTGCGTTGGACTTGGATGACGGACATGGGAAATGCGGAATGCGGAGTTCGGAATGCGGAATTGAGTGGACGGATTGGCCCGATCGGGCGGATGAGTCTGATTGGAAATTTTTACGAGTGGCGGCGGTTTTACTTTTGCAGAAGCGCGATGGCGATTATGTAGACCACGAGGTTGGCGATGGAGAGCGGGAGGAGGCGCTGCCAGCCGATGCGCATGACTTGGTCGTAGCGGAAGCGCGGGAGCGTCCAGCGCACCCACATGAAGATGAAGATGAAGATGAGCACTTTTGTGACAAAGATGCCAATCGAGAGCAGGCCGACGAAGATCGGGTGCAGGAGCCATTGCCAGTGCAGGAGGTCGTGCAGCCAGTTGACCAGGTCGGCGAGCGGTATCCACGGGAGCGGATTCCAGCCGCCGAGGAAGAGCAGGACGAAGATGCCCGAGCCAACGATCATCTGGCAATACTCGGCGACAAAGAAGAGCGACCATTTGTAGGAGCCGTATTCGGTGTGGTAACCGCCGACAAGGTCGGCCTCGGACTCGGGCATGTCGAACGGCTGGCGGTTGGTCTCGGCAAAGATCGTGATGAGGAAGATGAAGGCCGAGACGGGCATGATAAACACAAACCACATGCCGCCCCAAAATCCGGGCTGGCTTTGGAACTCGACCACGCGCACGAGGCTGAGCGAGCCGGTGGTGCCGGGCGCGTTGATCCAGAGGAGCACGGGCACGACGGCGAGCGTCATGGAGAGCTCGTAGGAGATGAGTTGCGCGCTGGCGCGAATGGCGCCGAGGAACGGATACTTGGAGTTCGACGCCCAGCCGGCGAGGATGAGCGAATACACGCTGAGCGAGGCGAGCGCGAAAACGCCGAGGATGCCGATGTCGACGTTGGCGAGCATCACGGGAAGGATTTGTCCGGCGCTGTCAAGATACGCGCCGAAGGGCACAAACACGATCGTGGAGAGCGCGGGTGTCATGGCCACGATGGGCGCCATGACGAAGTAGAATTTGTTGACGTGGCCGGGGATGATGTCCTCGCGGAAGAGGAGTTTGCCGCCGTCGGCCATGAGGTTGAAGATGCCAAAGTATCCGAGGATCGGGCCGATGATCGGAATCCGCGCGAGCAGCCACGGGCGCGCGCGATTGGGGCCGGGGCGATCCTGCGCCCACGCCGCGACTTTGCGCTCGGCCATCGAGCAGGCGGCGCCAACGGGAAAGAGAAAACAGATCACCGCAATCCCTTGGATGAGGTAGCGGACGATGTCTGGCAGGCTGAAATAGAAGTCGATCATTTTGGAAAGAATGCTGGAAAGAATACAGGAGTCAGGAGCCAGGAGTCAGGAGTCGGAGCTTCGGCTGACGAAGGTTTGATTTAAATTGGGACATGGTGTTTTGTCGGCGTGTGATTGTTGTGCGCGCGTTTTTTGCAGTTTTATGGTCTGGCTTCTGACTCCTGCATTCTGGCTCCTGACTCCTCCTGCCGCTCCGCGGCAGGCTTGTAGTGCAGTCCCTCGGTTTCGGGGAAGGCGAGGTGGGCGAAACGGGTGGAGTCGAGGACGCGGCCGGTTTCGGGGATTGTCAGGTAGTCGAGACCGGCGAGTTCCGGGGTTTCCTCGGAGAGGCGGCTCCAGGCGGCGATGGGGCTGCCGGCAAAATCGTGCCCGCCGAGGCCCACGAGAATATGCGAGAGGACGACGAGGTCGTTGTGGGTGCCGGGATGGCCGGGGATGGCGGCCTTGGAGCGTTGCAGGCGGAACTGCTGGTTCACAAAACTGCTGTCTTTCTCGAACACGGTTTGCGTGGGGATGACAACTTTCGCGGCGGCGCTGGTGGCGTTGGCGTGCGTGCCGAGATAGATGATGGAAACTTTTGCGAGCTGTTCGGACGTGATGCCGGCTTCGGCGAGGTCTTCGTTGATGACGAGGAGCGTCTTGATTTTCCCGGCGTCGATGTCGGCGGCGAGTTGCGTGAGTTGCTGCTTGGGGAGCCCGGTGGCGAGGCCGCAGAGGAGCGCGCCGCGCGTGTTCGGCGTGCGGTCGGCGGAAACGAGAAGCCCGTCGCCCTGGCCGAGGTGCGCGGGGACGTGGATCGAGCCGGCGGGGATGCCGAGCTGGTCGGCGATTTTTTTGCAGAGGTATTGCTCAGCCATCGTGCTGCGGGCGGAGGCGACCAAGGCGATGGATTGCGTGGCACGGGCGACTCGCCCGTGAGGGTTGTGTGGCACGGACGACTCGTCCGTGCTTGGCGCGGCGGCGCCTGTTCGCATGGCCGGGTCGGCCATGCCACCCGACCCCATGGGCGAGTCGCCCATGCCACTCGATCCGGGCGCTACCGCGCCAGTGAGAAGGGATTTGGCTTGCGCGATGAGTTCGGCGAGCGGCGTCTCGGTGGTGAGTCGGTTTTCGGCGCGGACTTGTTTGTAGAGGAGGCGTCCGCTGTCGGGCATCCAGGTGTCGTTGACCTCGTCGTTGCGGCGCGGGGTGATGCGGTAGATTTGGCCTTCGCGCGACCAGACGACGGTGTTGGCGCCGGCGCTCGATTCGGTGTCGATGCTGTTGGTTTGCTTGAGAAACCAGACGCGCATCTTGAAGCGGAAATCGGTCGAGGTGAGCGCGCCGACGGGGCAGATATCGACGGTGTTGAGCGAGTAGTTGTTGGCGAGTTGTTTGCCGGGATAGCAGGTGAGCGTCGAGTGGCTGCCGCGGTCGATGAAACCGAGCACGTCGTCCTTCGCGATTTCCTTGGTGAAACGAATGCAGCGCGAGCAGAGGATGCAGCGCTCGTCGTCGAGCATGACGCGCGGGCCGAGCTGCGTGTGCTTGGGTTTTACGTTTTTATCCTCGATGTAGCGCGAGCGACCGCGCCCGTAGGCGATGGCTTGCTCCTGCAAATCGCATTCGCCGGCCTGGTCGCAAATGGGGCAGTCGAGCGGGTGGTTGACGAGGAGGAATTCCGTAACGGATTCGCGCGCCTGGCGCACCGCGGGCGTGGCGGTGCGAATGTGGAGGCCGGGCGTGGCGTTGGTGCCGCAGCCGATTTGGAGCTTGGGCATCCAGTTGATTTTTTGCCTGCCGGTGGCGGGGTCGATGACGGGCTGCCGGGTTTCGCGATCGACGGCGGGCACGCCCATTTCGACGAGGCACATGCGGCAGTTTCCGACGACGGGGAGTTTCGGGTGGTAGCAATAATGCGGCACGTTGACGCCGAGGAGTCGCGCGGCCTCGACGACGTTTGTGCCGCGCGGAACGGCGATGTCGCGACCGTCGATGTTGACGGTGACGAGGTCGGGGGTGGCGGCGGTGGCTGTTGGTGCGGACATTGGTGGAAGAGAAGAAAAGAAGAAGAAGAAATAGAATACAGGAGTCAGGAGTCAGGAGTCAGGAGCCGGAACTTCGGATGGCGAAAGATTGAGGGGAATTTCATGGGGAGGGCGCTTGGATGGCGTTGGTGTAGGCGGTGAGCAGGCGGCTGATCTCGGCTAGTTGATGGTTGAGTTCGGTGGTGTCACCGTAGTTCAGGTCGCGCGTCAGGATGAGATAGTAACGACACTCCTCAAGCGAGCCTTGGGCGATGTTGAAGAAGCGGCGTTTGTCCGCCGCGCCTGTTTTTTTATAGCCCTCGGCAATGTTGGCGGGAATGGAAACCGCGGCGCGCCGCAGCTGGCTGGTCAGCCCGTAGAGTTCGTGTGATGGAAACTTCGCGCTCAGCCGGTAAACTCCAAGCACCCACGCATGCGCCTTTTGCCAGACGATCAAATCCTCAAAAGTGCGCGAGGGAGCCCTCGAGCCCTCGAAGCCGGAGGTTTCCCTCCTGACTCCCGACTCCTGACTCCTGACTCCTTTTTGAATCATCGTTGGCATATCAATGGTCGAATTTTAGATTAACGGAACGCAGTCCGCTCCTCTCGGTGTTTTCTTTGTTTCGTAATAGTTGCCGAAATCCTCGGGGAATTTTTCAACGTAGCTTTGCGTGGGCCAGGCGCAGGCCTCGCCCATCGCGCAAATCGTGCGGCCGGGAATTTGGTCGGCGACGTTTTTCAACAGCGCGGCGTCCTCGGCGCGGGCGGCGCCGTGAACCATGCGCGCGGTGATGCGCTTCATCCAGAGCGAGCCTTCGCGGCAGGGCGTGCACTGGCCGCAGGATTCGTGCGCGTAGAAGGCGTTTATGTTGGCGAGCGCCTCGACCATGTTGACAGTGTCGTCCATCACAATCACGCCGCCGGAGCCGCCCATCGTGCCGCACGCGGCGAGTGTGTCGAAGTCCATCGGGATGTCCTCGACGGCGAGCGTGCGCGTGGAGCCGTCCTTGTTTTTGAGCGTGAAGGTTTCGCCGAAGCGAAGGATTTTCGACGAGGAGCCGCCGGGAATGACCGCCTTGAACGCGCGGCCGGGACGCGGGCCGCCGCACACGTCGTTGAGGAGCTGGCCGAGTGTGATTTTGCCGCACTCGAATTCGTAGTAGCCGGGACGTTGCACGTGGCCGGAGACGCAGTAGATGCGCGTGCCGGTATTGTTGGGCGTGCCGATTTTTGCGAAGGCCTCGCCGCCCATGTCGATGATGTGTTTTACGTGGCAGATGGTCTCGACGTTGTTGACGATGGTCGGACACTGGTAGAGGCCGAGGACGGCGGGGAAATACGGGGGCTTGATGCGCGGGTTGGCGCGCTTGCCTTCGAGCGATTCGATGAGGCCGGTTTCCTCGCCGCAGATGTAGGCGCCGGCGCCGCGGTGCACGTAGATTTCGCACGAGTAACCGGTGCCGAGGATATTCGGGCCGACGAGGTTTGCGGCGCGCGCCTCGGCGATGGCGCGCTCGAGGATGCGCGCGCCTTCGGGCATTTCGCCGCGGATGTAGATGTAGGCTTGCTTCACGTTGTTCGCGAAGCAGGTGATCATCGTGCCCTCGATGAGCTGGTGAGGGTCCTGGTGGATGATGTAGCGGTCCTTGAACGTGCCGGGTTCGGATTCGTCCGCGTTGACGACGAGGTAGATGGGCTTGCCGGATTTGCGATCGACGAGGTTCCACTTCACGCCGGCGGGAAAACCCGCGCCACCGCGTCCGCGGACACCGGATTTCTTGACCTCGTCAATGAGTTCGGCGGGAGGGCGGGCGACGGCCTTGCGGAGGACATCGTAGCCGCCGTTGCGCTGGTAGCACGCGAGGTCGTTGGAGTAACCGGGCTCGTCGATGTGCTTAAAAATGATGCGGCGTTGTTGCATGGGAGAAAAAGAATACAGGAGTCAGAACACAGAATACAGGAGTCAGGAGTCAGGAGTCAGGAGACGGAACTTCGGATGGCGAAAGATTGAGGGGAGTTTGGACATGGTATTTTGGTGCGCGCGATTGTTTGTATGCGTTTTCGAGGTCTTATGGTTTGGCTTCCGACTCCTGACTCCTGACTCCTGACTCCTTTTTGATCTCGTTCGCGAGATCAACGGCTTTCTGCTCGTCCACGTTTTCGTGGAGGGTTTCGTTGATCATCACGACGGGGGCGGTGCCGCAACTGGCGAGGCATTCGACAAACTCGATCGTCACCTCGCCGTCGGGCGTGACTTCGTCGAGTTCAACGCCGAATTCTTTTTTGAAGGTGTCGCAAACCTTGTAGCTGCCCATCAGCGCGCAGGAGAGCGTGCGGCAGACCTTGATGTGGCGGCGTCCGACGGGCTTGCGCTTGAACATCGGGTAAAAGGTGACGACTTCGTAAACATTGATCGGCTCGAGCTCCAGCTTGGCGGCAACCCACTCGATGGCTTCGTCGGGGATGTGCCCGATGTCCTCTTGTATGAGGTGCAACAACGGCAGCGTGGCGCTGCGCTTGGCGGCGTAGTGCGTTATGACCTCGTCGATTTGTTTGAGCGTTTCGGGTTTGAGATTCATCAGGTGGAAAAAAGTGGCGGGTAGCGAGTGGGAAACAGATTAAGAGGATGATGCTTTACTTTAGCCTTTTCAAACCGCTGGCTCCTAGCAACGACTTCATTTGTGCGATGGCGGTGGTGTTTAGTTGCACCAGACGTTCGCTTTGGGAAAGACCTTGGCGTATCAGAAGCGCGTTTATGCTTTCCATGTTTGAAAGGACGACGAGTTGTTCGAGCGTGGCGCCGTCGCGAATGCTCTCCTTTTTGGCGAGCGCAGGATTGGCGGCGCGCCATTGGGCGGCGGTCTTGCCAAAAAGCGCGACATTGAGCAAATCCGCCTCTGACGCATAAATGGCGGCGGCTTGCTCCTTGGTCACGGCAGCCGGAATTATCCGCTCGCTTATGGCGTCGGTATGGATGCGGTAATTGATTTTGGAAATGGTGCGCCGCAGACTCCATTCCAACCGTTGATGCCCGCTTTCCTCAATTTTCAGGCGCTTAAACTCGGTAATCAGGTATAGCTTAAATTCGGACGAAATCCACGAAGCGAATTCAAACGCAATATCCACATGCGCATAAGTGCCGCCATACCTGCCTGACTTGGAAACAATGCCAATAGCGTTTGTGGACGCAATCCATCGCTGCGGCGAAAGCACAAAAGAGTTGCTTCCCGCCTCCATTCTAAACCTCTCGAATTCGATAGGTTTAAAAGCGGGGTTGTTTAGTTTTTCCCAAAGACCGATGAACTCGATTGTGGCACGACTGCGCATCCAGTTGTTGATAATGGAAAAAGGCTCCACGGCGTTTCTGTGCCGGGCTATGTCCGTCAATGAAACGTAAGCACCCGCCGCCGCCGAATACAGCACGACTTCAGTCCCCTGGACGGTAATGGTGTCTTGTTTGGATTTAGCCATTGTTCGTCTCCGGTTTCATCAGAAAATACAAATTGGGTTAACCACGGAGGACACGAAGAAGCATAAAGGAAAAACCTTTTTAACCGAAGATGGACACGGATAAACGCGACTGAAATTTACGCCGTTTTGCCGGACTGAAAATCTGTGTTTATCTGTGTTCATCTGCGGTTGGTTATCTCCGTGGACTCCGTGGGCTCCGTGGTTGAAATGTTTTTGTTTACCTGTCGCAGTCGCCCATGACGAAGTCGAGCGAGCCGAGGATGGCGACGATGTCGGTCATCATCACTCCCTTGCAGAGCTTGGGTAAAATCGAGAGCGTGCAGAACGACGGGCTGCGGATTTTCATGCGCCACGGGACGCCGCCGCCCTTGCTCACGATGTAGAAACCGAGCGCGCCCTTGGGATTTTCCGCCTCGAAATACGCCTCGCCAGGAGGAATCTGCGGGCCGGTGGTCGTGATCATGAAGTTGTTGATCAACTCCTCCATTTTCGTGAGCACCTTGTCCTTGGGCGGCGCAAAAATGCGGCGCGCCTCCTCGGTGTCGTCCGCATACCAGGGGCCGTCGGGCATGTTTTTGATAATCTGGCGGACGATGCGCACGGACTGGCGCATTTCCTCGCCGCGGCAAAGATAGCGGTCGTAACAATCGCCCACGGTGCCGACGGGCACGTCGAACTCGTATTGTTCGTAGCCACTGTAGGGTTTGTCCTTGCGCAGGTCGAAGCTGATGCCGGAGCCGCGCAAGTTCGGCCCGGTGAGCCCGTAGGCGAGCGCGTCCTCCTTCGAAATGACGGCGACGCCGACGGTGCGGTCCATGAAGATTTTGTTGCGCGTGAGCATCGCGAGCATCTCCTCGAGGCGCGGGAGAAACTGGTCGCAAAAATCGCTGACACGTCCGAGCCAGCCTTCGGGCAGATCGCGGGTGACGCCGCCGATGCGCGTGTAGCTGGTGGTCAGGCGCGCGCCGGTCAGCTCCTCGAAAAGCGTGTAAAGTTTTTCGCGCTCGGTGAACTGGTAGAGGAAGGGCGTCCACGCGCCGGTATCCATCGCGAACGATCCGTAGCCGAGCAGGTGCGACGATATGCGGGCGAGCTCGGCGACGAGCACGCGAATCGCGGCGCAACGCGGCGGGACTTTCAGGCCGGCGAGTTTTTCGACGGCGAGGACATAGGCGACATTGTTGGCGAGCGGGGCGAGGTAATCGAGCCGGTCCGTGTAGGGCACGAACTGGTTGTAGGTCATGTTCTCGGCGATTTTTTCGTCGCCGCGGTGCAAGTAGCCGATGACCGGATCGCAATGGGAAACATCATCGCCGTCGAGTTCGAGCTGGAGCCGGAGCACGCCGTGCGTCGATGGATGCGAGGGCCCCATCGAGAGTGACATTTTTTCGGTGTCAAAAATGGGCGCGTCGTCGGGCAAGTGGCCGGCGGCGACAGCGGCGGCGCTGGCGTTCTTGGCGGCGTTGTCCTGAAAAGTGTATTCGGTGGGCATGAGGGAAAGGCTGAAAGACTGAAGGACTGAAAGGCTGAAATTTTCGGAGCTTCGGTGGTGTTGGATTTTAAATGGCTTGGTGCTGGTTTTCTGGCCTCTGGCTTTCTGGCTTCTGGCCTTCTGTTTTTTTTCAGCCTTCAGGCTTTCAGGTTTTCAGGCTTTGGATTCTCCTCGCTCCAGCTTTGGTCCTTTGCGCGCGGCTCGGACTCGGCGAGGTTGAGGTTTCCGGTGGAGGCGACAAACGGGCCGCCGGCCATCGGGGCGGCAATAAGCCGGGCTTTCGTTTCGGCCTCGACCTCCGGATCGGGCAGCTCGTCGTCCATGCCGGCGAGCGGGAATTCCTTGCGCAACGGATGGTGCGGATAGCCGTCCCACATGAGGATGCGGCGCAAATCGGGATGGCCGGTGAAAACGATGCCGAACATGTCGAACGTCTCGCGCTCGTGCCAGTTCGCGGCGGGCCAGATGCCCGCGACGCTGGGCATTTCCGGCTCGGTGTCGCTCGCGCAATCGGCCGCGACACGCAGGCACACGCCGGGATTGATCGTAACCGAAAGCAAATGCCACACGACGGTGAAGCGCGGCGACGCGCCCTCCGCCCAATCGACCGCCGTCAAATCCGAAAGCATTTCGTAACCGTGCTCGTCGCGCAGATACGTGAGAATCGCCATCGCGGCGTCGGCGGGCACGTTCACCGCGGGATGGTCGGCGGAGGCGCGCGGTGTGATCTTCTCCGCGCTTTGCGGAAATTTCTCGCGCAAAGTGGCGACGATCCCGGAAGTCGCGGTGGTGTTTGTTTCGGAAATTGCGTCGGACATTTTTTGAGAATTATTTCTGAATCCTTGGTCTCTTATCTGGCCTCTGGCATTCTGGCTTTCTGGTTCTCCGGCCTCTGAACCCTACCCCTTGTGTTCCTCCTTGAAGAGCATCCTGGCGGAAGGTTCGCGGCGGATTTTTTCCTGCATCTTGATGAGCGCATCGAGAATCGCCTCCGGACGCGGCGGGCAGCCGCTGATGTAAACATCGACTGGCAAAATCCGGTCCACGCCCTGCATGGTCGAGTAGCTGCGATACATGCCGCCGGTGCTTGCGCACGCGCCCATGGCGATCACCCATTTCGGCGACGCCATCTGGTCATAAATGCGGCGGATGTGCGGGGCCATCTTGTAAGTCACCGTGCCGGCCACGATCATGCAGTCCGACTGGCGCGGCGAAAAGCGCATCACCTCGGCGCCGAAGCGGGCAATGTCGAAGCGCGCCCCGCCGGCCCCCATGAGCTCGATGCCGCAGCAAGCGAGTCCCATCGGCATGGGCCAGATCGAGTTGGAGCGTATCCAATTGATCACCGCATCAATGCGCGTGACGACGATGTCGCCCTCGATCGCCGAGTTGTAAGTCGCTTCTTTGTTTGCAGTAACCATCGTAGTAAAAATGACAATTTTCAGCCGGAAGCGGCAAACGTAATGCCGCCCCCACCTCATGCAAGGCCTTTTATGCCACGTGCCGCGTTTGGGGCGTAATTCGAAATAAATCCAAGTTGCGGCAAGGCGTCCGGACGCGTCCATCCACGAAAACTTGCCCCGTGAAACTTTCTTCTTCACGCCGCCGCATTGAGCGTGTCTTATTTGCGGCTTTCAGTTTTGCGGCATTGGCGCCGCTCCCGCCTCACTCCAACCGATGACACGTTTTTTCATTTCACGATTCCTGCAGACGCTGCTCGCGTTGTTTGTCATCGTCACGGCGACGTTTTTCATGTCGCGCTTCGCGCCGGGCGGGCCGTTCACCGCGGAAAAATCCACCACGCCCGAAATCGAGGCCAACATGAAAGCCTACTACAACCTCGACAAGCCCCTCTGGTGGCAATACCGCAAATACCTCCTGGACGTGATGCCGAAAACCTTCCGCCCCACCCTGCTCTTTTCCGGCGGCGGCGTCATCGACCTCAAGGCCGGGCTCGGCATGGACTTCGGCCCGTCCTACAAATACGCCAACCGCACCGTCAACGAGATCATCGCCGAAAAACTCCCCGTCTCCATCCAGCTCGGCGCGCCCTCGCTGCTCATCGCGCTCGGCATCGGCATCTCGCTCGGCGTCGTCGCCGCGCTCCGGCACAACACCTGGGTCGATTACGCCGCGTCCACGTTCGGCATGGTTGGGCTCGCCGTGCCCACGTTTGTCGTCGGGCCGCTGTTTGTGCTCATCTTCGCGCTCAATCTGCACTGGTTCAACGCGTCCGGCTGGTATACGCCGCAGGATCGCGTGCTGCCCTGTGTCATCCTCGGCCTCGCCTACGCCGCGCCCATCGTGCGGCTCACGCGCGGCGGAATGCTCGAGGTGCTCAACCAGGATTTCATCCGCACCGCGCGCGCCAAGGGCGCGTCGGAGGCGCGCGTTGTTTTCCGCCACGCGCTGCGCGGCGGCCTGCTGCCCGTCGTGTCCTATCTCGGCCCCGCGGTGGCAAACATCCTCACCGGGTCGTTTGTCATTGAAATGATCTTCCAGATTCCCGGCCTCGGCCGCGAGTTCGTGAACAGCGCCTTCAACCGCGACTACTTCATGATCCTCGGCACCGTGATCCTCTACGCCACGCTCATCATGACGCTCAACCTCCTCGTTGACATCGTGCAGGCGTGGATGAACCCGAAGGTGCGACTCGAAAACTGACCATGATTCCAAACAAAAAGAACCGCGAATGGACGCGAATGAACGCGAATAAAGATCCTCGGGGCAAGCCCCGAGGTATTGAACCTGTTCCGAATAATCACAAACCCGGCCGAACGCGTTTTCCATTTGCCGTGGTTTATTCGCGTTCATTCGCGTCCATTCGCGGTTGAAAAAAATTGCCAAAAAAATGTCCGCCGCCGCACCGCTCACACACGCCGCCGCCGAGCCGCTTGAAAAAGGCAGCTCGCTCTGGCACGACGCATGGCTGCGACTGCGCAAAAACCACCTCGCGCTCTTCGGCGCCGGCGTCATGCTGGCGCTCGTCCTCATCTGCATTGGCGGCTGGCTTTTCGGACAACCCTATTACGATCAAAACATCTACCTCGCCAACGCCGCGCCCGGCTCCATCGGCATCCGCGTCACACCCGACGACAGCCCGTATGATTTTGCGACGTTTGAAATGCTCGACGACGAGGGCGTGTTCACCGACGCGCCCGAATCGCAGGCGCTGCGCGCCGCGCTTCTCGGCGGCAAAACAATCCGCATCGGCGACAACCAGTATTCGCGCAACCACCACCTGCTCGGCACCGACAAGCTCGGACGCGATCTCTTCGCGCGCCTCTGCTGGGGCGGACTCATCTCGCTCGGCGTCGGGCTCGCCGCGACCGCCGTCGCGCTCATCATCGGCGTGACCTACGGCGCCATCGCTGGATTTTTCGGCGGCAAGCTCGACGCCTTCATGATGCGCGTCGTGGACATCATGTATTCGCTGCCCTTCACGATTTTCGTGATTCTGCTCATGGTGCTTTTCGGGCGGCACTTGATATTGCTTTTCGCGGCGATCGGCGCGGTCGAATGGTTGACCATGGCGCGCATCGTGCGCTCGCAAGTCATGGCGATCAAGCGCATGGAGTTCATCGAGGCGGCGCGTTCGCTCGGATTTGGAAGGCGGCGCATTATTTTCCGCCACATCCTGCCGAACATCCTCGGGCCGGTGATTGTGTATATCACGCTCACGATTCCGTCGGTGATGCTGCTTGAGGCGTTCCTGAGTTATCTCGGCCTCGGCGTGCAGCCGCCGATCAGCTCGCTCGGCGTGCTGATAAAAGAAGGCTCTGAAGTCATGGAGGAATACAGCTGGCAGCTCATGTATCCGGCGGCGATTTTTTCGCTGATGATTTTCTCGCTAAACTTCCTCGGCGACGGCCTCCGCGATGCGCTCGACGTGAAGGCGTCGAAGGATTGAGTCGCGGCGGAAAATCCCCGTGGGGGCGCACCTGGCGTGCGCCCTCGTTCGCGAAAAACTGTTTGCGGACGCTTCCCCAACTCGGGCGGGCGCGAGGGCGCACGCAAGGTGCGCCCCTACGAAATCGCGGACGGTCGCCCGATTCGGGACGCTTGCTTTTGCCCGTGTTATCTTCGCTGCTTTTCCATCAGATCCCGGAACTTTTTGTCCCTCGTGAGATTGCTCACAATGAGATTGCCGATGCCCTCCGCCGTTGCCTTTCCCGGTGACGCTTTCAGCGCCTTCGAAATGTGCGCATCAATCAGTTTTCGAACGGAGGAGTCATTGAGCATGCGCTCCAGGTCTTTTTGCGAAATTTTGTCCCCCTTCAGGGCATGGCCGACGCGCAAATAAAAATTTTTGTCCAGCCATATGTTCAAGCTCATTATCTGTTCGAGATGGGAATACACCTTGTTTGCGAGGTGCTTTACCAAGTTCCCCTCGTCGGTGATCGAGGCCAGCCCCTTCATTATTGCCGTAATGAGGGTTTCAGCCAAAGAGTCCATTGCCTTCGCGACAAACTCGGTAAGATCGGCGAGGCTGACGTTTTTGAGCCAGCCGTGCCTAAACTTAGGCGCAAGGATTTTGGCAACATCGGGCGAGAATTTCCTGAACACTTTATCCAGCGAAGTTTGGCCAAAAATCCCTCCGAAAGCCGCGCTGACAATGAATTCCTTCGCTGTGTCATAAAATACTTGGTCGCGCGCCGACGCCCAGCCCTTGCTTGTTCCAGCGAAGACTTTGCCCAGCTCATTCGAGGCGCTTTTTATTGTCTCGATGCCGGCATCCGTAAATGGATCGCCTCTGCCTCCGGTTCTCATTGAAGTGAGGATTTTCAGCACCTCAAAGGTGCCGTCACGAAAAATCTCAACCCCCTTGCAAACGGTTTCAAGTATCTCCACCGAGGTCCACGTCTTCTTCGTAAATTCCCTGAGCTCGCGGGTTCCCTTGATGATATGCTCGCACGCTTTGTTTCGCGATGAAATCACACCGTCAAAGTCCCCCTGGCTGTTGTATCGCGCAAGGTTGGAGAGTTCAGCCCTGGCGTTGTTGGCCTGATTCAACACACCTTTTGGCGGGGTGATCAAGGGGTTCTTATTTTCCTTAACGATGGCGTTATACATGGACTCGAGGGCGTCCACCCGCCGATGCAAGGCTCCCGCGTCCTTGGTGAACACATCCTTGGCTTGCTTGATTGCCGCATCAATGACGGCTTGCTGTTTCTTGCGTTTTTCGGCCGCCGCTTTCCGCTCTTTTTGCTCCCGCTCCCGCTGACTTTCCGCATGGGCGATTTCTGACAGGGCCACCGCGGCTTTGGCAACCACGCTCTTGAACGCGGAATCCTTTGACGCGGCCGCAATGATCTCGGCCCTGATGGGTTTCTTCCTTGCGATTGCAACACGGGCGGCATCCCTGACTATTCGTTTCAAGGCGCCCGCGCCCCCGCCGTCCATGGCATCCGTCACCGCCTCGGCGTTCATGAGCAATATGTCCCCCTTATGCGAGTCGGCAAACTCGATGAAAAAGTAGTCCTCCACCCACCTGTTCAAATCCTTGAACGGGCATTGTTTTGCGACGCCATCCGCGAGCGATTTGACAAGCTTGTCCGGTATGGCGGGCGACACTCCGTTTGTTTTCTCAAACGCCGCGACGGTGTCGTTCACAAGTTTCAGGCCGCCCGCCTTGGCCCACAGGACGACAAGTTCCTCTGCGTCACTTTTGGCGAGCCACTTTCCCGAGTCGATCATGGGTGCGGCTTTTTTGGCGGTTTCTGCGATTAATTTGGCGAGCCTGGCCTTGTCGTCCAATATGGATTTTTGTGTCGGAGGCATGATGGTTTATGGTGTTTGGTTGTTATGACAGGCTTGTGGCAAAACCCTGTCGTGTTTTTTGACTTGCAAGGAACAAGGCGAAACCGGGGAGACATCGCCTTTTGGCGTTGACGGCGAAAGCAGAACTGACGTTGGAGGCGACCAAGATGATGGGGGCGTTTTGCGCGGGTATCAATTTTATTCTCTCGAGGGCAAGCCGCCGGGCCGGGACACGCCCATGCCTTGCTTTTTAACATGACGCAGGAGTCGCGCCGCGCCGAAAAAACCCCGCGGGGGCGCACGCAAGGCGCGCCCTCGTTTGCGAAAAACTGTTTGCGAACGCATCCCCAACTCGGGCGGACGCGAGGGCGCACGCCAGGTGCGCCCCTACTAAGCAGCGGCGGCCTGTTTGCCGCTTCGCGAGAGGCCCAACGCGCCGGCCATGACGCCGAAGAGTTCCGTGTTTTGCATCAATCCGCAAACGGGCTCGCTGCCGGGGCCGATCGCCGACAGCTCCACATGGTCGCTGGTGTGCGCGATGCCGGTCCAGCCAATCGACGTGTAGTTCGCCATCAACTGGCCGAGCGTAATCGTGGCGCGGTTGCGCACGCGGTATCCCTCGCGCGGCGCAGGGTCCTTTTTCAACGCCCGCATGAGCAGTTCGATTTCGTCGTCGAGCAGCTCGATGCCGGTCGCGGTTTTCACGCGGTTGCGAATCTGCGCGGGCGAGCTCTTCTTGGAAATCTTCGAGCGCACCCATCTGTTGCTCCGGCAAAAATCGCCCAGTCGGTCAAAACACTTCTGCGTGTCGCCGTAACTGCCGCCGCGGCTGTCGAAACTGCCGCCGGTTCCGTTCAGGCCGGGATTCGAGTTGCCGTGGTCGGTCGTGACAATGACCAGCGTGTCGTCGCGTCCGGCGGCAAACTCAAGCGCCGCGCCCACGGCGTCGTCGAAGTCAATCATTTCGTGTATCAGCGCGCCGATGTCGTTGGCGTGCGCGGCGTAGTCCACGCCCGATCCCTCGATTTGCATGAGGAAGCCGCCGGGGTGCCCTGCCATGCGGGCGATGGCGGCGCGCGCCATCTCGGAGAGCGACGGAATCGACTCCTTGAGCGCCGCGTCCGCCTTCCGGTCAATCGCGTATGGCAGGTGGTCGTCGTCAAACACACCGAGCAGCCGCCCGCCGTTCGACGCCAAAAGCTCCTCGCGGTTGCGCAACACACTGTATCCGTTGTTTGAATACTCGATGAGGAGGTCGCGCTCGTCGTTGCGTTTTTCGGAATCAAAAAAACGCACGCCGCCCCCGAGCAACACGTCGTAGCGCGCGTCGAGATACTGGATCGCTATGTCGCCCTCGTCCACGCGCGACTCGATCGACGCGCCAAAACCCGCGGGCGTGGCATGCGTGAGGCGCGCCGTGGTGACAAGCGCGGTGCCGATGCCCGCCTCGGCCGCGAGGCGCAGGATGGGCTTGTGCAGGCGCCCGTCGGGAGTCTGGTTGAGCGCGCCGTTTTTGACCTTGTGGCCGCAGCCCCACGCCGACGCGGCGGCGGCGGAATCGGTCACGAGCGCGTTGGCCGAGCAGGTGTCCATCAGGGCGCGGCGGACATTGGGATATTTTTTATACATCCCGAGCCAGTGCGTGCCGCGGTTTTCGAAACGGCGCAGGTAGCGCTCCGTCATCGTGAGCGTGCCGAGGCTCATGCCGTCGGACACGAGCAGGATGACATTGCGGGCGCGCCGCGGCCCGGCGGTGATCGCGACGGATGGCGCGGATGCCGAACCGCGCAAGCCTGTTGAGAGCAAAACGGAACCGGCGATACCGGTGCGGAGAAAATCGCGGCGGGTAAACTTGGACATGCGGCGTATGGTTACGCATCGAAAAAACAAAATCAACATGCGGATGTCGTTTTCATTGCCATTATTTATTCACAAACACGGTGATTTTCAAACAGCAGAAAGGAGCACGGAGGCCCGCAGAGTTTTTTGGGGCCCGCAAGACGTCACACATCCACATCAAAACGAACACAAAAAATACCGACCACGGATTACACGGATTATCACGGATAAATACAAAACAGCGGAGTCTGCATCCGTGCAAATCCGTGTAATCCGTGGTTAAAAAACAATCCTCCTTTTGCGAAATCTCATCTCGCGCCCGCTGGCGGGATCGTTCAGCGTGTGCGGCAATTCACGTCATAGCAAACCGCCGCATGAAGCGTTTCATTCCCTATTACTCGCACCTCAAGCAAGTCCGCTGGCCCTTTATCGGCGGCATTTTCTTCGGCATCTGTTTCGGCATCTCGAGCGGTTTCGGGATTCCGTTCATGCTGAAAAAAGTGCTGCCCGCGCTTTTCCCCGACACCGGCGAGGGCGTCACTCCGCTTGTGCTTTTGTCCGGCGAGGAGGCCTCGTGGATGCCCGCCATCATCGTGCCCGAGCAATACGTCCTCATTGTCGCGCTTTTCCTGCTTCCGGTGACGTTTTCGATACGCGGCATCAGCCAGTTTCTCAACGCCTACCTGCTCAACTACGCCGGCCTGCGCGTCCTCGAGTCCATACGCGCCGACATCTTCGCGCACTTGCAGTTTCTGCATCTCGACTATTTCCGCAAACACAAGTCGGGCGATCTCATCAGCCGCGTTTCAAACGACACCACGGTCGTCAAGGGCGTGATCGTCGAGGCCACCAACGACATTCTCATCCAGCCCTTCACGCTCATCGGCGCCATGGGTTATCTTGTTTGGGAAACCTTGCAGCATCCCGAGGTGCTGCACTTCCTCGCCTGCCTCCTGGTGGTGCCGCTCTGCATTCTTCCCATTCGCTACGTGGGCAAAAAAACCCTGCGCAAATCCCAGGCGATGCTCGGCCAGGCGGGCGAGCTCAACGCCATCCTCACCGAAAGCCTCCAGTCGCCGCGCGACATCCGCGCCTACAATCTCGAACAGCGCGAAATCTCCCGCTTCCGCCAGCAAGTGCGGAAGTTTTTTAAACTTCAACTGAAGGTCGTCAAATACGACAAGATGCTCTCGCCCATCATCGAGGTCGTCGCCGCCTTCGGCATTTCCCTTGCCATCTACCAAATCCACGGCAGCGGCCTGGACCAGGAATCCGTCATCGCGCTCATCGGCGCGCTCTATTTCGCCTACACGCCCATCAAAAAACTCGGCGGCCTCAACAACCGCATCCGCCAGGGCGAATCCGCGCTCAACCGCATCGAGGAGGTTCTCTACTCGCCCATCGAAGTCGCCTCGCCCGCAACCCCGGCGCCCATTCCCGCCGGCGGGGGCGATGTCGCCTTTGAAAACGTCACGTTCGGCTACGACCCGGAAAATCCCATCCTCAAGGATGTCAGCATCGGCATTCGCACCGGGGAAATCGTCGCGCTAGTCGGGGCCACCGGCGCGGGCAAGAGCACCTTCATCAACCTCATCCCGCGCTTCTACGACGTCACCTCCGGCCGCATCACGCTCAACGGAATCGACCTTCGCAAAGCCTCGCTCGCCGACCTGCGCAGTCACATCGCGCTCGTCTCGCAGCAACCCATTCTTTTCAACGACACCATTTACAACAACATCCTGCTCGGGCGCCCCGATGCCTCGCGCGCCGAGGTCGAGGAGGCGGCCCGCCGCGCCTATGCGTTTGAATTTATCACCGGACTTCCCGAAGGCTGGGACACCATTGTCGGCGAGCGCGGCGACCGGCTCTCCGGCGGACAACGCCAGCGCATCGCCATCGCGCGCGCGTTCCTTCGCAACGCGCCCATCCTGATACTCGACGAGGCCACCAGCGCGCTCGACACCGAGTCCGAGGCGCAAGTGCAAGGCGCGCTCGAGGAGCTCACCCGCGGCAAGACGACGTTCATCATCGCGCACCGTTTCAGCACGATTCGCAACGCGACCAAAATCCTCGTCCTCGACCAAGGCCGCATCATCGCCACCGGCACCCACGCCGAGCTCTACCAAGACAGCCCCGTCTACAAAAACCTCTACGATTTGCAGACGGTGAGCGCGGGGTGAATCCGGATGTGTTTCGTAGGGGCGCACCTTGCGTGCGCCCTCGTTTGCGGAAAACCGCAGCTAACATTCGCACAAAGCGGGCTAACGTCAGGGCGCACGCAAGGTGCGCCCCTACAATTTGGTTTCGCAACCGCGTGACGCCGCGCCCGCAATCGTCCTCCGCAAATCAACGCATTCACTGGAATAAAGGTTTGGTTCGGCCCTTCCGCTTGGTAACGTGGCGCGTTTTTTATTAACCCTCATCATTACCCGAGCATGAATCTGAAACACGCATTCCACGCGGCGGTCATCTCCGCGACATTGTTTTTCCCTGCCGCGCTTTTCGCGGACGACGCGCCGTTTTACACCAGGGATCCGATGGACATCGTCGCGCAACTTCCCCCGCCGCCGTCCGATGACTCGCCCGCCGGAATGGCGGATTTGGAAACCATTCTCCAAGTGCAAAAGGACCGGACGCCGGAGCAGGTGAAGCGCGCGACCAGCGTTGCCGGAAACACAACATTTTCGATGGGAGCGCATGTCTTCGGGCCGGAGTTCACGCCTGAGAATCTTCCCCGCGTGTCGGCGATTCTTTACAAGGCTCGCCTGGGACTGCGCAAGGTGCTCCAACCGGCGAAAAAAAACTGGAGCCGTGAACGTCCCAGCGTGAGGGACGGGCGCGTCGAGCCCTGCGTGGCGATTCCAAAGGCCAACAATTATTATTCCTATCCGAGCGGCCATTCCTCGGCGGAGGCGTTGTTTTTTGCCTTTTATAGCGAGGCCATGCCCGAGTATGCGGCGCTTTTTGAGGACTATGTCCGGGAGACGATGTGGTGCCGGGTGATCGGCGGCGTGCATTATCCGACGGATACGCAAGCCGGGAACATGCTCGGGAAACTGGTGGCGGAGGAAATGCTGAAGAACCAGTCAACGCGGAATGCAATCGCAGAAATGCGCGCGGAGATTCTTTCTTTTCTGAAGAAAAATCCGGACGCGTTGGAGCGGGCGGAGGCGGCGAAAAAGAAAGCGGCGCGCCGGTAGCGTGCCATATCATTTTCAGAAGAAATTAAGGTAGGGCGGTTTCGCCGAAACCGCCGTGTTTGCATTCAATATTCCCGGCACGCTCGACGAGCGCGCCCCACCCTTCCGGAGTCTGATTACGGCGCGTCTTTCCAGATGCCGTCCATCAACATCGAGACCGGACATTCGGGGACGCCGAGGTTGTTTGCGTGCATTTGGGCGACCACCATGTCCACGGCGTTTGCCGCAAGCTCGTCGTTGCGCAAATTGACCCCGGAGAGGACGCCCTGCGGATGCCATTCAAGCGTGATTATCTTGCGGGTCTTGGGCGATATTTTGCGTATCAACTCGACTGCCTGCCGGTCGATTTGCCACGCCATTATCAGCACGTCCGGCTTTGTTTTTCGCAGCCATTTTTCCATTGGCGAAAAGTCCTTGGGCGTTCCGTAGGCGACGCATTTCATCGCATCTTTTGGATTCGGGTGGTTCGTGATGAACGCGGCCGTCTGCATGAAGTGGATGCGCTCCTGCACCTCCTGGTTGAGAATGATCGCCGGGCGGGTGTGCCCTTCCTTGCCCAGGCGTTCGAGCACCCGCCACACGCTCCGGTAATGAAAATGCGCCGAGCGGCTTATGGACGGCGTGAACTCCGTGTGGCCGATGACCGCCGTCGCAAAGGGGCTCCAATCCCAATCCAGTGCAATGCTCCCGCGACAATCCATCGGCGCGAAAATGACGCCGGAAATTCCGCGGGAGACCAGTATCTTCCACAGGCGCGCCGGGGACAGCCCGTCCCCGAAGAGCCGGAACTGGTCAAGCGTGCAGCCGTGCTGCTCCGCCCGGCGCGTCACGCCGAGCAGGATGTTTTTTGCGAATTCCCGCGTGGCCGTGGCCAGTCCGGACAATTCGCGCGGGGTGTTGATCCATACCAGGGCGAGGGTTTCCCCTTTTTCAAGACGCCTCCCTCGCCGGATGTTTGCCATGAGCGATTTGATGCGCAAGTCGGGCTTGTAGCCGAGCTCCGCGGCCACCTTTCGCACACGCTCCACGGTCGCGCGCGAGATGTTCGGATGTCCGCGCAATGCGTAGGAAGTGCCGCCAATGCTCAACCCCGCAGCCTTCGCGACATCCGTGAGGGTAACCTTTATGAGCTTCGACATGCCGCCGAAGTTTTCAGGCGGAAATTGCGCGGTCAAGCACTGCCGCCCGAGCGGACATTAACGCTTTCAGTTCGCTTTGCGTTTCATTTGTTGCGCAAGCCTGTTGAATGGAGCAGCAATCAATTCCCCCCCCCGTTTACCCAATCAATACATGACCTCAATCGACTACCTGATCATATTGTTATACTTCGTCGGACTCTTGATTTTGGGAGCGACGGTCGGGCGCAGAATCAAAAGCTCCAAGGAGATGTTTATCGCCGGAAGAAACTCCTCGTGGTGGCTCTCCGGCCTGTCCACTTACATGACAATATTCTCGGCGGGGACGTTTGTCGTGTGGGGCGGCGTCGCCTACCGTTCCGGCGTGGTGGCGATTGTCGTGGGGCTCATGCTGGGTTTCGCGTCGCTGTTCGTGGGATTGTTTCTCGCCGGCAAATGGTCGCGCATGCGCATTAATTCTCCCGCGGAATATCTCGGCATCCGCTTCGGCAAGCCAACCATCCGCTTCTACACCGTTTTCGGAATGATCGGCAAGGGAGTCCACACCGCCGTGGCGCTCTACGCCGTCGCAATCATGGCCGTGGCGCTGATGCCGTTGCCCGAGGGACATTTCCTCGCCGACCCGCGAACAGGCCACCTGTCGATCACCTACGCGGTCATCGTGCTCGGGCTTATCACCTTCGTTTATACGGCGGCGGGCGGATTTCTCGCGGTGCTGATGACCGATGTCGTGCAGTTTGCGATCCTCATAGCGATGATACTCATCATGATTCCGCTCTCGTTCAACAGCGTGGGCGGAGTCCAAGAGTTCATCGCCAAGGCGCCGCCCGAGTATTTCTCCCTTTTCACCAGCCAGTATTCCTGGGTGTGGATGATCCTGTGGTGCCTGTTGCACGCCTTCATGATCGGCGGCGACTGGGCTTTCGTGCAACGCTACATCAGCGTGCCGACGCCTCGGGATGCGAAGAAGAGCGTCTTTCTTGTCGCCGGTCTTTATTTCGTCACACCGCTGTTTTTTTATGTGCCGGCGCTGGTTTACCGCGTCATCAATCCCGACGCCAATCCCGAGCAGGCCTACATGTTGATGAGCCAATACATCCTGACCACGGGCATGCTGGGAATGATGATGGCCGCCATGCTCTCGGCGACAATGAGCATGGTTTCGGGCACGCTCAATGTCTACGCCAACGTCTTCACCTACGACATCTTCAAATCCCTCCGCCCGCAATCAACCGACAGGACATTGATGCGGGTCGGGCGCGTTTTCACGTTCATCTATGGTTCGCTCATCACGCTGGTCGCCATTCTCATCCCGTTCCTCGGTGGCGCCGAGCGCGTGGTCGTGTCGTTCCTCACGCTGGTCATTTCGCCACTCTTCATTCCGTCAATATGGGGACTGTTCTCCAAGCGCGTCGGCCAGAAATCCGTCTTCATAAGCATGGGCATCACCTTCGGCACCGCCATTTTGGTGAAGGCCGGATTGCTCTTCCCCGACGTTGTCAACCGGCACCCCACGTTTGTCGACGCCTTCATCGGCCTGGTATTCCCCGTCACCATTCTGACCATCCTCGAACTCATCCTGTGGAAAAAACCGCAGGCCGAGGGATTCCTCAAAATCGCCGCGCGCTACAAGAAAGAGGACGAAGTGCTGACCGCGGAACAGATTCAAAAGAACAAGCAGGCCGGCGCGATGTATTCGAACATGGCCTTCAAAATCATGATGGGCACCTACGCCGCCATCGGCCTCGCAATGGTGCTGCTCGCCCTCGGCAACAAGGACGACCGCGGCTCGATGCTGATCTACGGGGGCATTTTCCTCGGCCTGTCCACACTGGCGTTCCTGCTCTACCACAGCATCAGGGCAAAACGAAAAAACTCAAACGCCGGCTGAACAATTTTCCGGAAAAACAAAATCATGGAATCAATCACACAGACAAAAAACGTCCCCGTCGCGGGACAATACGACGTGGTGGTGTGCGGAGGCGGCCCCGCCGGATTCATCGCCGCGATCGCCGCCGCGCGAGGCGGGGCGCGCACCGCGCTCATCGAACGATATGGGTTTGCGGGCGGAATGGCCACCGCCGGACTCGTCGCCCCGATCAGCGTTTTCAATTACAACGGACGCCGGATAATCGGCGGCCTGCCATGGGAGTTCGTTGAACGGCTCATGAAAATAGGCGGCGCGGAGGAGGAAAAGCCGCTCGGCAACATCACCTTCTCGCCCGAGAAATACAAACTCACCGCCCAGCGCATGCTCCTGGAGGCGGGAGTGTCGCTCTATTACCACTCCTACCTGAGCGGCTGCAAAAAAACAGGCGACAGCATCACCCATGTGATCATGGAAAACAAAAACGGCACGGAGGCCCTCGCCGCGAAGTATTTCATCGATTGCACAGGCGACGCCGATCTCTCCATGCAAGCCGGCGTTCCGATGCAGCCCTCCGCCAAACCGCTGCAACCGGCCTCGCTCATTTTCATGCTCGGCGGCGTGGACACCGACGCGCTGCCAATGATCCGGCACAGCCGGCAAGGGGTTAATTATCACGATCTCGCCATCCGCGAGACACTCACCGAGCTGCGCAAAACGCAGGATATCCCCGTGTTCGGCGGCCCGTGGTATTGCGGCGTGCTGGCCCCGGGAATCGTGCTTCTCAACATGACGCGCGCGCAAGCCGACATGGCGGACAACCGCGAGGCCACCAACACGGAATGCCTTCTGCGCGAGCACGCCCATCTGTTCGCCGGACTTCTTCGCGAGCACATCCCCGCGTTTCGCAACTCCAGCCTGATCGGCACCGCCACGCAAACCGGTGTTCGCGAGACGCGCCGCATCAAGGGAGCCCACACGCTCACCGGCGACGAATACCTCAACGCGGTCGATTTCCCCGACGCCATCTCGCGCGGATGCCATCCGGTTGACATACACGCCTCCGAAACGACGCAGCAACGATGCGAGTTCCTCAAGAACGCCGCGTTCATTCCCTACCGCTGCCTGATCGCGCCCGGCTTCCCGAACCTTCTGGTTGCCGGCAGATCATTCTCCGCGGACGAAATCGCCTCGGCCTCCGTGCGCGTGCAAGCCTCGGTCATGGGATTGGGGCAGGCCGCCGGAACCGCCGCCGCCCTGTGCCTCAAGGCAAACGCCGCCGTGTCAGCCGTGGATGTTAACGCGCTCCGGAACCGACTGACACAAGACGGGGTAAACCTCACCGCGTAATTTGGCATGAAAATACGAAATGCGCACATGCGTTTTCGTAGGGGCGCACCTGGCGTGCGCCCTAATACCCGCCCGCTTTCCGCGAACGCACGCAAACAGTCTTTCGCATACGAGGGCGCACGCCAGTGTATGCGTCCCTACGGTTGCGACTCGCACGCAACACCTTTTTGATTCAGAAAAACTGGCAACAAATCATCATGCACAACGCCCCGCATGTCATAGGCCTCGATTTCGGCACGGATTCTGTCCGCGCCCTGTTGGTGAACGCGATCACCGGCGAGGAGATCGACTCCGCCGTTTTTAATTACCCCCGCTGGTCGCAAGGGCTGTATTGCGACGCGCAAAAGACGCAATTCCGCCAGCATCCGCTCGACCACATCGAGGGCCTGACGAACGTGATCAGAAACCTGACCGCGGCCCACCCCGAAATCGCGAAGCAAATAAAAGCCGTCTCCGCCGACACCACCGGAAGCTCGCCCTGCCTCGTGGACAAGGAATGCCGCCCGCTCGCCCTGCGCCCCGAATACGCGGAAAACCCCAACGCGATGTTTGTCCTCTGGAAAGACCACACCGGCGAAAAGGAATCCGCCGAAATCACCGCCCTGTGCGCGGCGTCGCCCGTCGATTATTCGGTGCACACCGGCGGCCACTACTCCTCGGAAAACTTCTGGTCAAAAATAACGCACATTTTCCGCGATGAACCGGAAATCAAAAAACACGCCCATGCCGCCATCGAACTCTGCGACTTCATCCCCGCGCTCCTCGCGGGCGTGAGCAACACCGCCGATTTGAAAATGGGCTACTGCGCCGTCAGCCAAAAATGGTTGTGGTCTGAAAGATGGGGCGGTTATCCACCGCCGTCATTTTTCGCGCAACTGGAGCCGGACCTGCCGGAATTCGCCAGCCGCCTCAACACGAGCATTTACACCTGCGACCAGGCCGCCGGCACAATCACGGAGGAATGGGCCGACCGCCTCGGCCTGCCCCGCGACGTGAAAATAGGCACCGGAACAATCGACGCGCATTGCGGCGCGGTGGGCGCGGGAGTCGCCCATAAAACGATGGCGCTCAACATAGGAACCTCGGCCTGCTACATGACGGTTGTGCCGCGCGAAATCCTGGGCGACCGCATGATAAAGGGAATCTACGGACAGGGTGACCACTCCATCATCCCGGGCCTTGTCGGTTTCGAAATGGGCCTCTCCGCCTTTGGCGACGTCTATGCGTGGCTCCAAAAATTCCTGAGCTATCCCCTCGTGGAAATCCTGCGCAAAAGCAACCTGATCGACAACGGGACAAAACAAAAACTCATCGCCGAAACCCACGGCAAAATCCTCCGCGAACTGGATGCGATGCCGGCGGTCGCGCCCGACGAAAACGCCCCCTTCGCCACGGACTGGCTGAACGGACGTCGCAGCCCCTCGGCAGACTTCACGCTGACGGGAAGCCTCATGGGATTGAGGCTCTCGACAACCGCGCCGCAAATCTATCACGCCCTTGTCGAGGCGACGGCATTTGCGACCAAAACGGCCATCGCCCACCTTGTTGACAACGGCATTGAAATCGAACGCCTCGTCGCCGCCGGTGGCATCCCGCAAAAATCCCCCCTCGTGATGCAAACCCTCGCCGACGTGCTCGGGCGCGAAATACAAGTCACGGCCTGCCATCACACCGGCGCGCTGGGCGCGGCGATTCAGGCATCCGTCGTGGCGGGCGTGCATGCCAATGTGCAAGCGGCGCAAAAAGCGCTCTGCAAACCCGCCATCCGCGCCTACGCGCCGAACATGGAAAGTCACAAAATCCACCTCCGCCGATACGAAAACTACAAAGCCGCCGGCGCCTTCACCGAGAAGCGAATATAAACACACCGGCGTCCCATGGGATTTGATTTGGTAGGGCGAACCGTCCCGGTGAGCCGAAACAGTGAACGGCTCACAGGGACGGTTCGCCCTACCCTGTCAGGCTGTTTTCGTCGCGTTTTTTGCCGCGGTTTTCAGGGCTTTCATCATTGATGAAAAATCCCTTGGCACGGGGGCGCGGAGGTCGAGGGTTTTGCCGGTGATCGGGTGCGTCACGACCAAATGCTCCGCGTGCAGCATCACGCGCTTGGGTTGCGATTTTTCCGGAACGCGCGCGTCGCGCTTCCAGCCATACACCGCGTCGCCGAGCAAAATATGGCCGAGCGATTTCATGTGCACGCGGATTTGATGCGTGCGGCCCGTGTGAATGGCGCAGCGCACAAGCGCCGCGATTTTGCCGTAGCGTTCCACGACTTCCCAATCCGTGTGCGCGTCGCGTGGGCCGGACTTGCGACGCCCGCCGCCCGCGACCACGGAAGTGTTCTCGTCCTCATCCGCCTCCAAATCGTAGAACTCCGCAATTTTCTCCTCCGGCGCGAGGCTCCGGGCGGAATCCTCGAATGCCATCATTTTGTGCCGTTGCGAAGGATGCCGCCCGATGGCTTTTGTGATGCTGCCGCTCAGGAGCGAAGGCGCGCCGTTCACGAGCGCGAGGTATTCCTTTTGCAACGAACGCGCCGAAAACTGCTCCGCCAGGCCGCGATGCGCCGCGTCGGTTTTGGCGATCACCATCACGCCCGAAGTCTCGCGGTCGAGCCGGTGCACGATGCCGGGGCGCTCCACGCCGCCGATGCCGCTCAACGAGCCTTTGCAGTGCGCGAGCAGCGCGTGCACAAGCGTGTCCTCGCCCGTCGCCGCGCCCGGATGCACAACCATTCCCGCGGCCTTGTTGATCGCGAGCAGGTGCTTGTCCTCATGCAAAACATCGAGCGGGATTTTCACCGGCCTCAATTCCGACGGCCTGGTTTGCGGCATTGAAAACACAATCTCATCGCCGCCGCTCACCGCCGAGTCGCGTGTGAGCGCGACGCCGCCGCGCAAAACCAGCCCCGCGTCAAACGCGCGCTGCAACGCCGAGCGGCTGTGCTCGGGAAAGCCGATCGCAAGCGCCTTGTCGGCGCGAATCGAGCGCACTCCCGGCGCGATTGTATGGGTGGTTTTGGCAGTCATTGGAAATTGGTCGGGGCAGACTGATCGGATGGATCGGGCATATCCATCCGAAAATGCCGGCGCGGGATTTTGCGGAATTTTATTCCGTCTTCTTGAACCTTTCCACGACCCAGCGGGAGATCGCCTTGTCCGGATTTTCAACAACGTCGCGAGTGATGACAAAGCGCTTTGAGCCGTCACCGCCGTCCTCCGCCACAAGGAGCTTCAATCCATGGTGGAAGTTGCGAAACTTGTCCTCGCACAGCGCGCGGATCGTTTTGTCGGCGGCCAGGCTTTGCTCGATCAACACATCGACGGCGCCGTCGTCAAAAACCAGCTCGAAGCCGTAATCAGTCTGAAAGCGTTGCGCGAACGCGTTCACATCGGCGCGAAGCACCTCGTGCTGCTTTTGCGCGTTTTCCTTGAGCAAGGAACACAGAACGGCCTCGGGCTCGGCAATGGTCTTTTCGTCAACGCGGAAGGCTTTAACGGCGGTCGAAGGCAGCTCGAACTTGAAATTGCGAAACACCCGCTCGAGCACGGTCATCAATCCGCGCGCACCCGTGTTTTCCTGATACGCCTGCGCGGCGATCTCGCCCACCGCGGGTTGTGTGATCTCGAAGTCGATGCCGTAGCCGGCAAAATCGGCTCGGTATTGCGAGAGGATGCTGCCCTCCGAGGTGACGAGTATCTTTTCCAAATCCGCCGCGGTGAGCGCTTGGCACGCCACGCGCACCGGCAGGCGCCCCACAAACTCCGGCTCCATGCCGTAGTCAATAATGTCGCGCGACTGCGCGATGCGCAGAAAATCGCTGTCGTGCGTCACATGCGCCCGAGCCGCCGCCACCGCGCCCGCCGCTCCCGCGGCAAACCCGATGCTGCTGCTTTGCACACGGCGCTTGATCTGCTCGGAGAGTTTGTCGAACGCGCCGCTCACGATGAACAGGATGTGCCGCGTGTTGATCGTGCGCTTCCGGCTGCGACCCGTGCGTTGCATTTCCATCATCGCCTGCATTTGCGCGGCGAGGTCGGTCTGGCTGTGCAAGTTGACCTCGGTTTCCTCCATCAGCTTGAGCAGGTTTATCTGCACACCGCGCCCCGACACATCGCGCCCGCCGCCGCCGGTGCTGCCTGCCGACGAGGCGATTTTGTCGATTTCATCGATGTAAACGATGCCGTATTGCGCCAGCTCCACGTCGCCATCGGCGGCTTTCACCAAGTCGCGAACCAAATCCTCGACATCGCCGCCCACGTAACCTGTTTCAGAAAATTTTGTCGCATCAGCCTTTACGAAAGGAACACCAATCAGCCGCGCGATGCAGCGCATCAGGTAGGTTTTCCCGACGCCGGTCGGCCCGAGCAACAGGATGTTTTGTTTTGCATAATCGATTTCGCGCAAGGACGGGTTCTCGATGCACTGGCGCACATGGTTATAGTGGTCGCAAATGGCCACCGAGAGCACTTTTTTAGCCTCCGCCTGCTGGATCACAAAACGATCCAGATAATCGCGTATCTCGCGAGGCTTCAAGTTGAAGCCTTGAATTCGCTTCAAGGTTTCCTCACGCGCCTCGGCCCCCTGATCACCCTCCTCCGGGGATTCCGGATTATTTTCAGATTTCCCTACAAAAAATGTCTTAAACGGGGAACTTTTCATCAGATCGCGAATCTCTTTAGGCAATTGATCCGTTGGCTCTTGTGAATCTTTATCACTCATATCCTAGTAACTCCTGATTAACGTATAATTTAGATTGCAAACCATTTAACCGCAAATAGCTTAAAAATAACTCAACTCATTAATACCTATGCCTTCAAATCTGACCAAACGCGAGATCGTATTGGAAATCTACGAAAAAACCCAATTCCCCCAAAAGGAAATTGTATCAACTGTGCAGATGACGCTTGATATCATCATGAAAGCGCTGGCTGAGGGTCGCAATGTCGAGTTGCGCAACTTCGGTGTGCTGGAGGTGCAACGCCGCAAAGAACGCGTGGGACGCAATCCCAACAAGCCCGAAAACAAGGTCATCATCCCCGAACGCGCCGTTGTTAAGTTCAAGTCTGGAAAAATCCTCAAACAACTCCTTAAAAAGCTCAATGTGAAAGAGCTCTGAGCAATCCGCGGCAGCACAAAAAAATTTCAAACCGGAGCCGGATGCTCCGGTTTTTTTGCGCCCAAATCCCGCCCCGACGGTGCCTCCGAGAATGTTTTTGCGATCAGCGAAGCTGGTTGATCTCCACAACGCGGCCATCGCGAAATGTCACACGCAGGTAATCGTTAATGGTCGAGGGAGTGCCGTAGTATCCCGACCAGCCGTAATAACCGCCCCAATAACGCGGACGCATCGAATATGGACTGCCCCAGTAACCGTAAAATCCATAATCCGCCGAGGCGTCGTAACCGCGATAGCGCCACGTCACCGTCGTGCCGGTTTTGTCGATTTTTTGGGCGATCTGATCCGGCTCGCCAAGCGCGAGCTTCACCATGTCGGGCGTGAACCCGAGCGCGACGCGCCCCTGCTTGATAAGCTCCTGGTCGGCGGCGGAGATGGAGGCGAACAATTCGGGGTTGTGCTTGATGCGCATGGAGGGCGTCGAGCAGCCTGCGATCACCAATGCCGCGACCGCCAGCGCAAGGGACGTTATCTTGGTTTTCATGTGTATGGCCTTCCTTCTGTTAATTTCGCTAAAAGTGCGGATGCACGTTACGCAATCTATGACGCACGCGACCTGACAATGTTGCAAGCATCAGGGAGGTAAAAAACTCACTTCGCCTGCTCCAGCGAGGCGACTCTGTCGTTTTCAAAAATAACGCGAACCTTGTCGTCGGAACGATCCCCGCCCGTCGAAATCCCAACGCCCGTGCCAACCGAAGTGCGTCCGCCCCCGCCGACGCCGAGCCCAAAGCTAATCGCGGGCGCCTTCGACCTGTAAGCCCATACTTCCGAGTTGCCGCGCTCGGTGGTGCGCGTGTAACGGCGGTCGGGCTCGCCGAGCGCCATCAGAACCATGTCCGGCGTGTAGCCGATATCAACCTTGCCTGCGCGAATGTTGGACTGCACCTCGGCGGGGAAACTGTCAAAAAGCGGCTGGTTTTTCTTGATGCGGCCGGAAGTGGTTGAGCAACCCGCGAAAAGCAGCGCGACAAAAGCAAAAAGCGCGATGGCAATGATGTTTTGGACTTTCATAACAAATGAACAGGAAGTATGTTTTGCGGTGCCGGGAAAAAGGCTTTTGGGTAAGACAGCCTAATCAACGGCAGGTTCAAACAATTTGCAAACGCATCCATGAAAACATTCCAGATTGCCATTGGTTCCGACCACGCCGGTTTCAAATACAAGGAAACCATCAAAACCATGCTTCTCTCAGCCGGGCACACAGTGCGCGACTTCGGCGCGCATTCGGAGGCGGCGTGCGATTATCCCGACTTTGTCCGCCCGGTGGCCGAGGCGGTTGCGCGCGGCGAATACGAACGCGGCATCGTGCTTGGTGGCTCGGGCAACGGCGAGGCCATCGTCGCGAACCGCGTGAAAGGCATTCGCTGCGGGCTTTGCTGGAACGAACAAGTGGCGATCTGGAATCGCGCGCACAACGACGGCAACGTGCTTTCGATCGGCCAGCGCACGATCAGCGAGGAGGAGGCGTTGAAAATTGTGCGCGTGTGGTTGACCACCGAGTTCGAGGGCGGCCGCCATCTCGCCCGCATCAACAAAATCGACAACCCCGCGGGATGACGAAGGCGCCGAACCCCGGCTCGGCACAAAGCATTTTCTAAAATAAACAAACCTGCCGGGGCGGCGCCCGGCATGCGTGACCGTCACACCAGCAGCAACGCGGGGGCTTCGAGGAGTTGCTTGAGCGCGGCGAGGTATTGCGCGCCGAGGGCGCCGTCCACAACGCGGTGGTCGCAACTGAGCGTGAGCCCCATCGTCTGGCCGGCCACGATCTGGCCGTTTTTCACAACGGGTTTTGCCACGGTCGTGCCGACGCCGAGGATCGCCGAGTTCGGCGGATTGATGATGGGATTAAATTTCGTGATACCCATCATGCCAAGGTTGCTCACGCAGAACGTGCCGCCGGTGAACTCGGCGGGCGCGAGTTTTTTCTCCTTGGCGCGCTTGCCGAGCGTCTTCGCCTCGGCGCTGATTTGGAAAACGCTTTTGTTGTGCGCGTCGCGGATGACGGGCGTGATGAGGCCGTCCTCGATCGCCACGGCAAACGAGACGTGCGCCCCGCCGAAGTAGCGGATTTGCGTGCCTTCCCACGAGGCGTTCACCGCGGGCACGCGGCGGAGCGCCTCGGCGCTGGCCTTGAGGATGAAGTCGTTGACCGAGAGTTTGACGCCCTGCTTTTCGAGCGCGGCGTTGAGTTGCTGGCGCAACACGAGGAGCGGCTCGGCGTCGACTTCGATATCGAGATAAAAATGCGGGATGGTCGTTTTCGCCTCAAGGAGGCGGCGCGCGATGGTGGCGCGCATGTTGCCGACGACGACAGTGCGCTCCTCCTGGATCGGGCCGGTGGAGAATGCGGAATGCGGAGCGCGGAATGCGGAACTGGACGGGCCTCCGGCGGCGGTGGGTGCGGTGGAGGCGGGCGCGAGGAGCGAGGGGTTTTCCGCCGCGGCGATGATGTCGGCGCGCACGATGCGCCCGCCGCGTCCGCTGCCTTGGAGTCGCGTGTAGTCGATGCCTTTTTCGCGGGCAAACTTGCGCGCGAGCGGCGAGATGCGGATGCGTTCGTTGGGGATGCGGGGCGCCTCGGTTTGCGGTTTTGGCGGGGTGGCCGGCGCAGGGGCGGCCGACGGGGCGGCGTCTCCGGCGGAAGCGGGATTGGGTTGCGGAGTTGAAACGGGTTCGGCCGGTGCGGGCGCTTTCGGCTCAGCCGGAGGCTTCGCCTTGCCATCGTCCTGGGCGGGTTCGGGCGGTTTCGGCGCCTCGACGGTTTCGCCGGGTTTGCCAACGGCGCAAAGCGCGACTCCAATGGGGACTTGCGAGCCTTCGGGGGAGAAAATTTTCAACAGTGTGCCGTCGAAAAAGCTTTCCAGCTCCATCGTGGCCTTGTCGGTTTCGACTTCGGCGAGAATATCCCCGGTCTTGACGGGGTCGCCTTCCTTTTTGAGCCATTTTACCAGCGTGCCCACCGTCATGGTGTCGCTGAGTTTGGGCATGTCGATGATTTGAGCCATGGTGTTACGCTTCGCTGAAAATTGAATGCTTAAGGTTTAAGGGTTAAGAATGATGAGGCGAGGTATTTATAGTGCGCGCATTGTGTCGGTTTGTGCGCGTTATTTGCCGTTATGCAAGATGGGGTGATGGCATGGAGGTGTGTGCGTTTTCATCATTGCTCATGAACCCATCGTGGCGAGCGCGGCCTTGAGAATGCGTTGGGAGTTGGGCAGTTGCTCGATTTCGGCGGGCGGGCTGTAGATTGCGGGCGCGTCCACGGTGCCGAGGCGCTGGATGGGCGCGTCGAGTTCGTCGAAGGCTTCGTTTTGGATCATGTAGGCGAGTTGCGCGCCGACGCCGCAGAAGGGGCGCTGCTCCTCGACGATGAGGACGCGGTGCGTTTTGCGCACGGAGGCGAGCACGGTGTCGATGTCGAGCGGGCGGATGGTGCGCAGATCGACGATTTCGACGGAGAGGTTGTGCTCTTGCTGGAGTTGTTGCGCGGCGGCGAGCGACTGGATCACGGGGCGTCCGTAGGTGACGATGGTCAGGTCGGTGCCGGCGCGTTTCACGTCGGCATGGCCGAGCGGGATCAGGTATTCCTCGGAGGGGACTTCGCCCTCGAGTCCGTAGAGGATGGTGTTTTCGAGGACAAAGACGGGGTCGTTGTCGCGGATGGCGGATTTGAGGAGGCCTTTCGCGTCGTAGGGCGTGGAGGGCACGACGACTTTCACGCCGGGGTGGTGAGCGAGGATGTTTTCGGGCGTGTGCGAATGGGTCGCGCCGACGTTGGTGCCGCCGTTCGCCGGGCCGCGGATGACGATGGGGCAGTTGATTTGCCCGCCGCTCATGTAGCGGATGTTGGCGGCGTTGTTGAGGATTTGGTCAAACGCGACCGAGTAAAACGACCAGAACATCAGCTCCATGACGGGGCGCATGCCGAGCATGGACGCGCCGACGCCGAGCCCGATGAAGCCGGCTTCGGAGATGGGCGTGTCAACGATGCGCTTGGGGCCGAACTTTTCGAGGAGGCCCTCGGTGACTTTGTAGGCGCCGTGGAACTGGCCGACTTCCTCGCCGAGAATGACGACGTTTTCGTCGCGCGTGAGTTCCTCGGCCATGGCGTGGCGGAGCGCTTCGCGGTAAGTGATTAAAGGCATGGTGTGGTGAAGGTGATTTTAGTTTTTGAAAGTGATTTGGTTCACCACGGAGACACGGAGGAGCACGGAGTTCGGAAGAGTTTTTCTTCCACGGTTTTCTCTGTTTTGGCTCCGTGTTTCTCCGTGTCTCCGTGGTGAATTGAGTGGATTCTAATTAAAGAACAATCTTCCTCCGCTCGTGCGCTGAGACGGATTGTCGGCTTCCCAATAAACGTCCTTCTGGATGTCCTCGGGCGTCGGGAAGGGGCTGGCCTCGGCGAAATCGGCGGCGAAGTCGGCCTCGGAGCGGGCCTCGGTGTCGATTTTTTCAATGAGCTCGTCGGTGAGCGCGCCCTCGGATTGGAGGATCGCGCGGAAGAGGTTGATCGGGTCTTTTGTGCGCTGGTAATCCTCGATTTCGGTTTTGCTGCGGTAGGTTTTGTCGGGGTCGGCGACGGAGTGGCCGCGATAGCGATACGTCATGATCTCGACGAGCGCGGGTTTCGATTCCTCGCGCGCGCGGCGGAGGAGCGGCTCCATTTTTGCGCGGACATCGTAGAGGTCGTGGCCGTCGATGATCTCCCATTTCATGTCGTAACCGGCGGCGCGCGTGGCGAGTTCGCCGGCGGAGGAGCGCGCCTGCGAGGTGCCCATCGAGTAGCCGTTATTTTCAATGACAAAAACGACCGGCAGGCTCCAGAGCGAGGCGAGGTTGTAGGCCTCGTGGACGGCGCCCTGGTTCACCGCGCCGTCGCCCATGAACGCCATCGCGGCGCCCTTGAGCCCCTTGTATTTGAGCGCGTAGGCGAGGCCGGCGCCGAGCGGCACCTGGCCGCCGACGATGCCGTGGCCGCCCCAGAAATTGAGGGAGGGGGCGAAGTAGTGCATCGAGCCGCCCTTGCCTTTCGAGCAGCCGGTGACCTTGCCGTAGAGCTCGGCCATGAGCGCCTTCGTATCCATGCCGACGGCGATGGCGTGGCCGTGGTCGCGGTAGGCGGTGATCACGTGGTCGTCCTTGCCCATGAGCGAACAGCAACCGACCGCGACCGCCTCCTGCCCGATGTAGAGGTGGAGAAAGCCGCCGATTTTTTTCGCCTGATACGCGCGAAGCGAACGCTCCTCGAAGCGGCGGATGCGGACGAGTTTGCGGTAAAGCTCAACCTTCTCGTCGGCGGAAAGCGCGGTGTTGACGGGCGAGGAGTGCGAGGGATTGGGGCCGGACGCTGCGGGTTTTGGCGCGGCGGCGGGGGCCGCGTTTGCGCCGCCCGTCTTGGCGGCGGACGTCGTCTTTTTCGCGGCGGTGGCTGTTTTGTCGGTGGATTTTTTGCTCACGGTAATAAGTGCGAATGACTCTTGGGTGCGGGCTCTGTTGCTCAAGGAAAATATCCACGGCGTATATGCCCAATGCACCCAACATGCATTTCAAACGACTTTTGTCAAAAGCTGGAGATCACCGCAAAACCACGCCATCACTCCCGCCGGACAATATAACCTATCAGCACCAAAATCCATCACGCCCCGTGCGGGTCAACACACGGGGCACATGATTCAATTGCCACTCGTCACAGCATTGTGCGGATAGTCGTCGCCCAAGGATTCCAGGGGCATTTTCATCCATTTGCCGCGGACTTTCACCACGACTGCGCCAATGTCGGTGTCGTAGAAAATTGAGCCGTCGGGAGCCTTTTTGATGGCCTCTTTTTTCACCCACTTCAGCTCCTCCTTGTAAGCCTCGCCGCTGCGCGCGTGCCTGTAATCCGCGTCGTTTTCATAGTCAGCACGCGAATGGGTTTTGTTGAACTCCTCGGCGATGGCGGCGCGCTCGGCCTTGGTGGGAAAAGTGTCGCGCAAATCACCAGTCCCGATGCTGGCGAGGCTAAACAGGTTTTGCATCTCCACGTTTCCATAAAAAATCGCCCGGTCGCGACCAAAAAGAAAACTGTGATAAGGCACGTCGGAACCGATCCTGAACCAGTTGTAGGCCTTGAGCCCCTGTCCGTAGCCGGCGGCGTAATAATACATTTCGGCGACCGGCAGGCCCTCCTCGATGTGCTTGTTCAGGATCATCGTTATGCGCGAGCGACAGTCCTTGGCGTAGCCTTCGAAGACGTGCAATCCCCAGCGCTTCTTGAAGGTGTTTTCGCCGCGCACGACGAGTGTCGAATCGGTCGAGATTGTTGCGTTGAACATGAACGGCAGCGGCACTTTGCCCGACTTCATGCCGTAGGCGATGGCCCTGTCCTTCCAGCCCTCCCAGTTCGGGTTTATAAAGGAATCAAATGTCATGGGCGTCAGCGCGGGGGCGCGGATTTCACCGCGATTGCCTTCGGTCGCCGACGATTCGGTTTGCGCGGTCACGCCAACGGAATCGCCCCTGGCGACAAACGACAAACATGAGAACGCCGCGACAAGGGCGATTAGGGTAATATTCTTTTTCATATGGTGTTTTATGGGCTGTTTTTGCAAAGGGTGGCACAGGCATTCATTCCTGTTTGCGTGAAGCAAAACCCATTATTCACGGCACACGCAAGATTCTCCGCGCCACTTTCTTCAAGTGCCGCCCTGTTTTTTTATTCACCTATACAATGCGGTCGATCAAGCCCCCGCCCTTTTGGCGTGTCCACGCGGCAAGATTTTCCAGAAAGTGACGCACGATGGCGGCGTCCTGGTCGCGGCGTCCTCCGGCGGTGTGCGGGGTGATGTAACAATTGCGCGCCGTCCAAAGCGGATCGGCGGGCGGCAGCGGCTCGGTCTCGAAAACGTCGAGATAGGCGGCGGCGAGCCTGCCCGATTCGAGCGCCTCAATCAGCGCGCGATGGTCGACCGTCGTGCCGCGTCCGATGTTGTAAAACTTCGCGCCGGATTTGCAGCAGGAAAGGCGGCGGGCGTTGACGTAGTTGCGCGTGGTTTCGTTGTCGGAGAGAAGGTTCACGATGTGGTCGGCCCCGGCGAGCGCGGCGCTGACGCGATCCTCGGGGATGATGTGCACGCCGGGCTCGCTGATGGCGCGACGGCGGACGGCCACAACCTTCATGCCGAAGGGCGCGAGCAATTCCGCGAGACGGCGCGCGATCGTCCCGTAGCCGAGCATGAGCACGGTCTCGCCGTTGAGGAGGCGCGAATCATAACGACGCTCGGAATAGTGCCACGACTGGTCGGTCAACTGGTCGCGATGCGAAGGGAGCAACTGGCGCGCAAACGCGAGCATCATGGCGAGCACATGCTGCGCGCACGGCTCGGCAAAAACTTGCGACGCGTTTGTGAACGCGCCGGCGCGGGCGCGGATCGCGTCTTGAAAATCCTCGCGGTCGTAGCGCGTGTAGCCTGCCGTGGTGACCTCAATCCAGCGCAGCGCGGGCAGCGACATGCACTGCGCGACATCGGGCTGGCCGAGCGCGACATCGGCGGTGGCTAGAAGCGGGTCGGGCTTGCCGGCGTCGAGCACGGACGCGGAACAGAATTCCGAAAACACAAGCCGGTGCCCAAGCGCGCCCAAACCCTCCTCAAGTTGACGCGAGACGTCGTCGGAAAATTTTGCGTTGCACCAGATCGTGAGCGGTTTGGGTGATGGCGAGGACATGCGCGGATGAATAAGAATGATAAATGGTGAATGGTGAAAACGAACCCCGAAAAAATCTGCCTCCGACTCCCGACTCCTGTATTCTGACGCCCGGCGCCTTTTTCGCTACGCGGCGCGTTTTGAACGGGCGGGCGCGGCGGCGGAACGGCGCTTGAGTTGCGGGCGGCGTTTGCCTGAAACGACCGCGGCGTCGATGAGCACTTCGGCGATGTCCTCGCGCTGCGGGATCTCGAACATCACATCGAGCATGAGAGTTTCCATGATTGAGCGGAGGGCGCGCGCGCCGGTTTTGAGTTCGAGCGCCTTGCGCGCCAGGGCTTTCACGGCGTCGCGGGTGAAACGCAGCGTCACGCCGTCCATCGCGAAGAGTTTCGCGTATTGGTGAATGATGGCGTTTTTGGTGTCGAGAAGGATGTGCTCGAGGTCCTGCTCGTCCAGCGGGTTCAGCGCGGAAACTACGGGAAGGCGTCCCACAAATTCGGGGATCATGCCGAAACGCACAAGATCGTCGGGAATGATTTGCCGCATGACCTGGCTTGGCGTGTCGCCGGTTTCCTTTTGTTGCTTGATTGCCGAGTAGCCCACGACATCCGCGCCCGCGATGCGACGGCGCACGATCTGGTCGAGACCGACAAAGGCGCCGCCGCAAATGAAGAGAATGTTGGTCGTGTTGATGTAGATGTTTTCCATCCCCGGATGTTTGCGTCCGCCTTGGGGAGGCACGGCGCAAAGGGTGCCCTCGAGGATTTTGAGAAGCGCCTGCTGCACGCCCTCGCCGGAAACATCGCGCGTGATCGAGGCGCTCTCGGACTTGCGTCCGATTTTGTCGATCTCGTCGATGTAGATGATGCCGCGCTCGGCTTTTTTCACGTCGTAGTTGGCGGCCTTGAGGAGGCGGTGCACGACGTTTTCCACGTCGTCGCCCACATAACCCGCCTCGGTGAGCGTGGTGGCGTCGGCGATGGCGAAGGGCACGTCAAGAATGCGGGCGAGCGTGCGCGCGAGAAATGTTTTTCCGGAGCCGGTCGGCCCCATGAGCAGGATGTTGCTCTTTTCGATTTCGACGGCGTTGAGGGCGGGCGCGAGTTGCGCGGACGCGGGCTGGATGCGTTTGTAGTGATTGTAAACGGCGACGGAGAGAACTTTTTTGGCGTGATCCTGGCCGATGACGTATTCGTCTAGCTCGCGCTTGATCACGGCGGGCTTGATGAGCTTGGGCGGCGGCGGTGCGGGAACGGGAGGAAGCGCGGCGGCGATTTCCGCGGCGGTGGCGGCAAAAATCCCGGGCGGCGGGTTGGCCCCGCGATCAATAAAAAGCTGGCAGACATGCACGCATTTTTCGCAAATGAAAACGCCGGGCCCGGTCAGCAGATTGCGCACCTCGGATCGCGGTTTGCCGCAAAAGGAGCAGAGTGTGAGATGTGCCGGTTTCGCCATGCCAGCAGAGTGCGCCGCGCGACGGTTTGTGTCGAGGGAGATCGTTTTTTTGGGGGCGCGTGATTTCCGATCCGAATCACTCGTAACGCAGCGCTTCGATGGGGTCGAGGGAGGCGGCTTTCCAGGCGGGATACATGCCGAAGATCACGCCGATCAGGCCGCACACGATCATGCCGACCATCGCCCAGATGACCGGGAACACGACGTTGAAGCCAAGCAGCAGTCCGCCCGCGACGCCGATCAGGTAGCCGACAAGCACGCCGATCACCGCGCCGCTGAGCGAGAGCGTCACCGACTCGATCAGGAATTGCGCAAGGATGTTTATTTTTTTCGCGCCTATGCTTTTGCGAATGCCTATTTCCTTCGTGCGCTCGGTCACGCTCACGAGCATGATGTTCATCACTCCGATGCCGGCCGTCACGAGCGCGATGCCGCTGATCACAAACGCGCCGATCGCCACCACACCCGCGATTTTGTTAAAGGCGTCGATGAGCGATTCGTTGGAAAAAACTTCAAAGTCGTTCGGATCCTCCGGCTTGAGTTGGCGCACGAGGCGCATCACGCCGATGGCGCGGTCCTGCACGGCTTCGAGATCTTCCTGCGAGTGAGATTGCACGTTGAGGCTGATTGAGCGCCAGGCGCGTCCGTAGACCATCAGCCAGCGCGTGATCGGGGTGATGACAAACGCGTCCTGGCTTTGGCCGAGCGAGGAGCCTTTCGCGGCGGTGACGCCGATGACCGTGTAGTTTTGGTTGCCGATGCGCACGAGCGCGCCGACCGCGCGTTCGTTGGGGAAAAGTTTCTCGACGATTTCGCTGCCCATCACGCACACGGGGCGGCCGAGCGCGACGTCCTCGGGGCTGAGGTTGCGGCCGTCGGCGATGGTGTAGTTGTAGGCGGTCAGATAGTTTTCGTCGGTGCCGATGAGGCGGAGGCTGGGGTTGGTTTTGCGGTCCTTGTATTTGGCGACAAGGCCGCCGCGCGCGAGGCGCATGCTCACCTTGGCCTCGTCGCCCATGGCGTTCTTGAAGCGGTCGGCCATGGGATAGGTGATGTCGCGGCGGTTGCGAAATTGCCGCCAGCCGTCGCCAAAGGAGATCGCGGGATATTTCTGGATTTGAAAGCTGTTGGAGCCGAGCTGGCTGAGGCCGGATTCGATTTCGTTGCGCACGCCGTCCATGATTGTCATCGCGCCGATGATCGAGAACACGCCGATGGCCATTGCGAAAATGGTGAGGCCGCTGCGGACTTTGTTGGCGCGCAGCGAGGAGAAGGCGAGGCGGAGTATTTCGACGAGGATCATTCGTAGCGGAGGGCGACAACGGGGTCGAGTTTGCTGGCGCCGAGCGCCGGGATGAATCCGCTCAGGACGCCGACGGCGAGCGAGAGGCCGAAGCCGATGAACAGGAGTGTCAGGGAAAACACGGGCGGAAACGCGGGGAACATGATGGCGATGGCCTTGCAGACGCTCCACGCGATTGTGAGGCCGATGATGCCGCCGATGACGCTGATGCTCACGGCCTCGATCAGGAATTGCATGAGGATGGTGCCGCGGCGCGCGCCGAGGGCCTTGCGCGTGCCGATTTCTTTCGTGCGTTCTTTCACGCTGACAAAGGTGATGTTCGCGATGCCGATGGCGCCGACAAAGAGCGAGAGTCCCGTGATGAAGAGGCCGGCCAGGGTGATGCTGCGCATCATGGGGTCGAGTTGTTCGCGGATTACTTTTTGCTCGTTGATGTCGAAGTTGTCCTTCGCCTCGGGCGGGAGCTGGCGGATGCGGCGCATGAGGCCGCGCAATTCCTCACGCGCGTCGTCCATGCGGGTCTGGTCCACTTGCACGCGGATTTCGACATTGTTGCCGATCCAGAAGTTGCGGCGAAAGGCGTTGATGGGCATGAGGACCATCGAGTCGAAACTGAACAGGCCGAGAAAGCTGCCCTGCCGCTCGGCGACGCCGATGACGGTGTATTGCTGGCTGCGGATGCGCAGTGTCTGGCCGACGGGGCTGCCGTTGGGGAAGAGCGCGTCGGCGACGTCGAAGCCGATGACGACGACGTTGCGCCCGCCGCGCGATTCGACTTCGTTGAAGAAGCGGCCTTCCTTCATGTCGGTGCGCACGATGCGCGCGTAATCGGAGACGGTGCCGAGCGTGTAGATGCCGGTCACCCGGTAGTCGCCGCGGATCACGGTGCTATTGGCGCTGGCCACGGGCACGGCGAGCTTGAGCGGGTCTTCGGGGTGCGCGGAGATCCATTCGTTGATGCGCTGGGCGTGCTCGACGCGGAGGCGCGGGCGGTTGCGATAGCTCCACCAGTCGTCCACGTCGCGCCACGGCCATTTGGTGATGTAGAGCACGTCGTCGCCGAAGCCGGAGAGGGAGCTTTCGACTTTCGCGCCGATGCCGTTGATGGCGGTTCCCATGAGCGTAACCGAGACGATGCCGATGATGACGCCGAGCGCGGTGAGCAGCGAACGCATTTTGTTCGCGCGAATCTGCGCCGCCGCGATGCGGAGCGATTCGATAAACTCATAGTATATTTTTCGCATGGAGTAAAACGGCGGCGGCTGAATGCGGAATGCGGATTTCGGAATGCGGAATGATTAGGACGCGGCGCGGCGCGCGGTGCGAATGGAGCTGACCATGATCGCGGTGAGTTCCTCGGATTCCTTTTTCAACGCGGCGAGTTTTTCGGCGGGCAACAATCCGGATTCTTCGATGAGTTCCAGCCAGAACGATGACTCGTCGGATTCTTCCTCGACTATGCCGAGTTTCGCGACGAATTCCGGTTTACTGCGTCCGCGACACGCGGAGCGATAATTTGCCGCCACCGATGTGGCTGAGCGCAACAGTTGTTTGCCGAGCACGCCGCCAGTCATTGTTCGCGGCAGGGCTTCGGTCATTTTAATGATGCGCAGGGCGAATTGTTTGGTTCGTTTTTTGAGGTCGTTGTTTTTCATGTTGTTTGGGGTTCGTTTCATTCCGCATTCCGAAATCCGAATTCCGCATTCAACTCGTCCGACTCGATCAGGCCGTCGCGAAGGCGCACGATTCTTCTGGCGTGCCTTGCGATGTCTTCCTCGTGGGTGACCACGATGAGCGTGTTGCCTTGTTTGTAGAGGTCCTCGAAAAGGGCCATGATTTCCTCGCCGGTGCGCGAATCGAGGTTTCCCGTCGGCTCGTCGGCGAGGATGATCGAGGGGGTGTTCACAAGGGCGCGCGCGATGGCAACGCGCTGGCGCTGTCCGCCGGAGAGTTCGTTGGGTTTGTGGTTCATGCGGTCGGCGAGGCCGACGTGCTCAAGCGCGGCGCGGGCGCGTTCGAGGCGGTCGTGGCGCGGCACGCCGGCGTAGATGAGCGGGAGCTCGACGTTGTGCAGCGCGGTCGAGCGGGCGAGCAGGTTGAAGGTTTGGAAGACGAAGCCGATTTCCTGGTTGCGGATCGCGGCGAGCTCGTCGTCCACCATGTGGGCGACGTTTTTCCGGTTGAATTCGTAGAGTCCGGCGGTCGGCGTGTCGAGGCAGCCAAGCATGTTCATGAGCGTCGATTTTCCGCTGCCGGACGGGCCCATGATGGCGAGGTATTCGTTGCGATGGATTTTGAGGGCGACGCCGCGCAGCGCGTGGATCGTCTCGGTGCCCATGTGGTAGAGTTTCGTGACGCCTTCGATTTCGATGACGAGCGAGCCGGGCGGACGGTATTCGCGCGCGGGGGGGATTGGCGTGGCGGCGTTGGGAGATTCGTGGGGGGCGAAGGTCATTGGGAAAATTTTCGATTTTCGATTTGGCAGACTGTCGCTGTCGCTCGAAACGATTTTCGATTGGGAGCTGCCGCTCCGCTTTCGATTTCGGGCACGCGCGGAAGCGCGCAATCGAAAATCGAAAATCGAGAATCGAAAATAATAAACAGGCTCATTGTTTAAGGCGGCACCGCATTACTTCTTGCCCGGCTTCCGCGCGTCCTCCACCACGTCCATGCCGTCGCGGAGGATGCGGGTGATGGCGGCGTAGCTGCCCGAGACGATTTTGTCGCCTTCCTTCACGCCGGTTTTGATTTCCATGTGCGTGGTGTCGGCGATGCCGGTTTCGACGGGCACCATTTTAACCTTCGCGCCTTCGAGAACAAACACGACGCGGTCGAGCGACTCGCGGTCGTTGCGCTCGGAGAGGCGCTTGTCGCGGGTGTTGACCGCGGTGGCGGCGCCCTCGCCTTTTGTCTCGGAGCTTTTCCTGGCGCGGTCGGCGGCGAGCTGGTCCATGGTTTTGCTGCCTTCGCGCGAGCGGACGGTGACGGACTGGATGGGCACGGCGACGACGTTTTCGACGGTTTGCGTCTCGACGTCGGCGTTGGCGCTCATGCCGGGGCGGATGGGGATGTCCTTGTCGAGGATGCGGATTTTCACCTGAAAGTTGGTGACTTCCTCCTGCGTGTTGCTGCCGGTGGTCTTGGCGGCGGAGCCGATTTCCTTCACGACGGCGTCGAACTTGCGACCGGGAAAGGCGTCGATGGTGACGCGGGCCTTGTCGCCAACCTTCACGTTGACGATGTCGTTTTCGTTGATGTCCACGCGCACTTCCATGTTGGTGAGGTCGGCGACGCGCATCATTTCGGTGCCGGCGAATTGTCCCGTGCCGACGACGCGCTCGCCGACTTCCGAGGTGCGCGAGCTGATGGTGCCGTCGATGGGCGAGTAGATGGTGGTTTTGTCGAGCTGGTCCTTGGCCTGGTTGAGCAGGCCCTCGGAGCTGTTGATGGAGGCGTTGGCGGCGTCGAGGTTGGCGCGGGCGCGGTCGTGGAGGGCTTTCGTGGCGATGAAGTCGGATTCGGAAATGAGGTTTGTTTTGTAGAGGCCCTCGGCGCGCTTGAGGTCGTCCTCGGTTTTGATGAGCTGCACTTGCGCGTCGGCGGCGGAGGCGCGCGCGGAGGCGAGCGCGGCTTCGCGTTGCTCGACTTGGAAGCGGTAGTTGTCGGCTTTTATTTGCGCGAGCAGGTCGCCTTTTTTCACATACGCGCCCTCGCGAAACGGCAGCTCAAGGATTTCGCCGGCGACTTCGGGGGAAATTTTCACCTCGGTCTCGGGCTGTATTTTTCCGGTGGCCGAGACGATTTGCGTGATTGTTTTGATGATCGCCGGCTCGACGGTCACGCGCTGCGCCTTCGGGCCGCGCTTGCCCGCGGCGACGGCGGCGATGACGAGGACGACGACAACGAGGCCGCTGACAAGGAGCAGCAGCCCCTTGCGCGATTTGCGGCGCGGGCGCGTTGCGCTTGGGCGGGTGACGGTCTGGTTGGGTGCGGAGGACGAGGGAGATGCGGGGGATGACATTGGCTTGGAACGGAAAAGGGAGTGCAGGAATGAGGGGATGAAAGAACGAGGCGTGCTTTCCAAACACCCCGGCGGCGGGAGAAGTTACAATTATTTTTTTGGCGGCGCGCGGCAGGCCGTGCACACACCGAGGAAATCGTTGCGTCAGATTTTGCCCGTGCCCGCGAGCGCCGCGCCGACGATGCCGGCGTCGTTGAAAAATTCCGCGGGCACGAGGCGCGCGCGGGTTTTCATGTATTTGAAATATTTGTCGTGCTTGTCGCTCACGCCGCCGCCGATGATGATCAGCTCGGGCCAGAGCAACTTTTCGAGAACGCGCACGTAGTCGCCGAGCTGCGTGCCCCACTCCTTCCAGGAAAGATCGCGCTGTTTTCGCGCGGAGGCGGCGACGAATTTTTCGGCGGATTTCCCGCGAATCGGCAAATGCCCCAGCTCGGTGTTCGGCTGCAACACGCCGCGCCAGAACAGCGCCGAGCCGATGCCCGTGCCGAGCGTCAGCAAAAGCACCGCGCCCTTCTCGCCGCGACCCGCGCCGAAGCGCATTTCGGCCACGCCGGCGGCGTCGGCGTCGTTGATGACGCTCACGCGGCACTTCGTGGCTTTTTCGATGACGGCGACGAGGTCGCAGTCGATGAATTTTTTGTGGAGGTTGGCCGAGGTGCGAATCATCGGGCCCTGCGCGACGCCGGGAAAACCCGCGCCGATGCGTCCGCGCCAGCGGAAATGTTTCGCGATTTCCGCGATGATTTCGCCGAGCCGTTGCGGCGAAACCTTGTCGGGCGTTTCGATGCGATAACGCTCCGCGAGGAGTTTTCCAGTGCGAGTGTCAACCGGCGCGCCTTTGACCGCCGATCCGCCGATGTCGATGCCGAGAACGTTCATGAGGATGAGGATTGTTTAAGATTTAAGATTAAGGTGTTACTCCAAATTTAATTTTCCTGAATTTTTTAACCACGGATTACACGGATTAACACGGATAAATGCAAAAGCGCTGGAGTCCGCATCCGTGTATATCCGTGTAATCCGTGGTCATGTGTTTTTAGTAAAATTTCAGCAGCCTTCGCAGTCGCCGTTTTCGCAATCGCAGTCGCCGTCCTTGCAACTGCCGCGCTGTTTGCCGCAGCCGCAGCGCCGCGCGTTTGCCAGTTGCTCGATTTCCCCGGCGGTCGCCTCGCGCACGGCGACGATCTCGACGTGAAACGTCAGGTCCACGCCCGCGAGCGGATGATTGGCGTCGAGCGTGATCTCGTCGCCCTCGACGGCGGACACGGTGACGACGGGCGCGCGCGGATCGGGCGCGGTGCGGAACTGGTCGCCGACGCTTATCTCGCCCTCGACGGGGAGCATGGAGCGGTTGACCTTGTGCAGGAGCGATTCGTCGCGCGCGCCGTAAGCCAGGGCGGAGGGGACGTTGACGGTGGTTTTGGTTCCGGCGGACAGCCCGCTGAGCTGTGTTTCCAGCCCGTCGATGATCTGCCCGGCGCCCTCCATGTAGCTTACCGGTTCGCCGCCGACCGACATGTCGATCATGTTTCCCGAGGCGTCGCGCAATGTGTAGTGAAAAGTGACGATATTTTGTGACATTAAAAAGAAGTAAACCCCCTACCCGCTTCCTTGGGGTTCCGCAAGAAACAACAATCGGGCCACCAAAAAACCGAGCCCCAAGGTTTGCCCCGAGCCATGGTTGCATCGCGGCGTTCATTTGGCGGGCCGTATTGCAGCAAGCGCGCCTCATGCAAACGCGCCATTCGCGGCAATGGCCTATTTGTGGTCATAAATTCCCTTTTTCCGCGCATTCTGATCCTCTTCGAGGTCGTCCACCCCCTGTTTTGATCTTGCGACCACAACGCGTCGTTTTTTACATTTATCTGCACGGGAATTGGTTTCCAAAAAAATCTCGCGCGCACCAGCTATCAGCTTGCAAATGCAAATCACTTTATCTAACAATCCCGCCCAGTGAAACGCCTGCTCATCGCCTTATCATTTCTAGCCGCAGTCACATTGACCGCCGCCGATTACACGTGGACAGGCGCCGCCGGCGACGGCAATTACGACAATCCTCTCAACTGGACCTTCAGAAAAATCCCCTCGGCCAACAACGGCACGGAAACCGTGTATCTGACCGAGGAGGGCGCGGGCACGATCAATTTCGACGCCAGCAAGATTCGCCTCAAAGCGCTCGTCTTCCTTAACTCCACACCTTACACCTTCTCGGGCAATGGGATAAACATCGGACTGGTCGATGGCATCACGCTGGGTTCCGGGGATGTGACACTCCACGGCGTGCAGATTGCCGGCGGCACCTTGCAAGTTGACGGGCCGGGAAAACTTTACATCAGCAACCCCGTCGCCGACGCCACCACCGTCGTTCCGCTCGACATTCGCGGCACCGGCAAAGTTATTTTGACCGGACGCAAGGAAGGCATGGATGAAAAGTCCCCGCAAACATACACACTTTCATCGGAAGCCTACCTGGGATACACGGAAAACTTTGCCACCAGCTTCGCGGAATTCCTCCAGAGCATCAACGCCATCACCGACCCCAACGCCATCGTGGGCATAGACAGCGTCGATTCCTCGACCACCCGCACCGTTTCCGACACCATCGACCTTTCCCTGCTTGGCAGAACCGAGCAAACCACGCCCTACTACATCGGCACCACAAGCAACATCAACCTCACCGGCCTAATCACGCCCACGCTCACCGCGGGAGGCGGCTACGACGCGCTTTATCTGGCGGCGCTTGACGACGGCTATCTGAAAATTTCCTCCCAGCTCGGCGGTTCGACCTCGCAAGTGAACACCGTTGTCATAGGCAAGGCCGGCTTGGACAACCAAGGCACTGTCGAAATCGCCGCCTCCAACTCCTACAGCGGAGGCACGCGCGTCCTCGGCGGAACGCTGTTTGTCAACACCAACAATGCCCTCGGCGCCACCTCCGGCACCGTTTCCGTCTCATCCGGCGCCACGCTCAATCTCGGTTCCAGTGCGTCGGTGTCGCTTTACAACCCCGTCGTGCTCGACCCCGGCTCCACCATCACCGGCTACGGCAACTACCTCTCGCACATCACGCTCAGCACCGGCGCAAACCTCGTTCCCGGCGGCTTCGGGCGGATAGGCGAAATCCATTTTCATTCCCCCGGCACCAGCCTCACACTCGAGGCCGGCGCCATCTGGCACGTCGACCTCACCGCCACCAGCAGCGACAGGCTCTGCGCATGGAATAACATCGACATTCTGGGCAACCGGCTCGTCCCCATCGTCATCAACCTCTACTCGGTAAACAGCAACGGCTTCGGCCCCCTGCTCGACTTCGATTACACCCAGTCCTACACATGGACGATCCTCTCCCGCAACCAAAGCCTCACCGGCTTTGACCCCGATTACTTTAATATCAACGCCGACGCTCTTCTCGCCTACAACCCCAAGCTCGCGGGTCTCGGTGATTTTAATATCGAACAAATCGGCAACGATCTCGCCATCACCTTCACCCCCGTTCCCGAACCCGGCACCTACGCGCTCATGCTCCTCGGCCTCGCCACGATGGGCGTCATGAAATACCGCCGCCGAAAAAAAGTTTGAGACCCAAGATTGGGGGCGAATCCCCAAATAAGGCATAATCACGGGGAGCCACGGAATCGGGAAAAATCCACCGGCAACTCTTCACGGATTTCTCCGTGTCACTCAGTGCCCTCCGTGGTTAAAAAATCAAAAAACCTTAATTCGGGATAAAATCTAGGTTTAAGGACAAGCCACCGCCGTCATCATCCTAAACTTAATCTTTAGACTTAAACCCTGAGCTTTGTTTTGACCCTGCGCGCATCTGGCATACGAAATACCCAACGTATGTCAGCCACCACACCCGCCATCATCTACACCAAGACCGACGAAGCCCCCGCGCTCGCCACCCATTCGCTCCTGCCCATCGTGCGGGCGTTCACCAAACACGCGGGAATCACGGTCGAGACGCGCGACATCTCCCTCGCCGGACGCATCCTCGCCGCCTTCGCCGACCTGCTCCCCGAAAACCAGCGCACCCCCGACGCCCTCGCCGAACTCGGCGCGCTCACCCTCCGCCCCGAGGCCAACATCATAAAACTCCCCAACATCTCCGCCTCCGTCCCCCAGCTCTCCGCCGCCATCAACGAACTCCGCGCCCACGGCTACAACCTCCCCGATTACCCCGCCAACCCCGCGACCGACGCCGAGCGCGACATCCGCGCCCGCTACGACCGCGTCAAAGGCTCCGCCGTCAACCCCGTTCTCCGCGAAGGCAACTCCGACCGCCGCGCCCCGAAAGCCGTCAAGGAATACGCCCGCAAACACCCGCACTCCATGGGCGCCTGGACACCCGACTCCAAAACCAACGTCGTCCACATGGACGGCGGCGACTTTTACTCCAACGAAAAATCCGTCACCCTCCCCGCCGCCACCACCGTCCGCATCGACCTCGTCTCGCCCGACGGCGCGCTCATCAAAACCCTCAAGGAAAAACTCCCCCTCCTCGAAGGCGAAATCCTCGACGCCACCGTCATGAGCAAACGCGACCTCGTCGCCTTCTACGAAACCCAAATCGCCCGCGCACGCTCCGAAGGCATTCTCCTCTCCCTCCACCTCAAGGCCACCATGATGAAAGTCTCCGACCCCATCATGTTCGGCCACGCCGTGCGCGCCTACCTCAAGGACTACCTCGCCGCGCACGCCGCCGCGCTCGCCCCCCTCGGCATCGACCTCAACAACGGCATCGGCGACCTCGTCGCCAAAATACAAACCCTTCCCGAAGACCAACGAGCCCCCCTCGAAACCGGCCTCAACGCCGCGCTCGCCGCCGGCCCCGCCCTCGCCATGGTCAACTCCGACAAAGGCATCACCAACCTCCACGTCCCCAGCGACATCATCGTGGACGCCTCCATGCCCGCCATGATCCGCACCTCCGGAAAAATGTGGAACGCCGAGGGCAAACTCCAGGACACCCTCGCCCTCATCCCCGACGCCTCCTACGCCCCCGTCTATCAAGCCGTCATCGAGGACTGCAAAAAACACGGCGCCTACGACCCGCGCACCATGGGCACCGTCCCCAACGTCGGCCTCATGGCCCAAGCCGCCGAGGAATACGGCTCGCACAACAAAACATTCGAGATTCCCGCCAACGGACTCGTCCGCGTCATCGACACCGCCAACGGCGACATTCTCATCGAGCACACCGTCGAGGCCGGCGACATCTGGCGCGCCTGCCAGACCAAGGACGCCGCCGTCCTCGACTGGGTGAAACTCGCCATCACCCGCGCCCGCGCCACCGGCGCGCCCGCCATCTTCTGGCTCGACCGCAACCGCGCGCACGACGCCGAACTCATTGCCAAAGTCCTCCCCGCCATCACCACGCACGACACCACCGGCCTCGACATCCGCCTCCTCGCCCCCGCCGCCGCCTGCCGCGCCACCCTCGAACGCCTCCGCGCCGGACAGGACACGATCAGCGTCACCGGCAACGTCCTGCGCGACTACCTCACCGACCTCTTCCCCATCCTCGAACTCGGCACCAGCGCCAAAATGCTCTCCATCGTCCCCCTCATGAACGGCGGCGGCCTCTTTGAAACCGGCGCCGGCGGCTCCGCGCCCAAGCACGTCCAGCAATTCCTCGGGGAAAACTACCTGCGCTGGGACAGCCTCGGCGAATTCCTCGCCCTCGCCGTCTCGCTCGAGCACCACGCCACCGCGAACAAAAACCCCAAGGCGCAAATCCTCGCCGACACGCTCGACGCCGCCACGGGCCAGTTCCTGGAAAACAACAAATCACCCGCGCGCAAAGTCGGCCAGATCGACAACCGCGGCAGCCACTTCTACCTCGCCCTCTACTGGGCGCAACAACTCGCCGCGCAAGACAAGGACGCTGATCTGAAAAAAATCTTCGCCCCCGTCGCCGAAAAACTCGCCGCCGCCGAGACGACAATCGCCGCCGAACTCATCGCCGTCCAAGGCAAGCCCGCCGACATCGGCGGCTACTACCAACCCGACGCTGCCAAAGCCTCCGCCGCCATGCGCCCCAGCGCGACATTTAATAATATACTGGCTGAATTATAATATTCACCAGTCGGGTTTCATTATATAATTCGCGCATTATTATATGCGCCTGAATTGAACACGGGCGCATCTCAATTTTTTTGCCGACAAACGCGTGCGCAAGGAGCGGCTGCGTCTCGCTGCCGGACGCGAGCAAAGCGAGCGCCCCTCGCGTATTTGGTTATCGAATTCAAAATGGTTTCGATGGCGCATTCGTATTCGCCATTCGCGCACGCGCAGCCAAATGGCGAGGCCGTTGGCCTCATCCGGCGGCGGGACGCGCGCCGCTCCTTGCGCACGCGCCCCTTCACACGTCTCAACACTTTGGAGTGCGGCGGCAGAGGCCGCAGGCCGGCGACGCCGCTTTCACGCGGGGAAAGTTGCATCCGTTTGGCGCCGAGGGAACGCCTGCAAGCCTAACGCCAAAGGCGTCACACAACTTAGCCCCGGGTGAGCGCGCAGCGCGCCCCGCAGGGTTCCCAACAGCATGCCGACTGCGCCCTGAAGGGGCGCGACAACATGCGATGTGCCTGATTGGTTGCGCCCGTTTAGTCCAGCCCCGTCCCCGAAATCTCATGCAACGCGTCCGCGAGCGTGCGGCAAAAAATATCATCCATGCGCGCGCAGTCTTCGTCGGAAATTGTCACCACGCGGTTGTCGCTTTTGAGCAGGCGTGTGATTGTCGCTGCGATTTTTTTCCTATTCGCGGGATTCCGTTGCGCGAGCGTTTTCAGCATTCCGCAGATATCGGGAACAAGCGGCAGCAACCGGTGTTCACGCGTCGCCTTTTTTAGTGCCGTGAGATTTGTCGCCAGCCCTTTCGGATGATCGGGCTGCAATTGCAACAAGGCGCCCATCGCCGTGACCGGCACGCACTCATCCTTGCCGGACCATGTCGAGCGGCCCTTTGCGACAATCGACTCCAGCATCTCCACCAACGAGTCCATCAGATTTTTCGGCGTGTCTTTGGAAAGCCGGACAGCAAGCGCGCAGGCGTTTGGCAGCGGGCGCTCCGCCTTGTCGATAATCGCCAGCAATGTCGGCCACGCGCTTTTTGCCCCATCGACGCCGGCCAGCGCGCGAATAGCGAGCAACTGTTCCTCGCGCGCCGGAAAACTCGTCGCCGCCTTGCCGGTGATCAATGCGCGGCACAACGCATGAAACGCCGCGCCGGGACGCGCCGACCACGCCGTGAGCAAATCGCTCAAAAAATGCCTCGCCTTTCCCTCCTTGTCATTTCGCTCATACGCCGCGCGCGCCAATTCGAAATGCCGCGCGTCGCCCTTCAATTGCGCCAGCGCAATGTGCGGCCACATCGCCGTGTTCGAGCCGCGCGCGTCGAGTTCTTGCGCAAGCTCCTCAAGCCGCGGAATCGCCGCGGCGCACCGCCATGAGCCGAGGAGAAGCGACGCCTTTTGCACCGCCTTCGGCAAGCCGTCCATGACTTCGCGAGCGAGCGTTGACGCCTTTTCCACCGGCCATGTTTCGAGAAGCTCGCACCACGACGACGGCTCAACCGCGATGCGTTTTTTCGCGCGCGCCAGCAGGCGCGGCGTGCAGGGAGCCTTTTCGCGCGCAAACGCAATGGCAAACGTGGAGCACATGGCGTTGTGTCCAACCCAATCAGTCTCTAGCGACGCCTCGTCCAAAAGCCGGTCCCAGCGCTTGTCGCCCGCGCGCAACAACGCCAGCGCGCCGTCCGCCCGCAAGTCGCGCAAATAAGATTGTTCGCCGAGCCCGGAGCCGGTGGGCCGCTTCACCGTCTGCGCCCAGGTCGGCGACGGATCGCCCGTGGCAACTTCTATAATCGCATCGGCCGCGCGCCCGCCAACCCCGGTATTCCCGAGCATGTGCACAAGCCGGCGGCGCATGTCCGCGTGCGGTTTCCGCGCCACCTTGAGAAGCACGTCCAGCGCCGCGTCCGCCGACGCGCGCGAAATGCCCGCCAGCGCCGCGGCGCCATCAATGGCCGAACGCTGCACCGCCGGGCTTTTTTGCGCCGCGAGCGCGTCGAGCAACGGCAGCACCGCGCCCTTGCGCGCCATGACCAGTTCCACAATGGCGTCGCCACAAACACCCCGCGCCTCCAATTTTTCCGCGCACGCGTCCCAGTGTTTTGCCAGCGTTTCTAAATGCCACGGCTCGATTTCCGCGCCCGACTGCACCGCCTTCCACGCCGTCGCAAACACGACCGATGGCGCGCTCTTCTCCCTGAGCGCGTCCACCTCCGCCCTCGACAACGCGCCTCCCGCCACGAGCGCGCGGATGATCGCCGCCTTGGCGTCGTTGTCCTTTTCCACGGACAACTGCCGCCGAAGCATCGCGATTATTTTTCCCGGCACCGGCAGGGACGCCTGCGCCACCTGCGCCGCCAGCGCGCGCAGCTCCGGCGCCGGGTCGCTCACCACGCTGGCAACCATTTCGCACGCGCCGGCCAGCGCCGCGCGACAGCGCGCGTCAAAATCCTTCATGTTGGTTCCGCGCGGCAAATACCCCGGTGCCCGCGACCAACCCGCGCGTATCGATTCGCCAAACCCGATCAGAAACCACAACGCCTCCTTGCGCCCCCGCGCGCCGGGGCACGCGGCGATCCGCGCAAAAAACGGAATCGCCGGAATCGTCGCCGTGTAAATCGTGCCCTGGTGCAGGATGGCTGCGAACAGTTCCGAGCTCGCATGATCGGCCGCCTTGGCGTCGCCGTCCACCAGCGCGCGCAAATGCCCCGGCACATCCGACGCGTCGCCATAGGCGTGAGAAAGTTTGCCCCATGAAACCGAATCAATGCCGGCAAGCGGATTTTGTTTATTGGAGTTCGCGGACATTGACTTTTCAGCTTACACAACCGCGCGCCCCGCCGGACAAGGGCGAACAGTTAAATATTGAGCGCATCGTTCGGGCATGGCGTTTATGTTTAAAAATATTCTAATATCAATTCAAGCACCGGCACGTGCGCGCACTCTTTATTATTCTAATATAAAATTAATAATTACGGGTCGAGCATCATCATACCCCGCCTTTATATTATTTCCCCGTGCTTCCAAACCCGCCCGCGCCGCGGCTTGTGTCATCCAGTTCGCCAGCCTCGACCGGCGTCGGATAGGCGCATTTCTCGATTATAAATTGCGCGATACGATCGCCCTTTTTGAATAATACAGGTTCCTGCGACGTGTTTAATAATACAACACCAAGCTCGCCGCGATACGCCTCGTCCACCACGCCCGCAAGGCAATGCACGCCGAGCTTCCATGCGTTGCCCGAGCGGTCGGCAACGCGGCCGTAATGCCCCTCGGGCACCGCAACCGCCAGCCCCGTTTTCGCCAGCGCGCGTTTGCCCGGCTCAATCGAAAAATCCTCGATCGAATATAAATCCAACCCCGCGTCGGTTGGATTCGCGCGTGATGGAATTCTGGCCTCGGGTGACAATTTTTTGAACTGAATGATCATGGTGGGGATGATGTGGAGGGTTGTTTTGCCGTCATTTGATCTTGTCGGCTCCCGACCAAAGGCAACCCCAAAGCCACTTGCGCGCATCTGGCGCTCAAAATACGCGGAGTTTTCCGGAATTCTCCTCGAACACGCCTTCGCAACCATCATCAAATCAAGTCGTTTTGCAACTTTCTGAGAATAACGCGCGGCTCGCTCACAGCTTATTCACAATTTCGTGTGAATAAGTTTTCCGTTAAAACCATCAAAAATCCTCACTTCCGCAATTTTTGGGCTTGAATGAAATGGAGGAAAATGGATTGATGTGGAGAGATTTGGAGCGACTTGTAAAAAACGCCGCTTCATCACACCGATGACACCACAAGGCACAGCAGTTTATTCCGGCGAATACCGCCACGCCCTCGACGACAAGAATCGCCTCACGATTCCGTCGCCGTGGCGCACGCCCGAGGCCATCGGAGTGTCGTTCCTTGCCGTCCCCCAACACGACGACGAAGGCAACCGCTTCATCGCCGTGCTCACGCCCGCCAAAGTGGCCTCCATCCACGCCAAGTCGGATCAAATCCCCATCTCCAACGTCAAGGGCCGCCAGGCGCTCGCCCGCTTTTTCTCGAAGTCGAAAGATTTCAGCTACGACAAGCAGGGCCGCGCCGCCATTTCGCCGGAGCACTGCGAGCACGCCGGCATCACCCGCGACGCCGTCCTCGTTGGCTCGATGGACAACTTTTTCATCTACAGCCCCGAAACATGGGCTCGCATTTCCAAACCCGAGGCCGACGACAACAGCGTCCTCGCCCAGCTCGGCATCTAACGCGCGCAAAAGCCATGGTCATTCCCAACGACAATCCGCCTTCCGCGCCCGCCGCCACCTCGCGCCTCGATGGAAACATCCGTGCGCGCCTCTGGCATTTCCGCCTGATGCGCGCCAGCCTCAGCCCGGCCGCGTTCACCGCGCGCCGCGCAACCGCCCGCTCCCACTCTCAACACGCCATGGGCGCGCACGCCGCCGCCCCGTCCAACGATGTCCGGCCTGGAAACGAAACCCGCCATGCCGCATGAGCCAGAAAACAACGTCATGCCTGCAACCGGACAACATCAACCCGTTCTCCTCAATGAGGTGATCGCGCTCCTCTCGCCGCGCGACAACGGGCGTTATCTCGACGGCACGTTCGGAGGAGGAGGCCACACGCGCGCCATCCTCGAGGCCGCGACCGGCTCCTTCGTCTTCGCCTTCGACCGCGATCCCGCCGCCGCCGCGCGCGCCGACAGGCTTGCGCGCGAATTTCCCGGGCGTATCCAGTTAACGAATACCGATTTCGCGCGCCTCGCCGAGCCCGACGCCGAGCCCGCGGACGGCTCCGGCATCGCAAACCTCGACGGCGCGCTCTTCGACCTCGGTCTTTCCTCCTTCCAGCTCGACGAAACCGGGCGCGGATTCTCATTCCGCACCGACGCTCCCGCCGACATGCGCATGGATCCGCGCTCCGGAATCCCCGCAGGCGCGTGGCTTGAAACCGCGCCCGAGGAGGAAATCGTCCGCGCCATCCGCAACTACGGCGAGGAACCAAGCTGGCGCCGCGTCACCCGCGCGCTCATCGCGGCCCGCGGCTCCGGCGCGCTTGCGCACACATCCTCGCTCGCGAACGTCATCGCCGACGCGATTCCCGCGCGCGAACGCCGCGCGTCCAAAATCCACCCGGCCACGCGCTCGTTCCAAGGCATCCGCATTTTCATCAACGACGAACTCGCGTCCATAGAGCGCGCGCTGCCCGCCGCCTTCGCCCGCCTCGCACCCGGGGGAATCCTCTGCGTGATCAGCTTCCACTCACTCGAGGACCGCATCGTCAAGACACTCTTCCGGCGGCTCTGCGGCCAGCCCGAAAGCGCCGCCGATTCCCGCCCGCAGCAGTTCCGCGACAAACACGCTGAGCCGCTCACCCGCAAACCCATCGTCCCCGGCGACGATGAAATCTCCGCCAATCCGCGAAGCCGCTCCGCGAAGCTCCGCGCCATCAAAAAACTCTGACGCCCGCGCGCCACAGTCATTCCGCATTACAAAAAAAGCATTTCCAATGAAAACTTCCTCACTCAACAAAGGCTATATCACCACTCTCACCGCCCTCGTGCTGGCGTCGGTATTCTGCCTGGGCGCGTCCACCTTCGCCGTTGTCTGGCAGCAGCAAAGCAATGTCCGCGTCGCGAAAGAAAGCGGCAAACTTGAAAACAGCATCGCGAGCCTCCAGCGCCACCAGGCCGAGCTCAACAACAAGATCGCCACCGCGCAGACGCTTGAGGCGCTGAACCGCCGCAACGCCCAGTTCCGCCTCAACCTCGCCGCGATCCGCGAGCAACAACTCGTGCGCGTCACCCGCGACCCGAAGCTTCTTCTCGACCTGAAACGCAACATGGAGCGCATCGGTTTCATGCCCGCCGCGCCCGCCGCCGACGCGCCCCTGCTCGCGCGTCCCGACACCAACACCACGCCTTCCCTCATCCGCTTTGTGAGCATGAGCCACTAAGCCGCGCCACCATCAACCCATGCCCAAGGGCTTCGCATCCAACAAACGCATAATTATCGTCGCCGTTTGCATTTTTGCAATCTTCTGCGCGGTGCCCGTGCGTCTTGTTCAGTTGCATGTGACCCAGCGCGACCAGCGCGTCGCCGACGCCAGCAAAGCCCGCCGCAAATTCGACGTCGAACACTCGCGCCGCGGCGACATCGTTGACAAGCACGGCGACATCCTCGCCACCAGCCGCTTCCTCGTCCAGGTCGCCGTCGATCCCGTCGAATACGAAAAGACCTACAACCGGTTCGCCGAAAGCAAAAAAGCCGCCGCGCTCATCGCCGGGGAAAACGAAAAGTGGGCCAGGCTCGCCGATCTCGTCGGCGTGCCCCACGCCGAGGTCACCCGCATCTGCAACAACAAAATCTTCCTCCGCACGGAAACGACCAAGGACGGCACCAGGGACGTCTACGGCTCATTTTCCTGGATCAACCGAGACGGCGTCCCCGAGGACGTTTACAAAAAAATCGCCGATCTCAACATCAAGAGCGGCCTTGTGTTGAAGCGCGTTTACGAACGCACTTATCCACACAACCAGCTCGCCGCGCACATCCTCGGTTTTGTCAACAAGGAGCAGACCGCTGTCATTGGCTCGGAAAAAGCGTTCAATTGCTACCTCAAGGGATTCAACGGATGGCGCGAATCCGAGAAAGACGTCCGCAGCCGCGAGCTCGTTCAGTTCCGCTCGCGCGAAGTTCCCGCAGTCGACGGCTACACTGTCAAGCTCACCATCGACTCCGTCATCCAAAAATGGGCCGAGGAGGAACTCGCCGATCTCGCCGCTAAATTCTCGCCTCAACACGCCACCATCATAATCAGCGACGCGCAGACCGGCGCGCTCCTCGCCCTCGCCAACCACCCCACCTACAACCCCAACGACTACGGCAAGGCGCCCGAGGAAGCCTTCGATAATTTCGCCATCCAATCCTACATCGATCCCGGCTCCACCTTCAAAATCGTCGTCGCCTCGGCCGCGCTCAACGAGGGGCTCGTAACGCCCGACACTCGCTTCGACTGCTCCAGGGATGTTGCCGAATACAAAGGCCGCACCCTCCGCCTCATGGCCGACGACCACCGCTGGGACCATCCGCTCACCGTCTCGGAAATCATCTCCCACTCCAGCAACCGCGGCAGCGCGCTTCTCGCCATGCGTCTCGGCGACCAGCGTTTCTACGATTACATCCGCGCGTTCGGCTTCGGCTCGCACACCGGCCTGGCGCTCGGCGGCGAAGTCTTCGGCTCCATCTCCCACGTCAAAAATTGGAACGCCATCGACATCACGCGCATCCCCGCCGGCTACTCCATCGGCGCCACCCCGCTCCAAATCCATTACGCGATGGCCGCCATCGCCAACGACGGCGAACTCGTCACGCCGCAACTCCTCGCCGAGGTCCGCAAACCCGACGGCGAACTCGCGCTGCAATTCGGCAGGCAGACCCGCCGCCGCGTCATCACCCGCGAAACCGCGCGCACCATGCGCTCGCTCCTCCAACGCGTCGTCTCCTCCGACGGCACCGCCGGCAGAATCGCCATTCCCGGCTACCAGTTTGCCGGAAAAACCGGCACCGCCCAGCGCTTCATCCGCGAGTTCGCGCCGGGCGACACCGAGAGGAAAAAACCCATCCGCGTTTACTATTCCAAAACCAACCACGTCGGCTCCTTCTCGGGATTCTTCCCGGCCAGCGCGCCACGGGTTGTCATCACCGTGATTGTTGACGACGCCAGGCCCCCCAATGGACGCACCGCCTACGGCTCCACCGTCGCCGCCCCCAGTTTCAGGCATCTCGCCGAAAAACTCATTCCCTATCTCAACATCAAGCCGGTTCCCGAGGCCCGGCCCTCGCACCTCGGGTCCCAAACCGTCATCGCCACCAACCACTGATCCGCACCGCATCCAGATGATCAGCTATCTCACACAAAACCACTTTCTCGTCACCGCGTTCCGCGACACGCCCGCCGCCGCCATGCTCGACCTCGCGCCCGCGCCACGCGCCCGGCGCACTCCCGCGCGCGCCGCCCGCTCGCCTCGCGCGCTCAAACCACACCACGCAAACAACCTTTTCAAAATGGCACCCAAACTCTCCGACTACTTCAAGGACGACGAAATCATCGCCAGCAAGGGCCCCCTCGACCGCCCCATCTCCGGCATCGTCATGGACTCCCGCCGCGTCGTCCCCGGCAACCTCTACTTCGCGCTCCCCGGCCTCCGCACCGACGGCGGCGAATACATCGACGAGGCCATCAACCGCGGCGCCGTCGCCATCGTCACCAACAAGCTCCCCCTCCACGCCCCCGGCAAGGCCACCTTCATCCAAGTCGCCGACCCGCGCGCCCAGCTCGCCCGCGTCTCGCAACGCTACTACCGTTTCCCCGACCGCGACATGACCGTCGTCGGCGTCACCGGCACCAACGGCAAAACCACCGTCACCCACCTCCTCAAGCACCTCCTCAACGGCGACCAGCGCGTCGGCCTCGTCGGCACCATCAACTACGACCTCGGCGCCCGCACCGTGCCCTCCTTCAAGACCACCCCCGAGTCAATCGACATCTACGGCATGCTCGCCCAAATGCGCGACGCCGGCTGCCGCCAGACCGTCATGGAAGTCTCCTCGCACGGCATCGACCAAAACCGCGTCCTCGGCATGCACTTCGACGCCGCCGTCTTCACCAACCTCACCCGCGACCACCTCGACTACCACAAAAACCTCGACGAATACTTCGACGTCAAAACGCGCCTCTTCACCGGCAAAACCGGCGCGCAACCCAAGCTCGCCGTCATCAACATCGACGACCCGCGCGGCCCCGAACTCGTCAAGCGTGTCCCCGAGGGCGTCCGCGTCCTCACCTTCGGCGAATCCCCCTCGGCCGACGTCCGCGCCGAAAACATTTCGCTCAATTTCAAGAACACCACCTTCCGCCTCGTCTGGTCGGAGGGGAGCGCGCGCGTCCCGCGTGCGGACGAGACTCGTCCCGAGTCTCGCACAAACCTCGACATCGACTCGCCCCTCATCGGCCGCTACAACGTCTCCAACCTCCTCGCCGCCGTCGCCACCGCGATCGGCCTCGGGCGCGACCCGCTCGTCATCATGTCGCGCCTCAAAACATTCACCGGCGTCGCCGGCCGCATGGAACGCATCGAAGCCGGCCAACCCTTCAACGCCCTCGTCGATTACGCGCACACCGACGACGCCCTCCGCAACGCCCTCGGCATGCTGCGCGCCATCACGCCCGGCCGCCTCCTCGTCGTCTTCGGCTGCGGCGGCAACCGCGACCGCGCCAAGCGCCCCCTCATGATGCGCGCCGTGCAAGAGTTCGCCGACTACGCCTTCGCCACCGCCGACAACCCCCGCTCCGAGCCACTCCAGCAGATTTTCGACGACATGAAAACCGGCGTCACCGCGCCCGAAAAACTCACCTGGATCGAGGATCGCCGCCGCGCCATCAGCCTCGCGCTCGACATGGCCAAACCCGGCGACTGCCTCCTCGTCGCCGGCAAAGGCCACGAATCCTACCAAGAGTTCGCCGACACCGTGATCCCCTTCGACGACCGCCAGACGGTCCGCGAACTGATAAACCTGAAAACCCTCAAATCGTAAGGGGAGCATCCTGCTCCCCACCACCCACCCATGCCACTCTTCGCGCCCGCAACACTTGCCCACTGGACCGCCGGTCACTGGACCGTCGCGCCCGGGCGCGCGTTCTTTGGCTTCTCAAACGACACCCGCACCCTCCGCCCCGGCGAAATCTTCGTCGCCCTGCGCACCCCCAGTCGCGACGGCCACGACTACCTCGACGCCGCGAAAACCGCCGGAGCCACCGCCGCGATCGTCTCGTGCGCGAACCCCGCAATCGATCTCCCGCAACTCGTCGTCGCCGACCCGCTCGCCGCCTTTCAGAAAATCGCCGCCGCGCACCGCGCCGCCTGCCAGGCCGCCGGAGTCGTTGTCATCGGCATCTCCGGCAGCAACGGAAAAACCTCCACGAAAAATCTCCTCGCCGACATCCTCCGCGCCGCGCACGGCGCCGACCGCGTCCTCGCCACCGAGGGCAACCTCAACAACCACATCGGCGTTCCGCTCACCCTCACGCGCATCGACCCCGCGCGCCACAAATACGCCGTCGTTGAAGCCGGCATCAGTGCCCCCGGCGAAATGGAAACCCTCGCCACGATGATCGCCCCCGACCACGCGATCATCACAATGATTGCCCCCGCGCACACCCAAGACCTCGGCGACCTCGAAACCATCGCTCGCGAAAAAGCCATCCTCCTCCAGCACGTCCGCGCCAACGGCGCGCGCATCTTCCCGCCCGCCTGCCTGAACCACGCCGCCTTCGCCGCGCTCCCCTCCCCCGCTCCGATTTCAGCCTTTCAGCCCTTCAGCCTTTCAGCCTTTCCCTCCTCCGGGATGCAACAAAACGCCGCGCTCGCCATCACGCTCGCCAAACGCCTCGGCGTATCCGATTTTCAAATACAAACCGCCCTCGACGCGTGGCGGCCCTCGAAATGGCGCGGCGAAATCGTGCGCGATTCATCCGGACGCCTTTTCTACCTCGATCTCTACAACGCCAACCCCGCCTCGATGTCCGACGCGCTCGACGCCTTCGTCCGCGTAGCCCCGCCCGAGCTCCCGCGCCTCTACATCATCGGCGGCATGGAGGAACTCGGCCCCGAGTCGCCGCGCCACCACCGCGAACTCGGCGAACAACTCGCCGCGCTCCTCCGCGACCGCCCCGGCGACGAACTCATCCTCATCGGCGCGCACGCCCCCGACATCGCCGCCGGCGTTTCCACGCCCGAACACGCCCGCATCCAAACAACGGATACCGCCGCCGCCGCTCAACGCATCGCCGCGTTTCAAGGCGCCGTCTTCATGAAAGGCAGCCGCCGCAATGCGCTAGAAAACACGCTGCCCGACAACATCAAAAACGCCCATTTATGAACGCACCAACCTTCGCCACCCACAACCGCTCGCACGTTTACAGCTGCAATCCCGCTGCCGCCTTCAGCTATGTCATCAACAACCTCGGCAGCGCCACCCCGTGGGCAATGCTCGCGATCAGCTCCATGATGCCCCCGCCCGCCACCCGCCCCGCCCCGCGCAACGTCACACCTGCGGCGCAACAACGCCCGACCTCAAATCCCATTCCTCACCCGCCACTCGTCACTCGCCACTGATTCTGATTTTCATGCTAAGCCACCTGGCAGATTTCGACACTATTTTCGGCCCGCTGCGCCTGTTGCGGTTCATTACCTTCCGCGCATTTGCCAGCGCGGGCACGGCGGCGATTATTGGTTTCGCGCTCGGCCCGTGGCTCATCCATCGCCTCCGGGTTCTCAAATTCGGCCAGCACTACGACGACGACCGCACCGGCGATCTCGCCGTGCGTTTTGACAAAAAGAACACGCCCACCATGGGCGGCCTTCTTATTTTTGCGTCGGTTTTCATCAGCACGCTCCTCTGGGCGCGCCCCAACATCTGGATCATCGTCGCCATGTTTGTTTACGCCGCGCTCACAGCAGTCGGTTTCCGCGACGACTACCTCAAGGTTGTCCGCAAAAGCCGCGACGGCATTTCCTCGCGCGAAAAAATGGCGTGGCAGACGGTCATCACGATCATCGCGCTCGGCGCGCTTTTGCTCCATCCCATGAGCTCCGCCAAGATCAGCGAACTGTGGCTCCCGTTCGTCAAGGAACCCGTGCTCCTTTTTACGGGCGTGCTCGGCATAATCGCGCTCCTAGTGATGATGTTTTTCTGGATCGTCGGTTTCAGCAACGCAATCAACCTCACCGACGGACTCGACGGGCTCGCGATGGGCTGCACCGTCACCGTCGCGCTCGTGTATGGCATCATGGCCTACGCCGCCGGCAACGCACTCGTCTCCGAATACCTGCTCATCAGCTTCGTGCCCGGCACCTCCGAGCTCACCATTGTGTGCACCGCGCTCGTCGGCGCCGGGCTCGCCTTTCTCTGGTTCAACTCGCACCCCGCCGAAGTCTTCATGGGCGACACCGGCTCGCTCGCCCTCGGCGGCCTCATCGGCGTGATCGCATTCATGGTGCAGCAACCCTTCACGCTCATCATCGTCGGCGGCGTCTTTGTCGCCGAGGCCTGCTCGGTGCTCATCCAAGTCGGCCATTTTAAATACACCCGCCGCAAACACGGCGAGGGCCGCCGCTTCTTCCTGATGGCCCCGATCCACCACCACTTCCAAAAACGCGGCTGGCCCGAAACCAAAGTCGTGATCCGCTTCTGGATCATCTCGTTGATGTGCGCCCTGGCAGGCTTGGCCACGCTCAAACTCCGCTAAAAAATCAGCTCTTCAGTCATTCAGCCTTTCAGCCTTTTTCCTCTCCCATGCCTCTCCAAATCCCAGATTTCCTCGTTCCTCACCTTGCCAAGGCACCGGCCGTCCTCGGCGGAGGCCGCAGCGGCGAGGCCGTTCTCGCGCTCCTCGAAAAACTCGGCGCGAAAGGCGTGCTCTACGATGAAAAACTCAAGCACGCCAAGCACGTCTTCACCGCCACGCAGGCGCGCGCGCATCCGCTCGTCATCTTCAGCCCCGGCTTCACCGCAAACCACAAATGGCTCGCCGCCGCGCGCAAGGCCGGTTGCGAAACGCTCGGCGAACTCGACTTCGCATCCCTCTTCTGGCGCGGCAAAATCATCGCCGTCACCGGCACCAACGGCAAAACCACGCTCACCGAATTTCTCACGCACGCACTCCGCTCCATCAAGCGCGACACCACCGCCGCCGGCAATGTCGGCTTCCCCTTCAGCGCGCTCGTCAACCGCACCGACGGAGGCACAATCGACGACACCGCCGTCGTCGAGGTCAGCTCCTTCCAATCCGAAAGCTTCAAGTATTTCCGCGCCGACTCCGCCCTCTGGATCAACTTCGCCGAGGACCACCTCGAGCGCCACCAGCACATGCGCGACTACTTCGACGCCAAATGGCGGCTCCTCGACCGCTCCCTCGGCGGCATCATCCTCGCCGGCGACTCCGTGCAACGCCACGCCGCCGAGTTCGGCTGCGCGCTCCCGCCCGACGCCTGCGTCGCCACCGAGAACCAGCCCGCCGACATCCTCCTCGCCGGAACCATCTTCGAGCACTACCCGCAACGCGAAAACTTCCTCATTGCCGCCGCCTGGTGGCGCCACGCCGGCCTCCCCGAGCAAGCTCTCTACGCCGCCGCGCAAAACTTCAAACTCGGCCGCCACCGCCTCCAGCGCGTCGCGGAGGTGAGGGGCGTCTCCTACTGGAACGACTCCAAGGCCACCAACTTCCACGCCGTCGAGGCCGCCCTCTCGCAATTCCCCTCGCCCGCCATCCTCATCGCCGGCGGCCTCTCCAAGGGCGGCGACATCCCCGGCTTCGTCCGCCGCATCGCGCCCTCCGTCAAGCACGCCCTCCTCATCGGCGCCACCTCCGGCGAACTCTCCGCCGCCTGCCGCGCCTACAACGTCTCCCACACCGCCTGCGCCACCTTTGCCGAGGCTGTAAAATTGGCGTCCAAGAACGCACAAAGTGGAGATCACGTATTGCTAAGTCCCGGTTTTGCCAGTTTTGATATGTTCACCAGTTACGAGGATCGAGGAGACCAGTTCGAGCAGCTTGTTGCCGGACTCGCCGCCGCGCCCGCCTCCAAACGCTGAACAACGTCCGCGTCCAGTATCCATTTTTCAAATACAACAACAAACACACCTTCATCCTCCAATGAAAATTCTAAAAATGATCGGCCTCGTCGTCGCGGTGCACGCCGTCGTCCTCACCTTCGGCTTCATCCTTCCCGGCTGCCAGTCCACCGCGCGCACCTCGCACGCGACGCCGGAAAAACCCGCCGCCTCCAACCTCTCGCGCATCGAAGCCGCGCGCGCCGCCACCACCGTCGGCGGGCAAGCCAACTCCGGCATCCCCGCGCCCGACAGCGGCAACGCCGGCTCCGCGCCCCTCTCAACGGCGCCCGACAGCGGCAGCGCCTTCACCGGCGGCCCCGTGACGAATTTCAGCGTCCCCGCCTCCAGCGCCGCCATGCCACCGCGCCCGCAGACCGGAGCCGAGGCTCCCGCCACCGAACCGGAACCGCCCCCCATGCTCACCTACACCGTCGTGTCGGGCGACAGCGCGTGGAAAATCGCCAAAAAATTCAAGATCTCCACCAACGAACTCCTCTCGGCCAACGAGCTTCCGCGCAACCCCACGCTCCAAGTCGGCCAAAAGCTCAGGATTCCCGCAAGGACCGTCGGCCAGGCAACCACCCGCGCCACGACGCAGGCAACACAAGCCGGCACCAACATTTACAAGGTGCAAGCCGGCGACAGCCTCGCCGTCATCGCCCGCCGCTACAACACCACCGTTGCGCGAATCCAAAGCCTAAACAAACTCACCGGCACATCCATCCGCATCGGGCAGGAACTCGTCGTCCCCTCCATTGCCGACGCGCCCGCGACAACCGCGCCCGCGCCCGCCGCCACCACCGACGCATCGGACCCCCGCTTCACCATCACTCACATTGTGAAACCCGGCGAAAGCCTCGACGTCATCGCCCGCCACTACGGAGCCTCGCGCAACGAAATCGCCACCACCAACCACATCACCGACCCGCGCAAACTTCAGGCCGGCCAAAAACTCACCATCACATCCGCAAGGAAAAACCTGCCCGCCGACACGCCCGCCGGCGCCGCGACGACACCCGCCGCGCAGCAAGCCGCGTCACAAACGCCCCCGTCGGCGCCTCCTCCGCCGCCCGTGGAAACCGCGCCCGTCAGCCCCATTTCACCGGTAAGCGAAAGCCCCATTTCGCCCGCCCCCGCCGACGCGCCGCCCGTCGTCACGCCGCAGGATCCCGCGCGCTGACGCGCGCCCGGGGCCTTATGAGAAACTTCCCGACCTCCGCCGCCACATGGATTCCGCCAGCTATTTCGACTCCCCCATTGAGGCAAAACCGAAGGCCATCACGCCTGTTTCGGTCATCATCGCGTGCGCGCTTTTGCTCCTGGCGATTGGCATTCCCATTGTTTACAGCGCCAGCACGGCATCCAAGCACGGGGCGGCCACATTTGTCACCAAGCAGTTGATCGGAGTGGGGTTCGGCGTGTGCGTGGCGTTTTTTGTCAGCCGGCTCGATCTTGAGCATCTGCGCAAATACGCGGTGCCGCTGCTTGTGGTCGCGGTCATCCTTTTGCTTCTCACGCTGGTGCCCGGCATCGGCATCCGCCGCAACGGCAGCAGCCGCTGGCTCGGCGTTCCGTCGCTCGCATTCCAGACCTCGGAGTTTGCAAAAATCGCGCTCATCTTCTGCCTCGCGCACTACCTCGCGATCAAACAAAACCACATCGGGAAAACCCTGCAGGGCTACGGCGTCCCGCTGCTCATGATCGCCGCCATCACGCTGCCCATCTCGCAGCAAAAGGACATCGGCACCGCGTGCCTTATTTTCGGGGTCGGCATCAGCATTCTCTTTCTCGCCGGGGCCAGGATCGTCAAGCACCTCGTCCCCACATTTATTGCCGGAATCGCCGCCGCGGCCGTGCTCGTGGCGACATCCCCAAACCGGCTCGCGCGCCTCACGGCGTGGATCAATCACGAGACCACCAAGTCGGGTGACGGCGGCTGGCAGCTCGAGCAGGCGCTCTCCGCATTTGCCGTCGGCGGCATCCATGGCACCGGGCTCGGGCAGGGCCGCCAGCAAATCACGTTTTTGCCCGAGGCTCACACCGACTTCATTTGCGCGGTTATCGGCGAGGAGTTGGGTCTCATCGGCACGATCTCCGTCTTCGCGCTCTTCCTGATCATTTTCATCGCCGCGCTCGTGCATCTGCGCCGCGCGCCAAACATGTTCCAATACCTGCTCACCGCCGGCACGGTTCTCTTCCTGATCATGCCCGCGTTGGTCAATTTTTACGTCGTCACAGGCATGGCGCCGACAAAAGGCATGTCACTGCCCCTCGTCAGCTACGGCATGTCCAACCTCCTTCTCACCGGCGCGCTCATCGGAATCCTGCTCAACAACCAGCGCAACTGGCCGCGCCCCGCCTTTTCCAAACGCGAACGCATCCTCCGGGAAGTTGTTCAAACCTGAGAATCAAGAGCTTAGATTTAAGAATTAAGAAGTGGGCGCCATCGCGCCAACGGACGCCCCCCGGCGGTGCCGGTGCGACTCCCAGTTCTTAAATCCTTAGCCCTTGATTCCACCAACCCGCCTCTCCCGCTCACAAATTTTCAAGTGTCTTCCACCAGCCAGCCAACTCACACGAAAACCTTCCTCCTCGCCTGCGGCGGCACCGGCGGGCATCTCGCGCCCGGCATCGCGCTTGCCGAGGCGCTCCTCGCGCGCGGCCACAACGCGACCCTTCTTATCAGCAGCAAAAAAGTCGATTCGCGCCTCTCCGAAAAATACCCGCACCTCAACTTCCGCCGCGTCCCCAGCGCACCCCTCCCGCGAAATCCGCTCCTGCTGCCGGTGTTTCTTCTTCGCCAGCTCCACGGATTTCTTTTCAGCATTAACCTGGTTCGCAAAACCAAGCCCGACGGCATCGTCGGCTTCGGCGGCTTCACCACGGCGAGCGTCATCATTGCCGGCGCGATTTTCCGCGCGCCCATCGCGCTCCATGAATCCAACCGCGTGCCCGGTCGCGCCACCCGTTTTCTCCAGCCGCTCGCCGCGCGCCTCTTTCTTCCGCCCGGCATCGCGCTCCCCGGCGTCACCCGCTCGCGCATGCGGCCGATGGGATTGCCCGTGCGCAAGGAAATCCAGCGCGAACCGCGCGACGCCGCGCGCGCCAGCTTCGGACTTTCCCCCGAGCGCAGCGTTCTCGTCATCCTCGGCGGCTCGCAAGGCGCGACTTCAATCAACAACTGGGCCCGCGAAAACCTCCACATCCTCGCCCGCGACGGCATCCAGGTTTATTGCGTCACCGGCCTCGGCAAGGGCGGCGACGAAATCATCACCCACCCCGATGCCAACGGACGCCCCGTCAAAAGCATCTTCTTGCCCTTCTGCGACCGCATGGCCGCGCTCATGTCCGCCGCCGACCTTGTCGTTTCGCGCGCCGGCTCGGGCACCATCGCCGAGCTCATCCGCTGCGTCACCCCCGCGATCCTCATCCCCTACCCGCAGGCCGCCGACAATCACCAGCAGGCCAACGCGCTTTATTTCGAGCAGCAAGGCGGCGGAGTCGTGATCGACCAAAGCCGCCTCAACACGCTCACGCGCGAAGTCCGCGACACCATTTTCAACGACTGGCTCCTGCGCAAATTTCGCGAAAACCTCGTCCGCATGGATCGCGCCAACTCGCTCGACCTCCTTCTCGACGACCTCGAGCAAATCACCAACCGCCGCCCGCCCCACACCGCGCAGGCCGGCAAGCCCGCCTCACCCGCCGCATGACCGACTCCCGCACACCGCTCCCCACCCTCTTCGGACGCGAAGTGCGCGCGATCCACTGCGCGGGCATCGGCGGCATGGGCCTCGGCCCGCTCGCCATCCACCTCGCCCGCCTCGGCTACGCCGTCACCGGCGAGGACGACGCCATGACCGCCCCCATGCGCGCCCAACTCGAGCGCGCGGGCGTCGAGGTGAATGCGGATTTCGGATTTCGGAATGCGGAATTTCAAACCACGCAAACTGCAGGCGCACCGCTTGCGTCCGACATTCCGCATTCACCCGATCTTCTCGTCGTCTCCACCGCCATCTCGCCGGAGCATCCCGCCGCTGTTGCCGCAAAAACGCGCGACATCCCCATCGTTCGCCGGGGCGAGCTTCTGGCCGAGGTTGTTCGCGGGAAAAAACTCGCCGCCATCTGCGGCTCGCACGGCAAAACGACAACAACCGCGATGCTCGTCACCGCACTGCACCGCGCCGGGTTTTCCGCCGGCTACATCCTCGGCGGACTCTTCAACGACACCTCGCTCCCGCCCGCCGACACCGGCGACACCGACTGGGTCGTTGCAGAAATCGACGAAAGCGATGGCACCATCGAAAACTTTTCCCCCGAAATCACCATCGTCACCAACCTCGACTGGGATCACCCCGACCACTACCGCACCCCCGCCGACATCGAGGCCGCCTTCCAAGCCCTCTTCGCCCGCACGAAACGGGCGGTCATTGGCTCCATTCCGAATTCCGCGCTCCGCACTTCGCATTTTCATCACACATTCGGCTCCGCGGCCGACGCGGGCTTCCGCTACCAAATCACACGCGCCGCCAACGACGGCCAGACCCTCGCGCTCGCGGGCAAGTTCCCCATCTCCAGCGCCACCGTGCGCGCGCTCGGCGACTTCAACGCCGCCAACGCCGCCGCCGCACTCGCCGCCGCGCACCTCATGGGCGCGACACTCGCGCCCGATCTCCTCGCCGCCTACCCCGGCGTCCGCCGACGCCAGTCAATTCTCCGCGCCACCGACACCCTGACCGTCGTCGAGGACTACGCCCACCACCCCGCCGAAATCCGCGCCCTCCTCTCCAGCCTCCACTCGCGCATCCCCGCCCCCGGACGCCTACTCGTCGCATTTCAGCCGCACCGCTACTCGCGCACAGCGCAATTCAAGGCCGACTTCGCAGCCGCGCTCGCCATCGCCGACCGCTCCTACCTGATCGACGTCTATCCCGCCGGCGAGGCTCCAATCGCGGGCGGTGACACCGCCGACCTCCACACCGAGCTCCGCGCCGCCGCGCCCGCGCAACCCGTCATCTATCGCAACGGAAAAACAGACGCCACACTCGCCACGCTCGCGCGCGACGTCCGCCCCGGCGACTGGGTCGTCTTTGTCGGCGCGGGCGACATCGACCACTCCGCCCGCGCCTGGCTCACGCTCGCCACCGAATACGAAAAAGCCGCCAACCACTGGGGCACCCTCGGCGTCGCCCTGCGCGGCACGCTCTCGCCCGCGTCCAAAGTCCGCATCGAGGAACCGCTCGCGCAAAAAACCACCATGCGCGCCGGCGGCGCCGCCCGTCTCTACGCCGAGCCCGCCGACGAACGCGACCTCGCCCTCCTCATCGATTTTGCCCGAGCCCGCGCCATCCGCACGCTCCTCCTCGGACGCGGCTCCAATCTCATCATCCCCGACGAGGGTGTTGACGCCCTCGTCATCTCACTCGCCGCCCCGAACTGGCAGCATTTTGAAATTTTGCCCGGCAACCTCGTCTCCTGCGGCGCGGGTCTCCGACTCAAAAATCTTTGCGGCCTCGCCGCCGCCGCCGGCCTCGCCGGATTTGAATTTCTCGAAGGCATCCCCGGCAACCTCGGCGGCGCGCTCCGCATGAACGCCGGCGCAATGGGCGACGAAACTTTCAACCGCGTCGAAACCGTCCGAGTCATGACGCACACCGGCGAAATCAAAACCCTTCGCCCCGACGAGATGGGCGTCACCTACCGCCGTTGCGGCGCGCTCGCCGCAAACAACCTCGTCGCCCTAGACGCCACGCTCCGCCCCGCCGGAAAAAAATCCCCCGCCGAAATCACCGCGCAAATCGAGGCCAACCGCGCCAAACGCCAAACCGCGCAACCCCGCGAACCCAGCGCCGGTTCCATTTTCAAAAATCCACCCAACGACTCCGCCGGACGCCTCATCGACACCGCCGGCTTGAAAGGCGCGCGCATCGGCGGCGCGGAAGTTTCCCCGCGGCACGCCAATTTCATCATCAACCGCGGCGGCGCGACCGCGACCGACATCATCCAGCTCATCCGCCGCATCCGCTCCGCCGTCCTGAAAACCCACGGCATCACCCTCGACCCCGAAGTCCTGCTCTTCGGCGCAAACTGGGAGGACTACTTGTGAAAAATTTCGATTTCCAAAACCCAAATTCCAATAAAATTCCAAAATTCAAATTCCAAATTCCATTGGAAATGCGAAAGGTCCGGTTGGAGTTTGGAAACTCATTGGAATTTGATCACTGGAATTTGGAATTTCCCGCGAGGAGCACGCCATGAACACATCCGCCCGCCAACCCGCTTCCCCCGCCTCCGCGCCTTCCCCCATCATCGCCATCCTCGCGGGCGGCACCTCCTCCGAGCGCGAAGTCTCCCTGAGCTCCGGCGAAGCCTGCGCCGCCGCGCTCGCGAAACATTTTCCCGTCGAGCACATCATCATCGACCGCAACGCCCTTCCCGCCGCGCTCTCCCCCGCGCGCCATGTTGTCTTTTCAACCCTCCACGGCACCTTCGGCGAGGACGGCGGCATGCAACGCCTCCTTGAGGAAGCCGGCATCCACTACGCCGGCTGCGACGCCGCCTCGAGCGCGTTCACGATGGACAAAACCCGCACCAAGCGCGCCGCCGCCGCGCGCGGCGTCCGCACCATCGCCGGACTCACCTTCAGCGCCCGCCACAACAAACCCTCCGCCACCCAAATCATCGCGCAACTCGGCCCCGACCTCGTCCTCAAGCCCAACGCCGAGGGCAGCTCCGTCGGCCTCCGCATCATCGAAAACCGCGCGCAACTCGAAACCGCCCTCGACACCGCGCGCGACGGCGACTGGCTCGTCGAACGCCGCATCCACGGACGCGAACTCGCCGTCGGCGTCCTCAACGGACGCGCCATGGGCATCGTCGAAATCCGCCCCAAGTCCGGCATCTACGATTACGAAAGCAAATACACCGCCGGCAAAACCGACTACCTCGCGCCCGCGCCCTTCGACGACGCCACCGCCGCCGTCATCCGCCGCAACGCAGAGGTCGCCTTCGAGGCCTGCGGATGCCGCGACTTCGCCCGCATCGACTTTTTCTTCACACCTGAAAACGAAATCCTCCTCATCGAAATCAACACGCTCCCCGGCATGACCGCCACCAGCCTCCTGCCCAAAAGCGCCGCGTGCGCCGGACTCGATTTCGAAAACCTCCTCCGCGAAATGGTCGCGCCGGCCATCGCCCGCCACAACGCCGCCCCCTGAGATTTGAAACCCGTGAAGCACTCGCCCAACCCATCCTCACGCTCACCCAACAACTGGAGGAACCTCACCCGCCAGGTCACCCCCGGCGTCCGCACACCCATCAGCCAGAAACGTCAGAAACGAGACATGATCAAAAAAATCGCCCTCTGCCTGCTGCTCTGCGTCATGGCAATCATCGCATTCGAAGTTTACACTGTCTGGAAAAACAACCCCTCCGACATCAAGGCGCCCGTCAAGGACACCCCGCTCAAAACCATCACCGTCCGCTCCAACGGCGTTCTCGATTACAACTGGACCGTCCGCACACTCGCGCTCCCCGAGGGCGTCGACATGATGGAGCTCGACATCACCGCCCTGCGCAAACGCATCCTCGATCACGCCCAAGTCCACACCGCCGTTCTCACCCGCCAGTTTCCCGACACGCTCACTGTCACGCTCGAGGAACGCTCCCCCGTCGCCCGCATTCTCATCCAGCAACCCGGCGGCGAGCGCGAGGAACTTCTCGTCGCCACCGACGGCATCGTGTATTCGGGCGCCAACTACGCGCCCGGCACCCTCGCAGCCCTCCCCTATCTCGCCGACGTCAACCTCCTGCGCACCGCGCCCGGAGCCCACCAATACCTGCCCCTCGCCGGCATCGACTTCGTCGCCAAACTTGTCGCCGAGGCCCAAATCAACATTCCCGATCACTACGCCACCTGGCGCTCCATCTCCATGAAACGCTACGACGAGGACCGCCTCCTTGTTGTCAACACCAGTAACGCCGCCCGCATCACCTTCGGCATCCGCGAGGAATTCATAAACCAAATCGCGCGCCTCGACTACATCCTCAACGACATCGCCCGCACCGCGAATCCCAACCGGGGCCCCGTCCACACCATCGACCTCTCCGTCGGCCAGACGGCCAGCGGCATCCAGGCTCCCGTCACCTTTCACCGAAAATAAAAGACTGAAAGGCTGAAGGGCTGAAAAACTGAAAGAAAAACAGCCTCAGTCCCCTCGCCAATTCCTTCAGCCCTTCAGCCTTTCAGTCCTTCAGTCCTTTAATCAACCCATGGCCAAAAACTTCAAAATCATCGCCGGCGTCGAAATCGGCACCTCCAAGATCACCGTCCTCGTCGGCGAGCTCACCTCGCGCAACCTCACCATCATCGGCAAATCCGAATGCCAGTCCGCCGGCGTGATGAAAGGCGTGATCATCGACGCCAAGGCCGCCAGCAACGCCGTCCACACCGCTCTCGAGGGCGCGGAAAAAAGTGCCCACATTCCCATCGACGAAGTCATCCTCGCCCAAACCGGCATGCACCTCCAGGGCTTCAAAACCGACGCCATCGTCAACGTCTCCTCCGCCAGCAACACCGTCAGCTCCACCGACATTCAGACCGCCTGCCAGATCGCCCTTTCCAAGCAACTCCCCGATAACCGCACAATCGTTCACGAAATTCGCCGCCCCTTCCGCCTCGACGGTCAAATCATCGCCAATCCCCTCAACATCCGCGGCAACCGCCTCGAGGCCAACTACTGGATTGTCCACGGCGACACCAACACCGTCACCAACTCCATCTACATCATCCAGGGTTACAACCTGCCCATCCTCGACCTCGGCCTCGCCAGCCTCGCCTCCGGCAGCATGATCACCACCCCCGAGGATCGCCATCACGGCGTCCTTGCAATCGACATCGGCGCCGGCACCACCGACTACGTCCTCTATCGCAACGGCGCCCCGCACGTCACCGGCGTCGTCCCCGTCGGCGGCAACCACGTCACCAACGACCTCATGCTCGGCCTGCGCACAACTCCCGGTCAGGCCGAAACCATAAAAATCCGCCACGGTCGCGCCACCCTTCACTGCCGCGACAAAACAACCAAGGTCTGGCTCAACGGCGACCACGGCATCGGCGACCGCCCCATCCCCCTCCAAAGCATCGAGCAAATCATCGCCGCGCGCATCTCCGAAATATTCGAAATCGTCCGCAAGAAACTCGACATTGATTACACTCCCGAAAACACACCCGCCGGAATCGTCCTCACCGGCGGCACCTCCAAACTCGAGGGCATCGTTGACGCCGCCTCGAAAGCATTCGAATCCACCGCCCGCCTGGGCGAGTTTCCCCCCCACATCCTCGAACAACTCCGCGCCCCAGGCTACGCCACCGCCCTCGGCCTGCTCTTCACCGGAGCCTCCGCCGCCCGCGGACAACTCCCGCCAAAAAAGGGGGGCATCTGGGGACTCTTCAACCGTTAGCAGGGAAAATCCGGACGCCACCAGCCGGCGCCTGCGCCAAACACCAAACTCAAACACTAAACTTTCCGCCTCCGTCGCATGGACCTTCACGAACTCCCCCTCACACCCGCCGCCTCTCCCGACGCGCCACCCGTCACCTTCAAACTCATCGGCATCGGCGGCGGCGGCTCCAACGCCCTCGCGCGCCTCCCCCTGCCCTCGCTCGAGGGCCTCGACACCGCCATCATCGACACCGACCGCAAAGCCCTCGCGCAGCACACCTCGCCCGCTGAAAAACACCTCCTCGCCCCCGCCCTCCGCGGCGGCCTCAGCACCGGCGGCGATCCCGAGCTCGGCCGGGAAACCGCCGAGGCTGCTCGCGAACAACTCGCCCCCCTCGCCACCGGCGCCGACATCATTTTTCTCTCAGTCGCCCTCGGCGGCGGCACCGGCGGCGGCGTCGCCCCCCTCGTCGCCGAACTCGCCACGGAAAACAACGCCCTCGTCATCGCCTTCGCCACGCTCCCCTTCAGCTTCGAGGGCTCGCGCCGCGTGCGCCAGGCCGAGGAAAGCCTCGTCGAGCTGCGCCGAGCCTGCGACGCCGTCATCACCCTCCCCAACGACCTGCTCCTGCAACAAACCACCGACACAGAATCCGTCACCGACGCACTCCGCCGCGCCGACGAATGGATGCTCCGCGGCGTCCACTCCATTTATTCCATCCTCCGCCGCCCCAGCCTCATCAACCTCGACCTCGCCTCGCTCCGCCGCGCCTTTGTCTCCCGCGGCGGCAAAACCCTCTACGCCCTCGGCCACGGCGCCGGTGAAAACATAATCACCCAAACCCTCGAAAGCCTCAAGATGTGCCCCCTGCTGCACATCGCCGAAACCGCGCGCAAGGTTGACCACCTCATCGTCAACATCATTGCCGGCTCCGCCATCACGCTCCCCCAAATCAACGACCTGATGAGCGTGATAAGCGCGCAATATGGCCGCGATGCCCACGTGCTCATGGGCACATCCATTTCCGACGACCAGCCGGACGCCATTCAAGTCTGCGTCATAGGCACCACCGATGTCGGCACCCGCCCCCGCCCCGTGCGCGCGGCAACGCCTGCCGCCGACAACGCCAACGTCGAAACCAATGTTCAACAACCCGCCCCCAAAGGGAAAAAAACTGTCATCAAAACAAAAGGCCCGGCAAATCAGGATCAGGAAGAATTCACCTTCGCCGGAGCCGACCAGCAGCGCGGCACCTTCGAAAACTCCGACCTGAATCTCTTCGAGGACCAGGACCTGGACCGCCCCACCTACCTCCGCAAAGGCATCAAAATCCAGCTCTAACCCGCAAAGTCCGGGACAGTAGTTCCCCCATCCACGAACACGGCCCCATGTTGCGGGTGCCGCCAAAGACAAGGCGGCAGGCGGACGTTTGAAACGCCGAAACCGCCGTGCTTAACGCCTCGAAAAAAAACGCGCCCGGCAAGCACGCCCCTCACAAGCGCGCCCCCGGGCATGGAACTTGTTTGGATCTCCGCCTTAACCTTTCATGACCACGGCGGATTTAAATTCGCGCACGTCCTCGCTGCTCGGGTTTTGATACACGGACAGGCCAAACTCGCCGATGATCGCCAGCAGATGGTCGAAAATATCCGCCTGAATACCCTCGTATTGAACCCAGCGAACATCGCTTGTGAAGGTATACAACTCCAACGGTATGCCTTTCTCCGTCGGGTCAAGCTGGCGCACCATGAGCGTCATTTTCTTGTGAATGTTCGCGTGGGCGCGCAGGTAGGCTTCGCAGTAGGCGCGGAATGTGCCGAGGTTCGTCAGGCAACGGCCATTGCCGAGCACCGAAAGATCGCAACCTTTCTTTTTATTCTCCTCGTCAATTTCTTTCTGCTTGGCGTCAAGGTATGGCTTCAGCAGCTCAATATGGCGCCAGTGCTCCAGTATTTTTTCGTCGGCAAAACGGATTGTTTTCATGTCAACCTTGATCGAGCGCTTGATGCGGCGTCCACCCGACTCCGACATGCCGCGCCAGTTCTTGAACGAACCCGACGCCAGCGAATAGGCGGGGATCGTGACGATCGTGTTGTCGAAATTGCGCACTTTCACGGTCGTGAGCGACACGTCGATCACATCGCCGTCCGCGCCCGCCGAGGGCATTTCGATCCAGTCGCCCACGCTGACCATTTTGTTTGCCGCAAGCATGATGCCACCCGTGAAACCAAGGATCGCGTCCTTGAAAATCATCATCAGCACGGCGGCCAGCGCGCCGATTCCGGAGAGGAAATAGACGGGCGATTTGCCGAGCAGAATCGAGAGCACGAGGATCGCCGCGATGAGCGCGATGACAAGCTTGCCGGCCTGGATCACACCCTTCAACGGCATCCCGCTAAGAAGGGTCGTGCGCTGTGAAATGAGATGCACCGTGTCGAAAGCCGAAAAGATGACCCCCACCGCAATCGCGATGATGTAGAGGTTGACAAAACTATCCGCAAACGATGCGACCGCGGGCGCGTCGGCAAACACGCGGGCGTTAAACGTGCTGATGATGATCGCCGGCACGAGGTGCATGAAGCGCTGGATCAGCTTTGACTCGATCAACGCGTCGTCCCACTTGGCCTCGGTCTTGGCGATGAGCCGGTGCACGGTTCGCACCACGATGAAATTGATAATCTTGTAGGCAAGCAACGCGACCAGCACGAGGCACACGCCGGCGATGATCGTGCCGGTGAGCACCGCGGTTTCATGCGAGACGCCGTGGTTGACCAGGGTTTCCTTGAACAAGGTGCTCAAGCCTTCGATGCTGTCGGTGGAAGCGGTAGCGGGGACGGTGTTGGTATCAGCCATAGTGCGTGCAACCTTGGGGAGCATCCGCGGCGTTGTCTATGCACGATTGAAAAAAAATCAGGGCGCACAATCCGCGAGGGCGGCGGGTGGCGACACGCCGCACGCCGCCTTTTGGGCGCAAAAAAAGCGAACCCGGTTCGGATTCGCCTTTCGTCTAAAATTAAGGATGCGCCGCTCAGGCTTTATCGTTGCGCCTTACGCGAACGGCCATGGCGGCCTTGCCCTCGCGACCGCGCAAATAATAGAGGCGCGCGCGCATCGGCACGGAATGCTTCTCAACCTCGATCTTCTCGATGTTGGGCGAGTTCACGGGGAAAACGCGCTCGACGCCCTCGCCGTAGCTGATGCGGCGGACGGCAAACGTCTCCTGGATGCCGCCACCCTTGCGGGCAATCACGACACCAGAGAAAATCTGGATGCGCTCTTTGTCGCCTTCGCGAACCTTGGTGTGCACGCGCACGCCATCGCCAACCCGGAATTGCGGGATGTTGGTCTTGAGCTGGTTTGCGGTGATTTCTTTGATGATCGGATTCATGTCTGGTTTTGTTTGAGTAAATCTGGTCTAACTTTGCGAGTTTTCTCAACACGTTGCGCGTGCCGCCAGTCTTCGATTTTGCGGTGGTCGCCCGAAAGGAGGACTTCCGGAACGGACATGCCGCGAAATTCGGCGGGACGCGTGTATTGAGGAAAGTCGAGCAACTTGCCTGTGAAGGATTCATGCGTCAATGACTTTTCTTCACCAAGCACGCCGGGGATGAAACGGCTCAGCGCGTCGATCACCACCGCCGCCGCCAGCGTGCCGTTGGTGAGCACGTAGTCGCCGATGCTGATTTCCCGGTCGATCACGCGATCGCGAATGCGCTGGTCGATGCCCTCATAGTGTCCGCTCAAAAAGATGACGTGCTCCTCGCGCGAAAGCTCCTCCGCGATCACCGGCGAAAGCGGCTCGCCGTCCGGCGTCAGGTAAACGCGCCTGCACCCCGGTGTTTGCAACTGCTCCATCGCCGCGAAAACCGGCTCCGGCTTGAGCACCATGCCCGCGCCGCCGCCAAAGGGCCGGTCGTCCGCCGTGCGGTGCTTGTCGGTTGTCCATTCGCGCAGGTCATGCACGCGCACATCGAGCCGCTTCGCGCCGATGCCCCTGCCGAGGATGCTCTCGGCAAGAAAGCCGTCGAGCATTCGGGGGAAAAGTGTGATGACGTCGATTGTGAGCGGCATGGATGAACGGCGCGGAATTTCAGGAACTCAAGCAACTGGAGGCGGTTGATTGACGACGGGCGGCTGGGGGCGGGAGACGGGCTGCGCCTTGTCGCTGCGACCGACAAACACGGCCGCAAACACCGCAACAAACCCGACAACGTATCCCAGTGCCCTTACAATCCCAAGCCCATTAAAAATAAGATTCATCTTTTCAGCGGGTATGTTTCCTCCGATTTGCATGTTGATGATATACGCCGTGGTCAAAGTGCCAAAAAACGATACCGCAAACAGGATGGCGATTCCAACCAAGGCGAGGATCGCCGCCTTCGGGGCGCGCGAACGCAAGGCAAGAGCGCAAAAGAAACAGATAGTATAAAGCAACAAGTAAGGCACTGCGATGGTCAGTTGCGAAAGAAGGATTCGGGGCAATTCAGAGCTCATGGGTCGATTTGGTTGAGGGTTGCGAAGGCCGGCGTGGCGGTTCGGGCTTGATTAACAAAACAAAAGCCCCGGCTTGTCAAAAGCCGAGGCGTGGTTGGAAAAAATTGGCGATGCGAAGCGAAGTGACGCGCGCTTATCAAGCAGCGGGCGCTTCCTCGACGACCGGAGCTTCGATCGTGGCCGACTTGCGAACCTTCTTGATGAGGCCCTTGGCGGTGTCGGTCGGGAGCGCGCCCTTGGACAGCCAGTATTCGGCGCGGGCAAGATCGAGTGTGAGAGCGTCCTTCTTGGAACGGGGCGAGTAGGTGCCGAGGATTTCGACCGCGGCGCCATCGCGACGGGAACGAGCCTCTGCCACGACCACGTGGTAGATGGGTTGGTGCGTCGCACCGATGCGGGAAAGACGGATTTTAAGAGCCATGTTGATTACTGATTTCTGAAAAGATTCTGATGAAAAGTCGGTGAATGCACCGTTCCAGCGGCAACTTGTCAAGCGCACTCCTCCATTTCCTGCAAATTCATCCGCGCTCACGGCACTTTTGGATTTCCCAAAACTTGACCGACTGGCGTCGCCCTTCGGAAATCCAAGCGCGATGCGCATCGGTTCGCACAACACAAAGAGAACCCGCCTTCAACGGGAGTCCGGCTTGACAAGGCTCCCGGCAAATCGCCCTGGATGAAATCCCTCTCGCGACAAACACGCCGCCGTTGGATGAGTTTTATCCCACGCTGCCTGCGATCCACGCAAATTGCCCAATTTCGTTTTCTATTTTTTCCAACGAGTCATAAATTGGAGGCGCGGGCCGGAATCGAACCGGCGCATAGAGATTTTGCAGACCTCGGCCTTACCACTTGGCTACCGCGCCCATCTCAGTCTTATTCAGTGCTTTCCAAACACGTTCGGCCTTCTCCCCCGCCCACGCCACACCGATAGTCCGCACTTTCGGCGCATGAGGGAGAAAAAAGTTAAACGCTGGAAAAGAACCAATGCGGCAATCTTGTGGCGGATTGCCTCGACCGGCGGGCGTTGCGCCCGCGTGAAAGGGAACGGAAAAGAAAAGTGGCGTTCCCTCAAGACTAAACTTTCGTTTGACGCGAAATTGCGCCTTGAGACCTCGAACGCTCCCCCAATGCGAGACCCGGTTCTAGCATCTGCGCAAATACTCGCCGACAGATTGTCGTGGCGCGTGGACAGAACACCCATCCACCTGCTGGAATATTCCCCGCGCACACGCAGGAAAAACAACTTGGGACCGTTGTCCAGTCCCAGCCCTCATCACAGAAATCGGCGGCTTATCGGAGTCTCAACGGCATAGGTCTATTTTTGACTTCAAAATCTCGCAAAACATTTTTCGCAGCCATAACCAATTAACATACAACATTTAATGAAACATAACGACAGTCGCAATCTCATTGATAAGATAAAACTGCGTTGACATATGAGAACGGGACTCATTCTACATGACAGAGTATGAGTCTCAATAGCTTAAAGCCTTGTTCATTAATTTTCCCGCTCGGTATCTCTGCAAGCGTTCGCGCTTTGGCGGCCTTGGCGGTGTTTTTCTGCGTGCATACGCAGGGACTTGCATCGGATGTCTCGACGGCATCCAGTGCGCACGGTTCCACAGGGAAGGCGTCCGGACAGGAATCGCCAAGTGAAGCGCAACTCTATGATTACAACAAAAACACAGTGGAGCTGGCGCGCATGACTGTTGTTGGCACGCGTTTTGGCATCAATATCGAGAAATACCCCGGCTCGGCCAGTGTGCTGACGCCGGACGATCTCGATTTCACGGCTGATATTATTCGCGCGCTCGCCAATGTGCCCGGCATTGACATGGGCAACGACATGGGGCGCGGAATGGGGCAGCAATACTCCATTCGCGGTTTCGGTTATGTTAACGAAAATCGCGTGATTATCATGCAGGACGGCGTGCGCCGCTCCACAAACCTTTATTCCAATCAAAGCTCCAGCTTTCGCGTTGATTCGGATTTGCTCAAGCAGGTCGATATCGTGCGGGGTTCGTCCGGCATTTCATACGGCGGGGGCGCGATTGGCGGCATTATCAACATGACCACAAAGGACGCGCGGGACTACATTTTGCCGGGGCGCGAAGTCGGGTTGTTTCTTTCCGCTCGCTACGATTCCAACAGCCTGGCGCAGGGATACTCCGCCGTGGCGGTGGCGCCCGCGAGTGTGCCGCTCGATTTGCTGGTGTTTGTAAAGCAGTCACATCGCGGCGACTTGAAACTCGCGGACAAGGTTCCGCTCAGCGCCACGGTCAGCTCTGACGAGATCAGCAATGACGAGGACACGACCACGGCCTTTGTCAAAGTGGGCTGGAACATCGCCCCCGGCCACCGTCTCGCGTTCAGCATTTTCAAATACGACGAAGAGGCCGAAACGACATGGCAGAGCTTGTATAACCAGCAATACTCGACCACCACGGGACCCGTTTTCGCCGACTTGGTGCAGACGGACTCGATCCTGCGCTACACGGCGAATCCGGCGGGCAGCCGCTGGCTCAACCTGAACGTCACCGCCTACCGCAGCAAGGGATACCTCGACCGCAGTTACTCCTATGTGCCCATAAGCGGCGCCAATGCCGGAATCGAACAATCGCTAAATTACAAAAACCAGGACAAACGCAAAGGCCTCGGCGCGCAAAACCTGATGCACTTTGAAACCGGCCCAGTTAAGCACCGGCTGCTTCTTGGCGCCGATTATGAAAACCGCAAGGAGGACGCGCTCTATGTGCTCAATGCCGCGCGCACGGATTTCGGCTCGATTCCCAATGAATACAACGACTACGGCCTTTTCCTGCAATACGAGCCCCGCTTCCTGAACGAGAGACTGGCGCTGCAAGCCGGCGGGCGATACGACTCGTTCAAGCGCGAGGTCAAGGGCGTGCCCGAGGATTACGACAGCTCGCGTTTCTCGCCCCGCATCGGCGTGAGCGCTGAAATTCTGACCGGCCTCGTTCTGCTTGCAAATTATTCGGAGGCGTTCCGCGCGCCCACGCCGCACGAAACCTCCTCGGACGGCCCGTTGAATATCGTTTACTGGTATCGCCCCAATCCCGATCTCGATCCAGAATTGTCCGCCGAGTATGAATTTGGTTTTTCGTGGGGCAAAAGCGCCCTCTTTTCCGCCAACGACCGCTTCAACGTCAAGGCCATGTATTTCACGGGCCGAATCAAGGACATGATCGCCCTTGAGGAAATCGAAGGCGCGGGCACATCGCCCGCGGGCACTCCCTACGCAACATATCAAAACATCGGCAGGGTCAAACGCGACGGCGTCGAGGTGGAAATGGCCTACCGCATGACGCAGTGGGGTGTGAACCTGTCCTATGAGCACCTCAACCAAAGGGACGCGGCGACCGGCAAAAAAACACCGCACGCCTTTGCCGACAAAATCCGGCTGGGCGGCTCCGTGCGCCCGTTTTCGGAGGACATTGAGTTCTCGGCCGATGTGTCGCACTGGTTCAAGCCCAGCCAAAACCCAAAACAATACTCCAACGGCACCTATTACGTGCGCGACGATTACACGCAATGCAATGTGTCCGCGCGCTGGCGCCTGACGCGCACGGGCATCAGCTTTTTGGACGGCACCACGCAATTGCACGCGGGCATAAACAATGTGTTCGACCAAAAACGCATGCATCCCTCGAACCTGGAAACAGGCACGCGCATCGGCCTTGGCCGCAACATTTACATCAGCGCGAGCAAGCAATTCTGACACCGGGGCAAACGCACACCAGCCTCCCGCACACTCCGGCACCCCGCGCCAATAAACGCGGGGTGTTTTTATTGCGAAGCGGACACCCACCGCCCCGACCGCATTGCCTTTTGCAGCGAGCGAACCGCGTTTTCCGCTGTTGACCGAGCCTCTCAAACACCTACTTTCCGCAGTTTCGCACATCAATAAAACTGAACCATTTGACACAAGCTGCAGTCTCACCCATCGGCAAACGATTCGTTCATCCATGATATTTACCCGTTCTCACGCAACCCGTCTCCCTGCTGCCGCGCTCGCGGCGATCCTTTGCACAACCGCAGCACCCCAAAACCTCGGCGCACAGTCGCCGTCGCTCCTTGATCCCGGCGCCGGCTCGATGTCGCTGGTTCCGGATATGCCCGCTCCCGCGCCCCAGCAGGCTGAACCCGCCGCGCCTCAGGAAATGGACCTGCGCCTTCAAAACGCCATCGTCGCCGTCGTCGAGGAAAAGGCGATCACGATGGACGACATCCGCCGCGAAATCACCCCCCTCCTACCCCAGATCATACGCGAATCGACGAGCGAGCAGGATTACCTCAACAAAATCCAGGCGCTTCAGGACGACATTGTGCAAAACCACATTGATCGCGCCCTCATCGTAAAGGAATTCTACAAGGAAAAAGACGGCGAGCCCGTGAAAAGCATTCCCGCCAGCTACATCGACAACCAACTCGAGGAAATCATCATCACGCAATACGACAACGACCGCTCAAAGTTCCTCGCCTACCTGCGCGCCAAGGGCCAGACCATCCGCGAATTTCGCAAGGAAATCGAGGAGGACATGATCAACGGCTACATGCGCCAGCAGCAACGCAAGAGCCAGAGCGTCGTCAGCCCCGTGAAAGTCGAAACCTTCTACCGCGAAAACAAGGACAGGTTTTACCAGGACGACCAAGTCCACCTCCGCCTCATCCAGTTCACACGCAACAACCAGACCGACGGCGAGCTCATCTCCAAGGCAAACGATGTGGTCAATCGCATGAAAAACGGCGAAAAATTCGAGGACATCGCCAAGGAGGTCAGCCAGGACACCCGCCGCAGCAAGGGCGGCGACTGGGGCTGGCAAAAACGCAGCGATCTCAAGGCCGAGCTCAGCGAGCCGCTCTTCAAGTTGCAAAAAGGCGAGGTCACCGAACCGATTCTCATGCCCGAGGGCGCGTTTCTCATGTATGTCGAGGATCGCAAATACGCCGGCATCCAGCCCATCGACGAGGTCCGCGACCAGATCGAGCGCATCGTCCTCCAGCAAATGGCCCGCGCCAGCCAGGAGCAATGGCTCGAACGCCTCCGCCGCAACGGCTACATAAAATATTTCTAACAGGCGCCCGCCACTTGAAACCCAGTCTGATCGTAAGGGCGGCATCACTGGCCGCCCTTGTTTTTTGGCCCGTGTTTTGCTTGTTGAAAAGTTTGCCCGGCGCCCCCGAAAAAGTCGCAATCGCGCCGCCTTTATTTGCCTTTTTTAAACGAATCCGCACTTTGCTCCCCACCATGATTAAAAAACTTCTCCACACGCGGATGCGCGTGAACGACATCGAAAAAACGATCCGCTTTTACGTCGACGTGCTTGGGCTCAAGGTCTCCGCCGACACCGTTTCGCCGCGCGGCGCGCGCCTTGTTTTTATCCAGACACCCAACAGCGACGAGGAGATTGAGCTCTGCCAGTTGCCGAACAGCGAACCCGTCAACGTGCAACCCGACCTCATGCACCTCGCGTTTCAAGTGGACGACCTCGCCGCCTTCGCATCCGCGCTTGAAAAGAAAGGCGTCAAGCTAAGCGACGGCCCGACCAAAACCGTCGATGGCGACCTGATCGCCTTCATCGACGCCCCCGAAGGCTACGAGGTGGAACTGATTCAAAAAGCCCGGTAAAACGCGGAACTGCGTTTTGCCCGGACCGCTTTAGCGAGGCCGCCCACCCGTCTTCGATCTTCGCGCATCACGCCATTGACCGCGCGGGCAACCTCCATTTTTCTTTCGGGTTTTTCATGCTCACTCTGGCCGACGTTTCCAAATCCTACGGCACGCGCGAACTCTTCAGCGACGTGTCGCTCTTCATTGCGCGCACCGACCGCCTCGGCCTCGTCGGCGCCAATGGCGCCGGCAAAACCACGCTCTTCAACCTCATCCTCGGCGAGGAGCGCGCCGACACCGGCACCATCGAATGGGAGCGCGGCGCCGACTTCGGTTTTCTCCCCCAGGAAAGCGCGCCCGTCGGCGACGAGACCATCCTCGAAATCGCCACCAGCGGCAAGCAGCTCGAACCGACCGAGGACAACTGGGACATCGACTACACGCTCGAACCTCGCGCCAAGCGCATCCTCGCCGGCCTCGGCTTCCGCGAGGGCGACCACCACAAGCAGGCGAAAACATTTTCCGGCGGCTGGGTCATGCGCGCCCACCTCGCGCGCCTCCTCGTCTCCGAACCCTCGCTCCTCCTCCTCGACGAACCCACCAACCACCTCGACCTCGAGGCGCTGCTCTGGTTTCAGGACTACCTCACGCGCTACCCCGGCGGCCTCGTCGTCATCTCGCACGACCGCGCGTTCCTCAACGCCCTCTGCACCGGCATCCTCGAACTGCGCGCCGGCACGCTCCACTACTACCACGGCAACTACGACAACTACGTCACCGAAAAGGAGGCGCGCAAAGCCCAGCAGTCCGCCCTCTACAAAAACCAGCAGCGCGAAATCGCCCACTTGCAGGAATTCGTGGACCGCTTCGGCGCCAAGGCCACCCTCGCCTCGCGCGCCAAGTCCAAGGAAAAACAAATCGCCCGCCTCAAGGAGGAGGCCATCGAGGAGCCGCTCGACGAACTCAAGCGCATCAACTTCCGCTTTCCCCAGCCCGCGCGCTCCGGCTTGAAAGTCGTCGAGCTGAAGGACGTTTACCAAGCCTACGGCGACCATGTCGTGTATCGCGGCGACCTCGAATTCATGGCCGAGCGCGGCCAGCGCATCGTGCTTGTCGGCCCCAACGGCGCGGGCAAATCCACGCTTCTCAAAATCCTCGCCGACGTCATCCCGATCCAGGGCGGCACGCGCGAACTCGGCGCAAACGTCACCGCCGGTTACTTCGCGCAAAACCGCCTCGACACCCTGCGCGCCGACGCGACCGTTTTCGAAAACGTCATGGAGCTGCGCACCGCCGAGAACCAGCTCACCGAGCAGCAGGTGCGCGCCATCCTCGGCGCGTTCCTCTTCCGCAAGGACGACGTTTTCAAAAAAGTCTCCGTGCTCTCCGGCGGCGAAAAATCGCGCCTCGCCCTCGCGCGCCTGCTCGTCAACCCGCCCAACCTCCTCCTCATGGACGAGCCGACGACGCACCTTGACATCCCCTCGATCGACGCGCTCATCGGCGCGCTGAAAAACTACGCGGGCACGCTCATCTTCATCAGCCACGACGTATATTTCATCAAGCAAATCGCTCAGCACGTCCTCCACATCAACGCCGGCCGCCTCACGCCCTACGCGGGCGACTACGATTATTATTTGGAAAAGTCGAAGGCCACCGACGCCCGCGCCGCGCTCACCACGGCCGGCTTCACCAACGCCCGCCCGCCGCAGGAAAAACAATCCGCCGCCGCCACGGGAGCGTCGCAAACGGCTCCCGCCGCCACGCCCGCCAAACCCAGGCTCACCGCCAACCAGCTCCGCAAACTGCGCGAGGAAGTTGGCCAGTTGGAGAAATATGTCTCCGAACTTGAGTCGCAGCAAAACCAGCTCACCGCCGAGCTCGAGGCGCCCGAAACCTACAACACTCCCGGCAAGGCGCAGCAGTTGAACCGCGACCTGTCGAGTGTCGTTGACCGCCTCCAAGCCGCCACCGCCGACTGGGAGGCCGCCGCCACCCGCCTGCTCGAAGCCGAGGGCTGATGAATCAACGATAACCGAGGGAACAGGCGGAAAACTCTTTTCGTCATTTTTCCACTTGCCCGTCCCGCCGCGTTGCCAAGCATTTCCGCCCCGTGCTGCCAGAAACCAACTATCGCATAAAACTTCCCGCCTTCGAAGGCCCGCTCGATCTCCTCCTTTTCCTGATCAAGAAAAACGAAATCGACATCTACGACATACCCATCGAGTCGGTCACGCGCCAGTATATCGACGTCATTCACTCGCTCAAGGAGCTCGACCTCGAAATCGCCGGCGACTTTTTCGTGATGGCCGCCACGCTCATGGAAATCAAAAGCCGCATGCTCCTGCCCAAGGGCGAGCATGCCGTCGATCCCAACGCCTCCGACGACGACGCCATCGACCCGCGCTACGAACTCGTCCACCAGCTCCTCCAATACAAAAAGTTCAAGGAGGCCGCGCAGGAATTGCAAGGGCTCGCCACCTTCAACCACGACAAGCTCCCGCGCATCGTCAAATCCGACGCGCCCGACGAAAGCGACCGCCCCCTCAAAAACGTCGACCGCATCGAACTCTGGAACGCGTTCAACATCATCCTGCGCCGCCTCGCCGAAAAACTCGTTGTCGGCGAAATCAAGGACGAGCAAATCACCGTGGCCGACCAGATGGAACACATCCTCGAGCGAATCCGCACCGAAAAGTCCTTCATATTTTCGAATCTTTTCCCCGGCAAAACCACACTTCGCACGCTCGTCGCCACCTTCATCGCCGTCCTCGAGCTCACGCGCCTGCACAAGCTGCGCATCAGCCAAAACGAAGCCTACTCCGACATCCTCTGCACGGCGGTCGAGGACGAGCCGGACGCCACATCCACCGGGCAGTCCGCGGAAAATTTCACCTCGGAGTTCGACGCGCCGCCCGAAGATGAGACCGCCTGAGGAATAACCGCAAAGCGGCGCAAAAAAAGTCATCGGCCGCCTTTATCTTTGCGCCTTTTGTGCTTTTTTGTGGATATCGCCTTATTCAATCCTTGCGCCTTTCAACACCGCGCCCACCTTCTTTTTTCCGTGAGCAAATCGCCATCCAACGACGACAAATCCCCGAAGCGCCGCGGCCGCCCCGCCAAGCGCAAACCCGCCGCGTCCAAAGCCGAAAAACCCACCGCAAAAAAAGCCAAGATCACAGCGCCCGCGATCAAGAAATCCCCAAGGAAACCCGCCGGCGCGTCCGCCCTTCTCGGCGTCGGCCTCGACAATGCGGACGGGCACAAACGAGTCACCACCGGCGAGCAATTCGCCATCGTCGGCGGCTCCGAGCAAACGCACGAGCACATGACTGAAACCGTCATCAAAACTTTCGAGGAGCTCAAACACCGCGGCAAACACCTCTCCCAAGTCGAGCGCGCCGAACTCGCCGAAATCATCCACAAGGCAACGCCGAGATAAAAATTAAGGGCTGAGATTTAAGATTTAAGAAGCGCGGCCTCCCGCAAACGAGAATCTCCCGACAGCCGCTTGACGACTCCGTTATCCTTAACACCAGAAACACATATTGATTTTAAAACTTCACTCTTCGCATCCACCGTCGCAGTCTTCACTCCTCAATCCATAAACCTTAATTCTTAATTTCACATCATGTCCGCCAACATTGCCGATCTCACCGCCGACACTTTCAAAACCGCCATCGCCAGCGGCCTCGTTCTCATTGATCTCTGGGCTCCTTGGTGCGGCCCCTGCAAGGCCATGGCGCCCATCCTTGACGAACTCGCCACCGACCTTGAGGGCAAGGTGACAATCGCCAAGCTCAACATCGACGACCACGGCGCCGTCGCCGCCGAATACAACGTCCGCGCGATTCCCACTTTCCTGCTCTTCAAGGACGGCAAACTCATCGACACCGTCGTCGGCATGCAATCCAAGGGCAGCTTCATCGCAAAGCTGCAACCGCACTTCTGAGAAACGCCTTTTTGGTAGGGCGAACCGTCACGGTGAGCCGAGTGTGTTGCGGCTCACCGTGACGGTTCGCCCTACCTCAATGCGATAGAATAAACCAAAAAAGCTTTGGCACCCCCGCCCGCGACGATCCCTCGGTCGCCGGTGTTTTGGCGGGATTAACCTTGGTAGGCTTTTTTCAACGCCGCGCCGACATTGTCGGGCACGAAATGGCTCACGTCGCCGTTGTAGCGCGCCACTTGCTTGATCAGGTTTGAACTCGTGAAACTGTAGGCGCCGCGGGGCATCACGAACAGCGTCTCAATGGCCGGCTGCAGATGCCGGTTCATGAGCGCCATGTTAAACTCGAACTCGAAATCCGAAAGCGCGCGCAACCCGCGGATGATCGCCGTCGCCTTTTGAGACAATGCAAAATCGACCAGCAAGCCGTCGAAGACTTGCACGTCCACATTTTTCAAGTTGGCGATGTTGGGGCGGATCATCTCGACACGCTCCTCGACCGTGAAGAGCGGCCCCTTGCCCTCGTTGCTTGCCACCGCCATCGTCACGCGGTCAAAAAGCCGCGACGCGCGCGCGAGCACGTCGAGGTGCCCGTAGGTGACTGGATCAAAAGTGCCCGGATAGATGCAGTGTTGCATGAATGAAAGGATGAAGTGTGGAGGCTTTTCTGAAAAAGGTTTCTTGCTCGCCGCGTCAATCTTGGCCGTTATCGGAAGTCGCGAAACTCGCAACTTGTGGGTTGTTTCCAATACGAATTAGCCCAACATGACGAGGCTCTTTTATCGAGAAACGCTGTCAGTGTGTCGCGCCACTGTTGATCCCGAATGAAATTAAATCTCCCAAATATCATCACACTTTCCCGGATTCCTCTGATGTTCGTCATCATTTGGTTGATGTTCTGCTCGTGGCGCGGCTCGGCGACGATTGCCTTCGTGCTTTTCATCATTTCCGCGATCAGCGACTGGCTCGACGGCTACCTGGCCCGCAAGCAAAACATCGTCACCAATTTCGGCAAATTCATGGATGCCCTCACGGACAAAATCCTGGTCATCGGCATCATGGTGGCGCTCGTCGCCTATTACGGAATCAAGCAGGGCAGCGACCAGAGCCATCTCGTCATCTTTTTTCTGGTGCTGGTGATGCTCACGCTTTGCAGGGAATTTTTGGTGAGCGGCATGCGCATGGCCGCCGCCAGCAAGGGCGTGGTCGTGGCCGCCGAGCGCACCGGAAAAATCAAGACCATCGTCCAGCTCATCGCGGTCGCGTTCATGCTTCTCGAACCCGCGATTGTGATCGACTGGGCGCACAAGCTGCCGGTGGATATTTCGACCTACGCGGACATTATAAACTACACCGGCCTCGGGCTCTTTGTCCTGGCAACATTGCTCACCGTCAGTTCCGGCGTGAGCTACATCCTCAAATACCGGAAAGTTTTTGAGGAAGGCGCGCTCAAGGGATGAATTTTCGCCAACCCACCTGGCCCCGCTTTGTGCCCTCGGGCATCGTGCTCGCCATCGCGCGCGTGGGCCCGTTCGGGCGCATGCGCCGCGCGCCCGGCACATGGGGTTCGCTCGCCGGGCTCCTGTTTCAACTGCTGGTGTTTCATTATCTCGCGCTGCCGGTCGTGATTTTGATCTGCCTGCTCCTGGTCTGGCTCTCGGTCGCGTTTTGCGGCGAGGCCGAATTCCGACTCGGCGAACGCGACCCCGGCCAGATCGTGCTCGATGAGTTTGTCGCGATTCCGCTCTGCTTTCTCGGCTGGCCGCATGTCGCCGGGTCGCTGCCAAACTGGGCCGCGCCCTGGGGCGTGTATCTGGCGGCGTTCGCGATTTTCCGGCTCTACGACATCACAAAACCCCTCGGCATCTCGCGCCTGCAAAACCTGCCCGGCGGCTGGGGAGTCACGCTCGACGACACCGCCGCCGCCCTCGCCACCTGCGCCACCCTGCACCTCGCGGCCTGGGCGCTGCGCACCTGGGTTGTTTTCTAAAAATCAGGCGGACCGGTCCGAGTCGCCGCCTTTTCTTTTTTCCTGAAAAAACCGCTGCAACAACTCGCGGCACTCATCCTCGAGCACGCCGCCCGCGGTGATTTCGAGATGGTGGTTCACTCGTTGCAAATCGTTCAGGTTCGTGGCGCCGCCCAGGCATCCCATCTTCGGGTCGGGCACCGCGTAGCAAACCCGTTTCACACGCGACATCAATGTCGCCCCCGAGCACATCGGGCACGGCTCCTTCGTCACATAAAGCGTCGCGTTTTCCAGGCGCCAGTCGCCCGCGTGCGACGCGGCTTGCGTGATCGCAAGCATCTCCGCGTGCGCAGTCGGATCGTTCGTGCACTCCACGCGATTGTGCGCGCCCGCGATCACCTCGCCGCCCAGCTCGATCACGCACCCTATCGGCACCTCGTCCTCGCGCCACGCATCAATGGCCTGGTTGAACGCCAGGCTCATGTAAAACGTGTCATCACGGACCAGTTGCGAGGGAAACCGTTTGTCGAACGGACAGGGGGGCGCGGCATTTTTTTGCATGTTGTGCGATGAAACGGAATCCATTGATAAAGCGGAAAACCTTGACTTACGCGGAGCGCGCCCCTCTTTCAAGAGGCTTTTCGTTCAGCAGCGCGCGCGCTGTTTTTTCGCAAACACCAACCACCAACACAAACCGCAACCACACACCTGAAAAGGGGCGTCGCGCCCCGCAACCTATGGCTGACAGCAACGTAATCGAAGTAGAGGGCAAAATCGTCGCCGTGCTCCCCGGCACCATGTTCAAAGTGCAACTGGCAAACGGGCACGTCGTGCTCGCGCACATCTCCGGCAAGCTCCGCAAAAACTTCATCAAGATCGCGGCAGGCGACTCGGTGAAAATGGAAATGAGCCCCTACGATCTCGAAAAAGCGCGCATCACCTACCGCATGAAGGACGAGTCGGCCGCCGGTTGGCGCCGGCCCCCTCCGCGCCGCCGCTACTAACAGAACGGCGCGAGCCTCCATCCAGGAGGCCGGATCGCGTCATCAGTTCTTTCCCGCGATGGACATTAATATCCGCCGCGCCACCGAAACGGACGCGTCGCTCATCGCAGCGACGGGATTAACCGTGTGGATCGACACCTACGCCCGCGACGCCCTCACCCGCGACATGGCCGGACACGTGCTGGCCGAGTTCACCGAACCGCGAATCCGCCGGCATATCGCCGCCCCGTCCACCACAATTTGAATCGCCGAAACCTCCGACGGCATCATCGGCTTTGCGGACGTTACCCTCCCCGCCGCCACGCCCTCGCTACCCGACGCCGCGCAAGCCGAAATCACGCGCCTCTACGTGCTCGAACGCTTCACGCGCCAGGGCGTCGGCTCCAGGCTCCTCCGGCACGCCACCGGGCACGCCTTCGCCGCCGGGGCAACCGCCGTCTGGCTTTCCGCCTGGGCGGGCAACCAGCGCGCAATCGACTTCTACAAAAAACACAACTGGCTCCATGTCGGCGAAACCAGTTTCATGCTCGGCGCCGTCGCCCACCCCAACCACATTTTTGCGATTCGCAAATCGCAACAGCGCCGCGGATGCGCACCCCGGGCCGGTTTGCCGGATTCGCCCCACCCCGGCTAATACACCGCATAACTTCAGTTATTATTTGCGGGAAAACTTGAACTGCGGGCAAACAACCCTTCATTTTTGCGCACTCACGAGTTTATCGTGAAAACGGTCACGCAACCGTGAAAAACTGGCTAACTTGCCGCGCAGCCCGTCGTTTTTCACCGTCTCCTGACTGTCACTTGAATCGATCCATTACAATTTTCACAATCACCCGCAGCATCGCACGCACGCACACGCCAAACGCTTTTTTATCACATCATGTCATCAAAAATCCCAACACTCACCGCCGCTGAAGCGGCGGCCCTGATCAATCACGGCAGCACCATCGGTGTTAGCGGTTTCACTCCCGCGGGCGCGGCCAAAGTCGTGCCCACGGCCCTCGCGGCGCGCGCGCGCGCCGAGCACGAAGCCGGACGCCCCTTCAAAGTCGCCGTCGTTTCCGGCGCCTCCACCGGCGACTCGCTCGACGGCGAACTCGCCCGCGCCGACGCCCTCTCCTGGCGCACGCCCTACCAGACCAACAAATCGCTCCGCGCGTCCATCAACGCCGGCGGCGTCCAGTTCTTCGACATGCACCTCTCGCACGTCGCCCAGCAAATCCGCCGCGGCTTTCTCGGCAAAATCCACTGGGCCATCGTCGAGGCCTGCGACATCACCGACGACGGCGAAATCACACTGACCACCTCCGTCGGAAACTCCCCCACCCTCCTTAACCAGGCCGACCGCGTCATCATCGAGCTCAACCGTTACCACTCGCCCAAGCTCCGCGGCTTCCACGACATCTACGAACCGCTCGACCCGCCCTTCCGCAAAGTCATCCCCATCGAAAAACCCACCGACCGCATCGGCACAGAAACCGTCAAAATCGACCCGAAAAAAATCGCCGGCATTGTCGAAAGCAACGCGCCCGACGAAGTCGGCGGCTTCGACCCCGCGGACGAACTCACCACCAAAATCGGCGCCAACGTCGCCAACTTTATCGCCAACGAAATCGCCGTTGGCCGCATCCCGCGCGAGTTTCTCCCCCTCCAGTCCGGCGTGGGCAACATCGCCAACGCCGTCCTCGGCGCGCTCGGCGCGAATCCCGACATCCCGAACTTCCAGATGTATTCGGAAGTCATCCAGGATTCCGTCATCGGCCTCATTCGCTCCGGCAAGTGCACCTTCGCCACAGGCACCTCGCTCACCATCGCGCCCGACCTCCTCAAGGACACCATCTACGCCGACATGGAGTTCTTCCGTCCGCGCCTCCTCCTCCGTCCGCAGGAAATCACCAACAACCCCGAGATGGTTCGCCGCCTCGGCATCATCACGATCAACACCGCCATCGAAGCCGACATCTTCGGCAACATCAACTCGACGCACATCATGGGCAACAACCTCATGAACGGCATCGGCGGCTCGGGCGACTTCACACGCAACGCCTACATCTCTATCTTCACCTGCCCGTCCGCCGCCAAGGGCGGCAAGATCAGTGCGATCGTGCCCTTCGCCAGCCACCTCGACCACACCGAGCACGACGTGCAAGTCATCATCACCGAGCAAGGCATCGCCGACCTGCGCGGCAAATCGCCCGCCGAGCGTTCGCTCGAAATCATCAACAAGTGCGCGCACCCCGACTACCGCGACGCGCTCATGCGCTACCGCGAAATGACGAAGAGCGGCCACACGAAGACCTCGCTCGCGAACGCCTTCGCGTTCCACCAGCAGTTCCTCGCCACCGGCGACATGCACGGCGTGCAAATGCACTGATAACATCGCGCAACAACATCAACCAAAAGCCAGCCTGCTGAAGGCTGGCTTTTTTATTCTAATAAAACGCCTGAAAGTATGGCGAAACTCTACCAACGGTGACGTCAGTTTTTACGCAACAGCAGTTGTCAATGTTAACGATAGCGCAATTCGCTTCATCATTCAGGACTTCGTGAATAAAATCCACCCTCAAGCCGCTTCCAGTCAAAAAATCTCACCTTCTTTGGAGTGAATAATGCCAACACCACATCGCCCTCGTCCCCCGATGGAATACTGAGACGCCCAGCCAGCTTCTTTCCTGCGAATACAAATAGCTCAGGCTTCTTCCAATCGGCACCGTAAATGGTCTCATCACCTACAATCACACCATTTTTCGAGCGCGCGAGAACATATATCTCATCGCGAATAACCGCAACCCCACCCTTTACAGGCCAACACTGCCCATCATTAAAAAGGCTGCGCGCTTTTTCCATGACCACTTCTTTTTGAATACCTCGTTCGATTGCCACTCGATCAATGGCGGCAAGAATATCGTCTTCCAGGGATTTCTTTTCTTTGGCAACAACGCTGCAACTCAGAAGGAGTGCCACCATAATAATTGATGTTCGCATAAGGTCATTCATCCAATAGGTTATTGTGTCGAAAAATGTGCAATATTCTTGGTGAACAGAGTTGAAATAATTGCGGATGCATGGAAAACAGACGCCACCCTATAAGCAAACAATTACGCTTTGCAATTCGGACAGCACATTTATCTCTCATATCGTGATTCCTGCCACAAAGGGAGAGGTTCCCCGTTTGCTCTGAAAGTGAAATCTGCGGACTGGAAAATCCCCGCTTGACTAAAACACCGCCCGCGTTTTCCGTGCGCCCCATCACATGCGAAACAACGCACAGGCTCTTCGACTTATTTAGGCGCACGATCCGAGAGGGTCGCGTTCGCGGCTGATCGTGCGTCATCAACCAAGCCTGTTTCCACCGCCCGCAAAATGTGCGCGCAGCGGTTTGCGACATTTACACGCGTCGCCTCCTCGCAATAGCCTTCGCCTTTTATTTTTAAATTTTCGCCAGTTCGCATTCACATGCAAAAAGCATCCATCACAAAATACGTTCCCTTCCCTCCCGTCAGCCTGCCCGACCGGCAGTGGCCCAACCGCACCATCACCCGCGCGCCCGTCTGGTGCAGCGTCGATCTGCGCGACGGAAACCAGGCGCTCGCCCAGCCCATGAGCGTCGCCGAAAAACTCGAGTTCTTCGAGATGCTCGCCCACACAATCGGCTTCAAGGAAATCGAGGTCGGCTTCCCCTCCGCCTCGCAAATCGAGTTTGATTTCTGCCGCCGCCTCATCGACGAAAACCGCATCCCCGACGATGTCGCCATCCAGGTGCTCTGCCAGTGCCGCGAGGAGCTGATCACACGCTCGCTCGAGGCCGTCCGCGGCGCGAAAAACGTCATTTTCCACCTCTACAACTCCACCTCTCCCAAGCAGCGCGAATACGTTTTCAACAACGCCTCGCGCGACCAGGTCAAGTCCATCGCCATCAACGCCACGCGCTTCCTCAAGCAGCACGCGCAACCGTTCGTTGCCGGGGGCATGAACCTGAGCCTCGAGTATTCGCCCGAGAGCTTCACCAGCACCGAGCTCGATTTTGCGCTCGAAGTCTGCGAGGCAGTCACCGATGTCTGGCAGCCGACGCCCGAAAACAAAATCATCCTCAACCTCCCCGCGACCGTCGAATACGCCACGCCCAACGTCCACGCCGACCAGATCGAGTGGATGTGCCGGCACCTCACGCGCCGCGACCTCAGCATCGTCTCGCTGCACACGCACAACGACCGCGGCACCGGCGTCGCCGCCACCGAGCTCGCGCTCCTCGCCGGGGCCGACCGAGTCGAGGGCACGCTCTTCGGCAACGGTGAGCGCACCGGCAACCTCGACATCATGAACGTCGCGCTCAACATGTATTCGCACGGCATCGACCCGCGGCTCGATTTCAGCCGCATCAATTCAATCCGCGAAACCTACGAGCGTTGCACGCGCATGGAAGTGCCCCCGCGCCATCCCTACGCCGGCGAACTCGTCTTCACCGCGTTCAGCGGCTCGCACCAGGATGCCATCAAAAAATCCATGCCGCACCAGCACCCCGGCAAACCTTGGGACGTTCTCTACTTGCCCATCGATCCCGCCGACCTCGGCCGCAACTACAAGGCCATCATCCGTATCAACTCGCAATCGGGCAAGGGAGGCGTCGCCTACGTGCTCGAAACGGATTACGGCTATCAGCTGCCCAAGCTCATGCACAAGGAAATCGGCAAGCTCATCAACGACATCGCCGACGCCAAGGGCACCGAGCTCTCCCCCGAGGAAATCCTCGCCGCCTTCGAGGACGAATATCTTAAGCGCGACACACCGCTTTCGGTCGACCAATGCAAGACCGCCGAAAAGCGCGACAAAACCGTGCGTTGCGAGGCGACTGTGCGCATCGACGGCGGCAAACCGCAAAAAATCACCGGTCAGGGCAACGGCCCGATCGACGCCTTTGTGCGCGCGCTCGCCGCAAGCACCGGGCTGCCAAAATTCGAACTCATCAGTTACAGCGAACATTCGCTCGGCAAGGGCGCCGAGGCGCGCGCCGCCGCCTACATCCAAATCAAGTCGGAACGCGGCCGCACCTATTACGGCGTGGGCGAGGACACCAGCATTGAGTTCGCCTCGATCAAAGCCGTCGCCAGCGCCCTAAACCGCGCCGCCGCGCACGACGTGAGGTAATCAAAAACGTGACGCGGGCGGGAATCCACACCCGCCGGCCTCTCGCGATGCCGGGAGGTCCAGACAGAAGTTGACCCATCGGGGCATCGAGAAGGAGTGGGGATAAAAGCAGGACGCGAGGGTCGATTTGAGGGGACTTTTCGCGG
>NZ_JAQFIT010000008.1:0-167537 GCF_029504805.1 Ereboglobus sp. PH5-5 | reverse complement strand
CGATCCACGCGTAGGGAACGGGGGCGGCGGGCGCGGGTTCGGCATAGCCGGTGGTGGGGGGGGGGGGGGGGGCGGGGCGGGGGGGGGGGGGGGGGGGGGGCCGCCCCCCCCCCCCCCCCCCCCCCCCCCCCCCACTTCGATGTTGTGCTCTTTGTAGCGGTCGAGTTTTTCGAATTTTTCGACGGGGAAGAGGCGTCCGTCGGCGCGCATGTGGGTGTGGCCTTGTTTCTCGATCCAGGTGGCGATGGGTTGGTGGTGGCCTTTGCGTCCGCGAATGAGCGGGGCGCAGAGGTAGAGTTTTTTCGCCTTCTTCACACGCGGGTCGGTGGCGAGGATTTTGGCGAGGTGGGCGCGGAGTTGCGCGAGCGTGAGCGGAACAATGGGGCGGCCGGTGTCGGGGTGGTGCTGCACGCCGAGGCGGGCGTAGAGGAGGCGGAGGTATTGCGCGACTTCGGTGATGGTGGCGACGGTGGACTTGCGGGAGCCGCGCGTGATGCGCTGCTCGATCGCGACGGTGGGCGGGATGCCGGTGAGCAGGTCGATGTCGGGGCGCGGGAGTTGCTCGACGAACTGGCGCGCGTAGGGCGACATGGATTCCATGAAGCGGCGCTGGCCTTCGGCGAAAACGATGTCGAACGCGAGCGTGGACTTGCCCGAGCCGGAGACGCCGGTGACGACGTTGAGGCCGTGGTGCGGGATGTCGAGGGAGAGGTTTTTGAGGTTGTTTTCGCGCGCACCTATTATGTTGAGCGAGGCGGGGGTTGAACCGCGAATGGACGCGAATGAACGCGAATCCCCGGCGGGAAGTGATGTTTGGTTTTTTTGAGATTTGGATTTTGGTGATTTGAGATTTTTTTGGAATTTGGGATTTTGGATTTTGGAATTTGCGAGCGCGGCGAGCAGGTAGGGCGCGGTTTCGGTTTTGGTTTGCGCGAGGTGCTCGGGCGTGCCTTCGGCGACGATGCGGCCGCCGTCGGCTCCGGCCTCGGGGCCGATTTCGATGATCCAGTCGGCGGATTTGAGGACGTCGATGTTGTGCTCGATCACGATGATGCTGTGGCCTCGGTCAACGAGGGCGTGCAGGACGGCGAGCAGGCGTTTGACGTCGTGGCGGTGGAGGCCGGTGGTGGGTTCGTCCAGCAGGAGCAGCGCGGGTTTGAATGCGGATTGCGGAGTGCGGAGTGCGGAATGGCCGGACGCATGCGGCGGCTTGTTGGCTTGGGTGGTTTTTAATTCCGCATTCCGCATTCCGAAATCCACATTTGCGGCGTTTGGCGCCGCCAGGTGACGGACGAGTTTCAGGCGTTGTGATTCGCCTCCGCTGAGTGTGTTGAGCGGCTGGCCGAGTGTGAGGTAGCCGAGGCCGACTTGGGCGAGGGGGGCGAGGCGGGTGGTGATTTGCGGGTGGTCAACGAAGAGGGCGATCGCGTCGTCGATGCTCGTGTTGAGGAGGTCGTGGATGCTGCGGTCGCGCCATGTGATCGCGAGGACTTCGGGTTTGAAACGGCGGCCTTCGCAAATGGGGCAGGGGACGTAAACGTCGGAGAGGAATTGCATTTCGACACGCTCGGAGCCGAGGCCGTTGCAGTGGTCGCAGCGTCCGTCGCCGCTGTTGAACGAGAAGCTCGACGCGGTGAAGCCCGCCGTTTGCGCGGCGGGGGTGGAGGCGTAGAGGTCGCGGATGTGCTCCCACGCCTCGCTGTAGAGCGCGGGATTGGAGCGCGGGGTGCGGCTGAGCGGGGATTGGTCGACGAGGATGATTTCGCCAAACGCATCGACGCCGGTGATGCGCGCGATTTCGGCGGGGTCCTCGGCGAGCAGGTGGCGCGAGGCGAGGATTCCTTGATAGATGATGTTGTCGAGGAGCGTCGATTTGCCGGAGCCGGAAACGCCGCTGAGGCAGACGAGCCGGTTGAGGGGGACGGAGAGGGAGAGGTCGCGGATGTTGTGCTTGGACGCGCCTTCGATGCGAAGGGAGTCAGAGGCCGGAATACCAGAGGCCAGAGGGCCAGAAGCCAGAAGGCCAGAAGCCAGAGTGCCAGAGGGTGATGCGGAGGCTGAAGATTTGGGCGCGGTTTTTCTGGCTTTCTGGTCTCTGGTATTCTGGCCTCTGGTATTCCGGCCTCTTTCCACCGGTCTTCTGGTTTGTGGCGCGGGGATTGTTTCGCGTCCGCTGAGGTAGCGGCCGGTGATGCTTGTTTTGTCGGCGAGCAGTTTTTGTAGTGGTCCGCTGAATACAATGTGGCCGCCTTGCGCGCCGGGTTCGGGGCCGACTTCGATGATGTGGTCGGCGGCGCGAATCATGGTTTCGTCGTGCTCGACAACGACGACGGTGTTGCCGGCGTCGGTGAGCGAACGGATGATCGCGATGAGGCGGTCGATGTCGCGCGGGTGCAGGCCGACACTGGGTTCGTCGAGGACGAAGAGGGTGTCGACGAGCGAGGTGCCCAGGCACGAGGTGAGGTTGACGCGCTCGACTTCGCCGCCGGAGAGCGTTTTTGAGGGGCGGTCGAGCGTGAGGTATCCGAGGCCGACGTGGACGAGGTAGCGCAGGCGCGTGAGGATGCTGTCGCGCGCGAGTTTGGCGCTGTGCGTTTCGAGGGATGTGGCGGAGTCGGAGATCGTGGACTTTTCAACGAGCGGGAGAAGCTCGCTGACGGGGAGCGTGTAGAGTTCGGGGATGGCGCGGTCTTGCCATTTCCAGCAGAGCGCGTCGGGTTGCAAGCGCTGGCCGTGGCAGGCGGGGCAGGGATTGTAGGCGCGGAAACGCGAGAGGAAGACGCGCACGTGCATTTTGTAGGTGTTGTTTTCGAGCCATTCGAAAAAGCCCTTCAATCCATACCAAAGGTCGTCGGTTTCGTAGTCGATTTGCTCGTTGCGGGCTTTGCGTTTCCGATATTCGGGTTCGCCGAGCATGACAAACTCACGCTGTTTTTCGGTGAGTTGCGCGTAGGGGATGTTTGTGGGAATCTTGTGGCGGCGCGCGGCGCGGATGAGGTCTTCGCGCGACATGCTGTAAACCTGGCCGGCGAAGGCGGTGATCGCGCCGCCTTCGATGGAGAGCGACTGGTCGGGGATGGCGAGGCGGTAGTCGATTTCGATGACGCGTCCGAAGCCGCGGCAAACGGGGCAGGCGCCAAGCGGCGAGTTGAAGGAAAAGAGCGCGGGCGTGGCGGGGCGGAAGGTGCGGTTGGTGGCGGGATTGTGGAGCGTGGTGGAGAAGGAGGAGTGCTGGTGAAATGCGGAGTGCGGAGTGCGGGGTGCGGAATGATCGGAGGAGGCGGCGAAGAGTTGGAGCTGGCCGTGGCCGAAGTGGAGGGCGGCCTCGGCGGCCTCGAGGAATCGGGGTCGGTTTGTATCCGTTATTTCAATACGGTCCTGGACGACGTGGATTTCGGCGGCGGTGGACGGGATTTGTTTTGGGCTGGCGAGGAGGTCGTCGACGCGGGCGGATGTGCAGGCGCGTTTTTTGTCCGGGATGAGGACGCGGACGTAAGTCTGGTTTTTGAGGCTGGTGAGGATTTCGGGCCAGGTGATGTTGCCGGGTTTTTTGACGCGGAAGGTGACGATGAGCGTTTGGCCCTTGGCCGCGGCGAGGGTTTTGGCCCAGATGGTTTGCGGCGTGTCGGCCTCGATGTGCTCGCCGGTTTCGGGATCGTAACACTTGGCAATGTGGCTGAACCAGACTTTGAAGTAGTCGGTGAGCTCGGTCATGGTGCCGACGGTCGAGCGCGAGGTCTTGACGGTGTTGGTTTGCTCGATGGCGATGGAGGGGCGGATGTTTTCGATGCTGTCGACCTTGGGCTTGTCGAGGAGGTCGAGAAACTGGCGCGTGTAGGCGCTGAAAGTTTCGACGTAGCGGCGCTGGCCCTCGGCGTGGAGCGTGTCGAAAACGAGCGAGGATTTGCCCGCGCCGCTCAGTCCGGTGACGGCGATGTATTTGCCGAGCGGGATGTCGAGGTCGAAGCCCTTGAGGTTGTTCTGGCGGACGCCGCGCAGGCGGATGCAATCGAATGCGGAGTGCGGAGTGCGGATTGCGGAAGTGGAGGAACGGATTGCGCGGGCGGCTGGCTTTTTGGACTTGGACACGGAAACACGGAAGGGCCGTTGCCCGGTTTTCTCAAGCCGTGACTTTGGCAAAAATTTCCAAGTAACGCCGGAGCTGGGTTTGGGGGGCAAAGTGTTCCTGCGCGTGGGCTGCGACGCGGGCGGATTCGGCGGCGTGGTGTTCGGGGTCGTTGAGCAGACGGGTGAGCGCGGCGATGAAGGCGGGCTGGTTGCCGGGGGTGATGGCGATGCCGCCACATTCGGAGACGCCGCCGACGGCGTAGGCGACGGAGGGGATGCCGTGCATGTGCGCCTCCACGAGAAAATTGGGAAGCGATTCGCTGTGCGAAGTGAGGACGGCGACGCGCGCTTGTTTGTAGTAGGGCGAGGGATCGGAAAGATAACCGTGGAAGTGGACGCGCCCGACCAGTCCCATGCGTTTGACGGCGGAGCAGCAGGGGAGAAGTTCGCTGCCGGCGCCGATGATGTGAAGTTCGGCCGGTGGCGCGGGGGGGAGTTGGGAAAAGATTTTGATGAGCTCGTGGTGGTTTTTTTCAGGGCGCAGCATCGCGACGCAGAGGAGGCGGTGGGGAAGGGCTGAAGGACTGAAGGGCTGAAGGGCTGAAGAAGGGACGGCATCGGTCGATTCCTCGGGCTGGGGCGCGCTGTCGGCGTCGTGGACGATGGCGTTGTGGATGACGGAGATTTTTTCGTCGGGGACGTCGTAATTTTCGACGAGGGTTTTCGCGATTGCGTGGCTGTTGGCGATCACATGGCTCGTGGTGTGCAGCGAGCGGATGTAGGCGCGCGGGAGTTTTTTGCCGGTGCGCATGGTCGAGATGACGGCGGCGTCGGGCAGCGCGCGCGCGATGCGCCCCGCCTTGCAATTCGCCATGCGCCCCATGCAGAGCACGATGTCGGGCGCGAGGCGGCGCAGCGCGGGGATGAGGCGAGGGGCGAAAAAATCGAGGTGCGTGTCGAAGGACTGGAGACTTTGAAATTTGTAATTGGCGGAATGTTGTTGTTGCCCGGTGGAAATCTGCGATTGCGCGGACGGCGGGGCTAGCGCGCCGCCGGGGCGGAAAGTGAGCAGTGTTGTGTCGAGACCGTGCGCGGCGAATCTTCCGGCGAGGTGGACGGACTGTCGCTCCGTGCCGCCGTTTCGAAGATAATCCTGCAATATGACGATTTTTTTCATGGTGTTCGCCGTTGCAGCCAAGGGGTGTTGTCATTAGCCCGCCAATTGCAACGATGAAAATCCGCGCGCGCGGAGATTTGGGCGCGTGTTTCCCGTTGACCGTGGGCGACAGTTGCGGTGCTTTTGCACCCAGTAAATATTAATCAACAAAGACCTCCCTCCTCAACATGGCTGAAATCCAAGAATATGATCTGATTGTCATCGGCGGCGGCCCGGCGGGCTACGCGGGCGCGATTCGCGCAGGGCAACTCGGAAAAAAAGTGGCGTGCATCGAAATGGAGCGCGCCGGCGGCACATGCCTGAACTGGGGGTGCATCCCGACGAAGGCGCTGCTCAAGAGCGCGGAGCTTTACCAGAAGATGAAGCACGCCGACATCTACGGGCTGAGCGTGAAGGAAGTGACGTTTGATTTTGCGAAGGTGATCGAGCGCTCGCGCGGCGTCTCGAACCAGATGGCCAAGGGCGTCGAGTTTTTGCTCAAGAAAAACAAGGTCGATTATTTCATCGGCCGCGCGGTTGTGAACGCGCCGGGCATGGTTTCGATCACGGAGGGCGAGCATAACGGTAAATTTTTCAAAACAAAAAACATCCTCGTTGCCACGGGCTGCAAGATGCGTCGCATCCCCGGGATCGAATACGACGACGCGCGCGTGATGACCTCGCGCGAGGCACTCGCGGGCAAGTCGCTGCCGAAGTCGGTGATTATTGTCGGCGCGGGTGCGATTGGCGTGGAGTTCGCGTATTTCTACAACGCGCTTGGCTCGAAGGTGACGCTCGTTGAAATGCTGCCGCAGATTTTGCCGGTCGAGGACGCGGAAATCTCAAGGACGCTCAGCCGCGCGCTCGTGAAGCAGGGCATCGATATCCACACGGACACCAAGTGCGAAAACTTCCGCACCGGCAAGGGCGGCGTGAAAGTGGACCTCGTGCAAGGCGACAAAAAGACCGAGGTCGAGGCCGAGGTGCTGCTTTCCGCGATTGGCGTGGTGGCAAACATCGACCATGTGTTCGCGTCGAATCTCAAGCCGGAGCTCGACCGCAATTACCTGAAGGTCGGCGACGACTACGAGACCAGCATCAAGGGCATTTACGGCGCGGGCGACATTATCGGCCCGCCGTGGCTTGCGCACGTGGCTACGTTCGAGGCGGTGAGCGCGGTGAACGGCATGTTCGGCCACGGCACGCCGAAGCGCGTGAAAGTTTTCCCCGGTTGCACGTATTGCCAGCCGCAGGTGGCGAGCACGGGGCTCACTGAAAAAGCGGCGAAGGCGGAGGGGCTCGACATCAAGGTCGGCAAGTTCCCGTTCACCGCGTCGGGCAAGGCGGTCGCGTCCGCCGAGAGCGAGGGTTTTGTCAAGGTGATCAGCGACGCAAAGACGGGCGAGATTTATGGCGCGCACATCATCGGCTCGGAGGCGACGGAGTTGATCGCCGAATACGGCCTCGCCGTGGAGATGGAGGCGACCGTCGATGAGATTCACCAGACGATCCACGCGCACCCGACATTGAGCGAGGCGGTGATGGAAGCCGCCGCCGCGACCCTGGGCGAGGCGATTCACATCTGACGCGCGCGCGATTTTAACGCATTAAGAAACGACGACGATGGACGAATATCCGTTATGGGCCTGGTTGGGCTTTGGCATTTTTATCTCGGCGATGCTGGCGCTCGATTTGGGCGTGTTTAATCGCAAGGCGCATGTGGTTTCCGTGAAGGAAGCCGCCACATGGTGCATTGTCTGGTTCTCGCTGGCGATGGGGTTCAACGCCTTTGTGTGGCATGAGCACGGCTCGCAGGCGGCGGCGCAATGGTTCGCAAGCTACCTGGTCGAGCTCGGCCTGAGCGTGGACAATGTGTTCGTGTTCATCGTGGTGTTTTCGTTTTTCAAGGTGCGCGCGGAGTATCAGCACCGGGTGCTGTTCTGGGGCATCGTCGGCGCGGCGGTGATGCGCGCGGTGTTCATCCTGGTCGGGGTAAAACTCATCGAGCATTTCGAATGGGTTCTGATGATATTCGGCGCGTTTTTGATTTTCACGGGCATCAAGCTGGCGCTTCCAAAAAAAGACGAGCATGTGCATCCCGAGAAAAATGTCGTGGTGCGTTTGTTTCGTAAGTTTTTTCCGGTGGCGCCCGATTATCACGAGGGGCGTTTCTTCACGAAGATCGACGGGCGCAAGGTGGCGACACCCCTGTTCATCGTGCTGCTGGTGATCGAGACGACGGACGTGGTGTTCGCGCTCGACTCGATTCCCGCGGTGCTCGGGATCACGAAAGTGCCGTTCATCGCGTTCACATCGAATATTTTTGCGATACTCGGGCTGCGCTCAATGTATTTCGCGCTGAGCGGCGTGATGGGCATGTTCCGGTTCCTGGGCATCGGGCTGGCCGTGATCCTCGTGTTCATCGGCATGAAAATGATCGTCGGATACATATTCGAGTATCACGTGAGCATCGGGTTGTCGCTTGGCGTGATCGGCGGCACGCTGGCGCTTTCGGTGATCGCCTCGCTGCTGTTTCCGGGGAAAAAGAAAACGGAGGCGCAATGATTCGCCATGCGGACGCCCGATTACTTCAAAAAGATTTTTCGCACCGTGCGCGACTGGCCCAAGCCGGGCGTTAATTTTCGAGACATCACGACACTGTTTCACGATCCGGTCGCGTTTTCGAGGGCGATCGATGTGTTTGCGGAGGAGGGCGACAAGCGGCCGTTCGACATTGTCGCGGCGGTGGACGCGCGCGGGTTCACGATTGGCGGCGCGCTGGCATACCGCTTGCGAAAGCCGTTCGTGCTCGTGCGCAAAAAAGGCAAGCTGCCGTTCAAGACGATCTCCGAAAGTTACCAGCTCGAATACGGAACGGCCGCGGTGGAAATCCACGTGGACGCGTGCAAGCCGGGTGATCGCGTGCTGATTGTTGACGACTTGATCGCGACGGGCGGGACATTGCTTGCCGCGGCGAAACTGTTTCAGCAACTCGGCGGTGAAGTTGTCGGCGTGGCGGCGTTGATCGACCTTGTCGAATTGGGCGGCTCGAAAAAACTGCGCGCCGCCGGGCTCGACGTATTCACGCTTTGCGAGTTCACGGAGAGCGAGTAGGGACGGGCGCCTGAAAAAGTGGAACCCAATAGCTTACTCAGAATGAGAATACCCCTGTTTTGCGCAGAAGAACCAACCGCTTTTATTTGAGCGCATTTTCTGGTAGGGCGAACCCTCCGGGTGAGCCGAAATATCCCCGGCTCACCCGGAGGGTTCGCCCTACCAAAAGGCTTTATTTTTCTTGATAATTTTAAATCGAAAAAAGCTTTAGAAATCGGCGGTGATTTCGTGCTGGTGGCCGGGTTCGAGTTTGGGCGCGCCGATGCGGGTGCATTCGACGGAATCGTTTTTGTAGAGCTTGAACGAGACGGGCGCGACGGCGTCGTTTGTTTCCCATCGCCACTTGCCGATCGAGACAAACTGGAGCGGCACGCCTTTGTTCCAGCTCAGGCCGGGGCCGTCGCCGCGAATGTAGAGTTTGTTTCCGATTCCAATGTAGGAGGTCACGATGAGCCGGGTGACGCCGTCGGCCGACATTGCGGAGCTGAAGCCGCCGTCCTCGGGTTCGCCTTGGGAATACTCGTCGGAGGGAGGAGGCAAATCGAGGTCAAGCATGGGTTCCTCGTCGCGCGGCGGTTTCGGTTTGGACGCGGCGCGTTTGCGCGGAGGCGGCGGGGGGGCGGGCTCGGGTTTGGGTGTGTCGTCCTCGTTCGATTGCGGTTTGTCCGGGGGCGGAGCCTCGGGTTGGGGCTCGACTGGCGGCGGAGGAGGCGGTGGCGCGGGGGATTGCGGGCTTTCGGTTTTGTTGGCGTGCGCGGCGCCGGGCGTTTCGTCCCCGGGGGTTTTTTGCGCGTCGGGTTTGGGCGAGGTGTTGGGAGTTTTTTCGGGCTTGGTTTTTTCCTGGAGGCGCGGGGTTGAGGGAGGGTGCGCGATGTTTTTCTTGAATGGCGGGGTGCTCGTGGCGGCGGGGGTGTCGTCCGTGTTTGACGCAACGCTGTCGTCTGCCTTCGGCGTGTTTTTGGGCTGCGCCTGGATGTGCGCGGGGGGAGTCGGCGACGGGGGTGGCGGCGATGTTTTTTCGGGGGCTGGAGTCTTGGACGCCGGTTGCGTTTGCGCGGCGGACAGTTTGCCGGACAAGTCCTTGAGTTTGTTTTCGAGCGCGGTGATTTCGCCGGCAAAACGGGCGAGCATTTCCTTGTTGCGGCGTTCGATGGATTCGTCGACGGACTGCCCGAGTTTTTCGCGCGCGGTGTCGAGCGCGGCGGCGATTTGGGCGGGGAGGGCTTTGATGGCGGCGTCGAGCGCGCCGGAGAGTTGCCCGAGTTTGCGCGCGGTTTCGTCGGATTGGGTTTGGGCGTTTGTCTCGCGGGTGAGGATTTCGTTGGAGAATTTTTTGACGGCATCGAGGGCGTTTTCGAGTCGTTCGGTTTCGGAGGCGCGCAGGGTGTTGACTTCCTGCTCAAGCGCCTCGATTTCGGCGGAGGCGATTTCGTTGAGCTGGGTTTTCACGTCGCCGATTTTTTCCTGGAGTCGCGCGGGCAGGGTGTCGGCGTGCTTGAGCATTTTGGCGTTGGTGTCCGCGATGTCGTGCAGGCTGGTTGTGAGGATGCTGATTTGGTTGGCGGCGGCTGCGGCGGCCTGTGTGAGGGCGACAATTTGATCCTGGCGCTCGTCGAGGAGTTTGTCGCGCTGGCGTGTGTGGTTGAGCACGACGGGCAGGCAGGCGAGCACGGCGCCGAGGCAGACGCACAGCGTGATGGTTATGAGTGACGCCGGCGGAATCGGCGAGGGCGATTCGAGGGCGACCATGATCGCCAGGACGAGCAGCACGATGTCGGCGATGATAAAGGGCAGTGGGTTCAGTTTGGGTGCCTCTTGGGGAATTTTCATTGGCGTGACGTTTGGCTTTGGTTTTGCGCGTTCACATTGTTCTGGGAGGGCGGGGCTTTTCTCAAGGTCAAATATGCGCGGCCGTGCCCGCCGGGATGCTCACTTTCGGGAGCGCGTGATGCGCGCGGTGGCAATCCAGATGCCGTTGTCCCGCGGAAGGCCGTTGATGGTGGCGACGGCGACGAGCGCGTCGTCGTCAACCTGGCAAAGCGAGTTCCAGAGCGCGGCGGCGTTTTCCGGCAAATCGGGGAAGGGGGTGCTTTTGTTCGCGAAGTTTTTCGCGGAGTCATCGCCGACATAAACGTGAAGGTTGGCGAATTTGTGCGCCTCGTTGCGGCGGTTTTCGGTGGACTGGACGGAGAGCACGGTTTCGCCTGTGCTCAACTGGATGAGGTAGGGCGCGCCGGCGTAGGTTGCGGCGGGCAGCCGGCAGTCACGGCGAAGCGCGTGCCAGCGCCGGGGGCTTTGCCCGCCAACAACGCCGTCCACATTTCCTTCGGGAGTGAGGCTGATGATGGCCGGCTTGAATGCGCCGTCGATGCCGTTGTCCTCGATGGCGACGACGAGCCCCTTGTTGTTTTTCAACAGCACGGGAACGGGCATGCCGTCGCGTTTGCCCTTGCGATAGCTGGCCGTGACGGGTTTGAGCCATGTGGCGCCGTTGTCGCGGGAGCGGAGGACGGCGATGGTTTGGTCTCCCGCGGGCGTGATGGATTCGTCGGCATACCACACTTGCAATTCCCCGGAGGGAAGCTGGATCGGGCAGGGCTCCCAGCAGCCGGTGCGCCGGGTGTTGCCGGCAACATGGAGATCGCGCGCGCCGCCCCAAGTTCGTCCGCCGTCGCTGGAAAATGCGGCCATGATTTTATACGGCAGGTGTCCATCCTTGCGCACCGGGCGGGCGTTCCATGTGTAACAGAGTCTCCCGTCGGCGAGTTCGCACATCTCGGCGTTGGTATACCGGTAGCCGGATTCCTTCGCGGGCGAGGCGACGCGGACGGCGGGACCCCATGCGCCTGCCCTGGCGCTTTTCTTTTTTATACAAACTGAATCGCCGCTCGAAAAGACCAGGGCGATTTCACCGGTGGAAAGTTTCTTCATTCGCGCGTAGCCGCCGCGTGTCACGAATTCATTGGCCCCGGTGTTCCATTCGAGCGTGATTGAGGCGGCGGGGATGAGCGGCGCCGCAAGACAAAGGGCGCAAACAAGGCAGAGGCTGAATGTTTTTATGAGGCGTTGACTGGCGCGCGCGGAAACCATCCCGGATTCGTGCGCCAAAAGCGGCCGCCAGTCAATTCCGCCCGGCGGCCCGGCGGCGCGATTGATTGCGCGCGCATTTTTCCATTGATCGACACGGGGTGCTCGGTGTGCAGTCTTCGGGATATGGCTATCAATGTTCATGTGATTCCCGCAGGGCTGATTCAGACGAACGCCTATTTGCTCGCGGCGCCGGAGCGCGGCGAGGCGGTGCTCATCGACGCGCCGGGCGATGTGTGGTGGGATGTCGAGGCGGTGTTGCAGCAGGAGAAGTGCAAGCTCGTCGAGCTTTGGCTCACGCACGGGCATTGGGACCACATGCAGGGCGGGGCGGATGTGGCGCGCCGCACGGGCGCGAAGGTGCGCGCGCATCGCGACGACCAAATGCTGATTGAGACGCCCGAGGTGATGACGCAGTTCATGGGCGAGGATCTCGGGCTTGAGCCGGTTCGCGTGGACATGTGGGTGGGGCAGGGCGACACGTTTTCCGCGCTGGGCGGGGAGGTTGAGGTGCGCCATGTGCCGGGGCATTGCCCGGGCAATGTGCTGTTTTATTTTGCGAAGGAAAAAAAGGCGTTTGTCGGCGACGCGCTTTTTGCGGGCAGCATCGGCCGCACGGATTTGCCCGGCGGCAGCATGCGGCAGCTTGAGCAATCGATCCGCTCGCAAATCTACACGCTGCCCGACGACACCGCGGTGTTTCCGGGGCATGGTCCCTCGACGACAGTCGGGCGCGAAAAACTGACGAATCCCTATGTGCGCGGATAAAATGAGCATGAACAAAGACGACCACCTCTCCTTCGCCCGGCACGAACACTTCATGCGGCGCGCGCTCGTGCTCGCGCGCAAGGCGTGGGGGCAAACGCATCCCAACCCGATGGTCGGCGCGCTCATCGTCGAGGACGGCGAAATCGTGGCCGAGGGATTTCATGCGAGCGACGGCATGCCGCACGCGGAGCGCGTGGCGTTGAATGCGCTGGGACGCAAACCCAAGCCGGGGGCGACGCTTTATGTGACGCTTGAGCCGTGCTCGACGCACGGGCGCACGGGCGCGTGCTGCGACGCGATCCGCGAGGCGGGAATCGCGCGCGTGGTCGTGGGCGCGACCGATCCCAACCCGGTGCACGCCGGGCGCGGTTTCGGTGTGTTGCGCGAAGCGGGCGTCGAGGTGATTTCGGGCGTGCTCGACGGCGAGTGCGAGGACCTGAACTTGATTTTCAACCACTCGATCCGCACGGACGGCGAGCCGTTGATCGCGGCAAAATCCGCCATGACGCTCGACGGCAAAATCGCGACGCGCTCGATGGAGTCGAAATGGATAACCGGGCCGGTCGCGCGCGAAAACGTGATGCGCTGGCGGCGGCTGTTCCCGGCGATCACGGTCGGCGCGGGCACCGTGATCGCGGACAATCCGCGGCTGACCTCGCGCATTGAGGGCGAGCCGGAGTGGTGCCCGTGGCGCGTTGTGTTCGACGGTTTGCTGCGCACGGTCATGACGCAAAACATGCCCTCGCTTTACACCGACGAATTTCGCGACCGCACGATTGTCGTGACGACGCAGCACGGCGGGCTCGGTTATGTGCGCAAGCTGCGCGACCTGGGCGTGCGCGTGTGGTGCATGGACTCGCCGACGCAGCGCAGCTCGCTGGGCATGTTTCGCAAGCGCTGCGCCGGGGAAAAAATAACGGGTGTTTACCTGGAGGGCGGCGCGCAGCTGGTGAGCGAGTTTTTGCAGGAGCGGCAGATTGATTATCTCTTCACTTACACCGCGCCGATGCTGCTTGCCGACGACAAGGGGCGCTCCGCCTACTCGGGTTTGCGCACGGAGCATTTGACGCAGGCGGTGCGCATGGCCGATGTCCGGCACGAATCGCTGGGCGACGATTTCCTGATGCGCGGGCGCGCGGTCTATCCCGAAAAACTCAATGTCGATGAAACTGTATTTCGCCTCAGGTAACGCGCACAAGGCACGGGAGTTTCAAGCGCTCGTCGACGCGGGCGAGCTGCGCGGCGCGGTCGAGATCGTTTCGGCGCGCGCGGTTGGCGGCATGCCGCGCGTGGAGGAGGACACGGGCGCGTTCATCGGCAACGCTCGAAAAAAGGCGCGGGCGTTGCGTGAAAAACTGCGGGCGCTTTCCCCGGATGCCGGCGCCTGGGTGCTTGCCGACGACAGCGGGTTGTGCGTTGACGCGCTTGGCGGCGCGCCGGGCGTGGAGTCGGCCTATTATGCGGGGCCGCAGGGCGACAGCGCGGCGAACCTGGCGAAACTCGCGCGCGAAATGCGCGGCGTGCCGGACGAAAAACGCGGCGCGTATTTTGTCTGCGTGCTGTTTTTGATCGGGCCGGACGGTGTGGAGCATGTGTTCGAGGGGCGTTGCCCGGGGAGGCTGGTTCGCGAGCCGCGCGAGGGCGGCGGTTTTGGTTACGATCCGCTTTTTGCGCCGGAGGGTTTCTCGCGGACTTTTTCGGAGCTGGGCGACGCCGAAAAAAACAAACTCAGTCATCGCGCGCTCGCGTGGATTGAGATGGCGCGCTTCCTGAATACCGTCAAGGATCGCTGACGCATCATCACAATGGAAAAAACGAATCCAGTGTTTCCCGACATCGTGGCCGCCACGGGCCGCACTCCGCTCGTGAAACTCAACCGCATCGCGCAAGGGTTGGAGGCGAATGTTTTCCTGAAAATCGAATTCATGAATCCGCTTGCGAGCGTGAAGGATCGCATCGCGCGCGCGATGATCGAGGCCGCCGAGGCGCAGGGCAAGGTCGGCCAGGGCTCGGTGATCATCGAGCCGACATCCGGCAGCATGGGCGTTGCGCTGGCGCTCGTGTGCGCGCAACGCGGCTACAAGCTCATGCTGACGATGCCCGAGTCGACGCCGACGGAGCGGCGGGTGTTGTTGCGCATGCTGGGCGCGGAAGTCGTGCTGACGCCGGGCACCGGGGGAATGCCGGGCGCGATTCGTCGCGCTGGCGAGTTGCTGGCGGAGCACGGTCCGATGGCGTTCATGCCGCGGCAGTTTGAAAACCCGGCGAATCCCGAGGCGCACCGGCGGACGACGGCGCGGGAAATCTGGGATGCGCTCGGCGGCGAGGTCGATGCCTTTGTCGCCGGCGTGGGCACGGGCGGCACGATCACGGGCGTGTCGGAGACGATCAAGGCGATGCGTCCGGCGATGCGCGCGTTTGCGGTCGAGCCCGCGGCGAGCGCGGTGCTTTCCGGCGGCAAGCCGGGGCATCATTTGATTCAGGGGCTGGGCTGCGGATTCATTCCGAAAAATTGCAACCGCTCCGTGATCGACGAGGTGATCGCGGTAAGCGATGCGGACGCGATTGAAACCGTGCGCAAGCTGGCCGTGCTTGATGGAATCTTCGGGGGGCTTTCGACCGGGGCGAACGTATGGGCCGCATTGCGGGTGGCCGCGCGAAAAGAGTTTGCCGGAAAAAACATCGTCACAATCGCCTGCAGCTGCGGCGAGCGATATCTGGACACGGAGCTGGCCGCGCAGGCGCGCCGCGAGGTGGTTGTGTAAGGGGCGGCGGGCGCGGTGAAAATTGGATGATTGCGCGCCGCATTCTTACGCTCCGATTGCGCGCCCGCTTGTTTCGACAAGCGATATCCCGTCCACTCGCGTTCGCATGACACCGACCACATTTCGCAACCTCGCACTCCCCGCGTTTCTCGCCGCCTTTCTCATTGCTCCCGCGGTTTGCTCCGCCGCCGCGGATGCCGGCATTTTCGTAAACGCAAAACCCGCCACGCACACCTCGCCCGACATTTATCGCGACGGCTGGATCGACCTTAACAAGAACGGAGTAAAGGATGCCTACGAGGATCCCGCGCTCCCGCATGAGCGACGAATTGAGGACCTTGTCGCGCGCATGACCCTTGAGGAAAAAACCGCGCAGATGGTCACTTGGTATGGTTACCCGCGCGTCGCCAAGGACGAGCTTCCCACGCCCGCCTGGGACACCGCGTTTTGGAAGGACGGCATTGGCAACATCGACGAGCACATGAACGGCAACACCGGCTGGACCAACTCCAACCCGACGCCCAAGCACGCGCTCCCCTGGTCGCTCCACGCCCGCGCCATCAACGAAGTCCAGCGCTGGTTCATTGAAAACACTCGTCTCGGCATTCCCGTCGATTTCACAAACGAGGGCATCCGCGGCCTCCTTCACTCCAAGGCCACCGCGTTCCCGCACGAGATTTCCGTCGGCGCCACCTGGAACACCTCGCTCGTCCGCGAAATGGGGCGCGTTGTCGGACGCGAGGCGCGCGCGCTCGGCTACACCAACGTCTATTCGCCCGTCCTCGACGTCGCCCGCGATCCCCGCTGGGGCCGCATCGTCGAAAGTTTTTCCGAGGACCCGTTTCTCACCGGCGAGCTAGGCCTGCAACAAGTCCTCGGCATCCAGGAGCAAAACGTCGTCTCCACACTCAAGCATTTCGCCATTTACAGCATTCCGAAAGGCGGCCGCGACGGCCACGCCCGCACCGACCCGCAGGCCACCTGGCGCGAAGTTCAGACCATCTTCATGCCGCCCTTCAAGCGCGCCATCAAGGACGGCGGCGCGCTCGGGGTCATGTCGTCCTACAACGACTACGACGGCATCCCCGTCCAGGCCAGCAAGCTCTTCCTTACCGAAATCCTCCGCGGCGAATACGGTTTTCGCGGTTATGTTGTTTCCGACAGCGGCGCGGTTGAGTTCATCCATGACAAACACCGCACCGCCGTCACTCCCGCCGAAGCCATCCGCCAGTCCGTCGAGGCCGGCCTCAACATCCGCACCAACTTCACGCCTCCCGAAGCCTACGCCGAACCGCTCCGCCAGCTCGTGCGCGACGGCAGGCTCTCCATGGAAACAATCGACTCCCGCGTGCGCGACATTCTCCGCGTGAAATACTGGCTCGGCCTTTTCGACCGCCCCTATGTCGCCGCGCCCGATGCCGCCGAAAAAATCGTGCGCGCCCCCGCGCACATGGCGGTCGCCCGCCAGGCCGAGCGCGAAGGCATCGTCCTTCTCAAAAACGAAAACAACGTCCTCCCGCTCGACGCCAAAAAACTCAAGCGCGTGCTCGTCGCGGGTCCGCTCGCCGACGACAAGCATGGCTGGTGGTCGCGCTACGGCGCGCAACTGCTCGACTTCGTCACGCCGCTCGACGGCATCCGCGCCAAGCTCAGCAACGCGAATCCCGCCGTTGAAGTTCGCCACGCCAAGGGTGTTGACGTGAAGGACAAAAACTTTCCCGAAAGCGATGTTTACAAGGATGCTCCCGACGCCGAGGTGCGGGCCGGAATCGACGCCGCCGTGGCCGCCGCCAAGGATGTTGATATCATCATCGCCGCGCTCGGCGAAACCGACGACCTTTGCCGCGAATCCGCCAGCCGCATCAGCCTGAACCTTCCCGGTTATCAGGAGGAACTGCTCAAGGCGCTCCACGCCACCGGCAAGCCCGTCATTCTCGTTCTCAGCAACGGCCGCCCCCTTTCGGTCAACTGGGCGGCGAAACACATTCCCGCCATCGTCGAAATGTGGCTGCCCGGCGAGGAGGGCGGCGGTGCAATTGCCGACGTGCTCTTTGGCGATTACAATCCCGCCGGACGCCTTCCCGTTACCTTCCCCAAAAGCGCCGGCCAGATTCAAATGAATTTTCCCGCGCATCCCGGCTCGCAAGACCGGGACTACGGCCAGGTTTCCGGCGTGCTCTGGCCCTTCGGTCACGGCCTCAGCTACACGACCTTCACTTACTCGAACTTAAAAATCACGCCCGCGGAGCAAGGCCCGCAAGGCCGCGTCGAGGTTTCGTGCGAGGTCACCAACTCGGGCTCCCGCGCGGGCGATGAAGTGGTGCAGCTCTACGTGCGCGACGATTACAGCAGCGTCGTTACCTTTGAGAAAGTTTTGCGCGGATTTGAGCGCGTCAACCTGGCCCCCGGTGAAACCAAGACCGTCCATTTCACGCTCAAACCCGAGCACCTCGCGCTATACGACAAACTCCACCAATGGACGGTTGAGTCGGGGCATTTCACGGTGATGGTCGGCGCGTCCTCGGAGGATATTCGCCTGCGCGGCGGCTTCGACATCATCGGCGGAGCCTTCGCGCGCGAAAAGCCCGCCGACGTTAAGGAAAGCGTTGATCCGCGCTGATTTCGCGAGCAAGGCCACAAACTCGCCAAGCGCTTGCGGCCTCGCCCAACGCGCCCGGGCGTCGAACATGACACGGTTCGCTTCTTACGGTCAGATGTGCGCCGCCTTGAGCCGAACCGCGCAAGACGGCCTTGTTCTCGCTAAATAGCGCTCACCCTGTAACGTAACATTTAACCACACATTTTATGGGATTCTATTTCGAGGACTTTCAAAGCATGCACGCCCACGAGGGCATGAATATTGAAAAGACATTGGAAGCCGTTGCCCGGAGATACATCGGGCAAAATCCGGCGCATCCGTTCACCTATCGCGCGTTCAGCAGGGCGGGCATTTTGCGGGGCAAGGACTATCGCTACGAAGCCGATTTCAATAAAAATTTTCCCAATGCAAAACTCGGCCAGTATGTGTATGCGTGGGCGAAAATCTGGGCCGACGCGGACAGCGCGATCAGGTTCGACATCGACTGCCACAGCCCCGTGCTCATCTACGTGAACGGCGCGCAGATTTTCCGCTCCGACATTTTTCAGGAGCGCTATTTCAACAAGCGCACGCCGCTCGAAATCGGCCTCAAGGCCGGCTGGAACCACTTTGTCGTGCGCGTGCGCAAAACACTCGGCGGCTTCGGCGCGGTTTACGGCACGTGGCTCGGCAAGCTGCCCTATTATTTTCTCGTTCCCGATCCTGCCCGCGAAGGGCAGGAGGGCTGGATTTTCACGGAGCCGCGCGACACCGAGCTCGAGGTTATTCCCGGCGCGCCCGGCGCGCTCACACCCGGTGCGCTGCCTGAAAAGTTGAAATGGCTGCCGTCCGTCGCATGGGATTCCAAACAGCGCGCGCTCGGCCAAATGACGCGCCTCTTTGGCAAAACCAAAAACACCGCCGCGATCGGCTGGACGCGCGCGCAATTCCTCCTGCCCGGCAATGCCGCCTACACGCTCAAGGGCCGGGCGCGCTCGAAACTTTCCGTCACGATCAATGGCGAGGTTGTTTACGCCACCGGCAAGGCCGGTCCGGTCAACGCCAGGGTGAGCGTGCCCTTCGGCATTCACGACATCATCGTGCGCGCCGAATGCACCGGCGGGGATTGGGGCTACGAACTCGCGCTCTCGCAGGCGGCGGGCAAAAACGAACCGCTCGTGTTTCTCAATCCGGCCAACATGACCGGCACCGGGGCGAAGTGGCTCTATCTCGGCCCGATTCCCGCCGGCGCGGAACTCGACCTCGACACACTCACCGACCTCAACAAGCTGCACGATTCCGCAACCGGCGGGCGCATTTACTGGCGTGTTGACGAACCGGACACATGGGTGCGCCCCTACAACGACAACGCGCTTTACGGCAAATGGAACTACCCGCTCGGCGTCACGCTTTACGGGCTTCTACACGCCGGCGCGGCGATACACTCCGAGGATACGCGCCGTTATGTCGTGAACCATTTTCAGTCCTGCTGCGACACATACGACTACGCCATGTGGGATCGCGAGCAATACGGCGGCGCGACCAACGTCCATCATTTGCTCACCTCGCTTGATTCGCTGGACGATTGCGGCTCGGCGGGCTCGGCAATGCTCGAGGTTGCGAAATACTACGAGCTGCGCGGCAGCAGAAAAATTGCCGATGTCGTGGCCGATCACATCAGCAACAAGCAAGTCCGCCTGCCCGACGGCACCTTCTTCCGCAAAAACCTCATGCACACCTTCCATGAGGACACCATGTGGGCCGACGACCTTTACATGAGCGTGCCGTTCCTCGTGCGTTATTACCAGCTCACGAATGAGCGGAAATACATCGACGACGCGGCGCGCCAGTTTATCGGGTTCAAAAAGCACCTCTACATCCCGCGCCTGCGGCTCATGTCGCACGTCTATGATTTTATGCGCGGCAAGGCGACCGGCATTCCCTGGGGGCGCGGCAACGGCTGGGTGCTTTTCTCGCTTTCCGAGCTGCTCGCCGTGCTGCCCGAGAAGCACAAACTGCGTCCGCAACTGCTCGACTTTTTCCGCGAATTCAGCGCGGGCATCCTCGCGCAGCAGGACGCCGCGGGCATGTTCCACCAGGTTGTCAACGAGCACGATTCCTATCCCGAAACCTCGTGCACGGCGATGTTCATGTATGGGTTTTCGCGCGGCGTGCGGAATGGCTGGTATAAGGATCCCGCGCCCTACATCCGCGCCGCATACAGGGCGTGGGAGGCGATCAACAAAAACTCGATCGACAAATTTGGCAATGTGCACGGTGTTTGCCGGGGCTCGGAATTCTCGTTCCAGTCGGAGTATTACAAACGCGATCTCCTCTGGAACCTGAACGACACGCACGGCATCGGCATTGTCCTCCTCGCCGGCATCGAGCTCTGCAAACTGCGCGATTTTTTGCAGGAAGGGTAGGGCGTTTTTTGCGCCATCCATCACGCCCTTGATTCCGCGGATATTCCCTTTGCCATGTCCACAACCATCCCTTCTTCCTCAGGCAGTTTCACGCTTCCCGGCGAGGCCGGCTTTGAACAGCTCACGCTCCAGCTCGCAAAAAAATGGGGCGCCGACACCATTCGCGACTCCGACGGCACGCAGCTTTCGCCGGAGATCACGCAGTCCGGCTACTCGATTTATTCGACGATCTGCCTCGTGCGTTCGGTGCAGCCTTGGGCGCGCAAGAATCCGCACAAGCTCCAGCAAAATTTCCTCATGTCGAGGCCGGTTGTCGCGGCGAAACCGTCCGTCACGATTTCGCTGCTCGACGGTTATTACACCGAGCAGTTTGTCGTGAACGTCAAGGATTCGCCGAAACAATGGTGGCAGGTTTTTGACCGCACCACGGGCAGGGAAGTCGCGAAGTCGAAGTGGAGCGTTGATCCGAAAAAAGGCGCGGTCACCATCACCGGCGCGACGCCCGGGCATCGCTACACGGTCAATTTTCTCGCGTTCCGCGTCTGGGAGGAAATCTCGATGTATAATCACCTCACCAACAACTGGGGTGACCGCGAGCATCTCTCCGCCGTCGATCCCATGCATCCGGAAACGCAAAAGGCGCTGCTCGCATATCTCGACGGCTGGCTGCGCGACCATGCCGACACGCGCGTCGTGCGCTTCACGTCGATGTTTTATAATTTAACATGGTTCTGGGGCGCCGACCACAAACGCCTGCGCGATGTGTATACCGACTGGGCCGATTATGAAATGACCGTGAGCCCGCGCGCGCTGAAACTCTTCGAGAAAAAATACGGCTACAAGCTCACCTCCGAGGATTTCGTCAACGGCGGCCTCTACAATTCCACGCACAACGCCCCGACGCGCCGCTACCGCGACTACATGACGTTCATGCACGACTTCGTGATCGAGTTTGGCCGCAAGTGCGTCGATCTCGTCCACAAGCACAAAAAGCTCGCCTACGTTTTTTACGACGACAACTGGATCGGCGTCGAGCCGAGCAGCCCGCGCTTCCATGAGTTCGGTTTCGACGGCCTCATCAAGTGCGTGTTCAACGCCTTCGAGGTTCGCCTCTGCGCGCACTCGCGCGGCGTGGCCACAAAAGAACTGCGCCTGCACCCGTATCTTTTCCCGACCGGATTGAAAGGCGAGCCCACCTTCCAAAAAGACGGCGGCGGCAACCCCACGCTCGACGCGAAAAATTTCTGGATCGACGCGCGACGCGGCATCGTGCGCGCGCCCATCGACCGCATCGGCCTCGGCGGCTATCTCTCGCTCGTCGAACCGTGGCCCGACTTCCAGGATTACATTGAAAAAGTGGCCAATGAATTCCGCCTGCTGAAATCATTCCACAAGGGCGACAAACCCCACGTCGCGCCGTTCAAGGTCGCCGTGCTCACCGCGTGGGGCGATCTGCGCGCGTGGACGTGCTCCGGCCACTTCATGGCCAATGTCGAGCTCTACCACGTGCTCGAGGCGCTCTCCGGGCTTCCGCTCGACGTGCAATTCATCAGCCTCGACGACATCGCGCAAAACGGCGTGCCGCGCGGCGTGAAGGCGATCATCAACTGCGGACGCGCCGGCACCGCGTGGAGCGGCGGCGCGCATTGGGCCGACCCGCGCGTCGAAACCGCGATCACGCAATACGTGCAGCGCGGCGGCGGCCTCATCGGCATCGCCGAGCCAAGCGCGCTTCCTCAGGCCGGGCAAAATTTCCGCCTCGCGCGCGTGCTCGGACTCGACCGCGACAACGGCGAGCGCGTCGCCAACGGCCGCTACAAATACGACCTCTCTCCAAAACATTTTATCACCGAGGAATTGGCCGATGTGGCGCTCGATTTCGGCCCGAAGGAAATCGACAACATTTATGTTTTTGACGGCGACACGCATGTGCTCGCCGAGCGTCCTGGCGAAGCCTCGCCGCGCCTCGCCACGCACGCCTTCGGCAAGGGCCGAGCGGTGTATATGAGCGGATTCAAGTTCACCTACGAAAACACGCGCCTGTTGCACCGCGCGCTTTTCTGGGCCGCCGCGCACGAGGCGAAGTGGGGCGTGTGGCACTCCGAAAATCTCAACACCGAGGCGACATATTTTCCGAAGCGCAAAAAGCTCGTCGTCATCAACAACGCCGGCACGCCGCAAACCACGCGCATCACACTCGCCGACAGCAGGACGGCGAAGACCGTCAACCTCGAAGCGCACGGCATCGCGATTCTGGACATGTGAGCCGGGGATGTTGCGGCTCACCGGGACGGTTCGCCCTACCAAAAGGCATTTCCTCGCGACAATTTAAACAGAAACCGCGCTAACCGAAATATTTGTTCACGGCCTCCATGCGGGAGTGCACGTGGAGTTTGTCGTAGATGCTGCGCAGGTGGCTGTTCACGGTTTGCACGCCGATGCCGCATTGCGCGGCGATTTCCTTCGCGGCCAGGCCGCGCGCGGCCATTTGCAGGATTTCAATTTCGCGCAGGGTAAGCGGATCGTCGAGGCTTTGGCTGGCGCTCACGGGTTTGTCCTTGTGAAAAAACTGGATGACCTTGCGCGCGATTTCGCCGGTCATGGGCACTTCGCCCTTTGAAAGATTTCTAAGCGCGGCGAGAAGCTCTTCCGATGACGAGCGTTTGAGGAGGTAGCCGCTCGCGCCGGCTTCGAGCGCCTTGAAGATTTCGTCGGTCTCCTCGTAGATTGTCAGGATGAGAACCTCGGTTTTGGGAAGGACGCGCTTGATGTGGGCGGTGGCCTGGATGCCCGAGCCGTCGGGCAGGTTGATGTCCATGATGACGACGTCCGGCTGCGCCTCGGGAATGCGCGCGAGGGCGCTTCGGTAGTTGCGGCACACGCAGGCGAGTTCCATGTCGGGCGCGCGCGTGATTATGCGGGAGAGCTCCTCCGCGATCTCGGAGCGGTCTTCAACAATGGCGACTTTGAGTGGCATCCGGGTTTTTTGGCTGGGGGTTCGCCCCGCCTCCGTATTGGGGCGGGCGGCATTTGAGAGGCGAGTCTATTGTGATCGTCGAACCATTCCCCGGATTGCTTGTTATGTCAACACGTCCTCCAATCTCAGCCATGCGCGTTCGCATATTGTAGAGGCCGTTGCCCTCGTTGTTTTCGGGCGCGTTTGGATCGAAGCCGCGTCCGTCGTCGGCAATGACGAGGCGAAAGCGTTCGTTGTCGGCGCTCATGGTGATGGTGGCTCGCGCGGCTTGCGAATGTTTGAGGATATTGTTCAGCACTTCCTTTGCGATGGACAGGATGTTGTGGCGGGCTTCGGGCGTGATTGGCAGGTCAGGGATGGTGTGCGCGCCATCGGCGGTGCACAGGATTGGCGTGCCGGCGAGATGGCGCTGGGCATAGCGCACTATGTATGCGGCGAGCTGCTGCCAGGAATCATTTTGCGGGTTTACAGTCCAAACAACGCCGTGAAGATCCTCCACAAGGTAGTGCGACTGGGTGACCAGGTTTTGCGCGAGCTCCTTCACCGGGGTCGGTTCGTCCTCGCGGAGCAGGCTGTCGGCGATGTATCCGATTTTGGTGACACGGCCGCCGAGCTCGTCGTGCAAGTCGCGCGCGATGCGCGTGCGTTCGCGCTCCAGGGCGTGTTCGTGCTCGAGGCGGCGGAGCCGCTGCTTGAGGAGGCGGTTGGAAACCTTGAGCGCGATCCACGAGACGAGCGCGACGCAGGCGAAGGCAAGGATCGCGCGGAACCACACGGTCTGCCACCACGCGGCCGCGACGATGATGACGAGGGAGGTTTCGGCGCGGCTCGCGCCGCCGTCGCCGTTGATCGCCTCGACGCGGAACACGTAGCGTCCTGGCCGGAGGTTGGGGTAGGCGCAGTGGAGTTCGCCGGTGGCGTCGTTCCAGTCTATATCGAAACCCTCGAGCATGCGGCGCACGCGCACGCGTCCGGGATTCGAGAAATCAAGCGCGGCGAAATGCAGCTCAAGCTGCCCGACGCCTGGGCCGACATGAATTGGACCCTTGCCGGGCACGGGAACGCGGGCTCCGTCGATATGGATGCCGTCGATGTAAACGGGAAGCGGCTTGGGTGTTTCGGGCGGACGCACGGCGTCGAAACCGACAACGCCGCGATAGGTGACAAACCACAGGTTGCCGTCGCGGTGCTTCCACGCCATGGGCTGGATGCCGACCATGCCGGAGATTCCCTCGAGGTTGTCGTCGCGCCCGAAGAGCGTGGCGTTGACGGGGGAGCCGGGCGTGTCCGCCGCGGCCAGTAGTTGTTTTATGGATACATGAAAAATGCCCCGGCGACTGCTCACCCAAAGGCGTCCGTAGCCGTCGGCGATAACCTGGTTGATTATGTTGTCGGGCAGGCCGTCGTCCTGGGTGAAGAGGCGCGGGGCGGCGCCGGGGACGACGCCGTCAGCACGCGGGACGCGCGCGGTCCCCGCGTCTCCTCGCCAGAGGACGAGGCCGCTGGTGGTGCCGAGCCAGAGGTTGTTTTCGGAGTCGACAAAGAGCGTGTGCAATTGCGCGTCGCGGGCGCCGTGGGGGAGTGATTGCGCGATGAACTTTTTTTCGCCGTCGGGCGCGTCCTCGCGCACTTGGAAGAGCCGGCCGTTTTCCAAGGCCATCCATATTTCGCGGCCTTTCGGTGTCTTGCGCTCGGCGATGCTGGCCACCCGCGAACCGGGGAAGCCGTCCTCCGCGGTGAATTCGTTCACCACGCCGTTTTTTATGACGGCGAATTTTGAGGATGCCCAGCTCAGCCAGAGGTTTCCCTTGGAATCGCAGAAGAGGGTTTGGATGCCGCGCAGCGCCGGATTGACGTGATGCAGGACGCGCTGTCCGTCGTCCGCCTTGACGGGTGTCGAATACAGGCCGCTCGCCGTGCCGACCCAGATGGTGCCGCGCTGATCCGCGCAGACATTGATGACAAAGGGCATGTTGCGGGTGGGGGCTTTTATGACGGTGATTTCGCCGTTCTCGACGCGAACGAGCCCGCCCGCCTGGTTGGCGCACCAAAGCGCGCCGGTTTCGTCAATGCTCACCGATGTGCTCACGTCCATGGGCAGGCCGGCGTCGCTGTTCAGTATCACGTGGCGGTTTGGTTTCAGGTGGACGAGCCCGGCGGCGTAGATGCCGAGCCAGATGTCGTTGTTAATGTCCTCGTTGATGGCGTGCACGCGGTCGTATCGAAGCGCCAGGGGCTTCAGGTGTCCGTCGATTAGGCGCAGCACGCCGTCGCGCCGGGTTGCGAGCCAGAGCACGCCGTCCTTGCCTTCATAAAAATGCTGAAGCCCGGCGCGCGCCATGGGCCAGTCCTTGCCGGAGAGCACGACATTCCAGGTGCCGCGTGTCGTGTCGAAGCGCGCGAGGTTGTCGCGGCTCGCGACCCAAAGCCCGCCGGCGCGCGCCTTGGTTATCATGACCGAGCGGGGATTTTGTTTTTCGTAGCGATGCAGTTCGCCGTCCTCATACCAGCCGAAAAAATCGCCGCCTGCCACCCAGGTGCGGTTGTTTTCATCGCTCACGAAACAGAAGGTGGAATTGCGCCGGGTGACGCCCGCCCCGGTGCCGAAGATTTCCATGGCGCCCGCGCCGCCGGCTTCCGACCAGCGCATGATCGACGGCGAGTCCGTGCCGATCCAGACGGCGCCGGTGTGATCCACCGCGAGGTCGCGCGGCGTGATGTTGGCGAGGTGCTCATTCGCCGGATGCAGTTCGTATTTTCCGTTGCGCAGGCGGAGGAGTTTGTTCGCCGCGTTGAGCAGCAGGATTGTGTTTTCATCCTCGATCGCGATGGCGCGGATGTTGTAGCGGCTGCGGGCGAACTCCTCCGGCATTGGATATTCGACAAAGTTTCTCCCGTCGAAGCGCGCCAGGCCGCCCAGCGTGCCTATCCAGAGGAAGCCGCGCGAGTCGCGCACGATGTTGTTGATGCCGTTGTGGGGCAGCCCGTCCTCGACGAACCAGTTGTGTATGATGAACTCGGGATTGGTGTCGCCGGACTGCGGAAAATTCGCAATCGGCGCATGCGCCGAGCGAGCCATCAGGGCCGCGGTGAAAAGAAGAAGGAGGGTGATCGAACGCATGATCGGGGTGTGCATTTATTTCACTCTGACAGAGCTCGATTTTTTAATCATCCCTAAAAATAGGGGTGCGGGGCACCATGTGCGATTTGGTATTTTGTGCGGACAAGATCAACCCTCGACCCCGTTTCGCAACACGCCCCGCCCCGGTTCGCGCCTCCGAATTTTTCAAAAAAACCATGCGTATTAATACAACCATCCCCTCCGCGCCTGTCTCCATGCAGGTTTTTCTCATTGCAAAAACACTCCTGCTTGCCGCCGCCTCCGCGCTGCTGCTGCAGGGAACCGCCGCCGCCCAGAACGCGACGCTTACCTGGACCGGCGCGACCGACGGCAACTGGAACTCGACATCGCAAAACTGGACCGACAACGGCTCGCCCGCGACATTCATCAACGGCGACGCGGTCGTGTTCGATGACACGTCGAGCACCGCGACGATCGCAATCCCCGGCGCGGTTTCGCCCGGATCGGTCACCGTGGACACGACGCGCGCGCTGACCTTCGCGCCCGCCGCCGGCGGAGGACTTTCCGGAAACATGCCGCTGCTCAAAAAGGGCGCGGGCACGCTGGCATTTTCCGCCACGAACACGGCGTTCACCGGCACGAGCACGGTGGAGGCGGGGACGCTTCAGGTTTTTTATCCTGCGGTTAATTACGTCACATCGTCCTTCGGTCCGGTCGTTTTGGCGGGCGGAACGCTCACGATGGACGCCTCGACCTCCATCGTTCTCGACCACTCGATTCTTGTCCCCGAGGGGAAAACAGGCGAGATGCGAACCGGCCGCGCTTTGCGCATCGGCGGGGCCGTGACCGGCTCCGGCACGTTCACGGTTACAGCCGGAAACATTATCGATATTTATGGCGAATCGTTCGCCAACTTTTCCGGCGAGCTGCGCCTCAACACCACTTCGGCCACGGTCAGGCAGATACGTTATCTCAATGGCACCAATGGCTACGCCGCCTCCAAGGGCACCGAGCTGGCCGGCGCAAATGTCATACTCAACAATGTCTACATCGAGCCGCATGGTAGCGGCGCGTCGACCGGCACGGTTAGCTTTGGCGCGCTGGGCAACGTCATTGGCACGGAAAGGCTCGTGGCCCGCCCCGCCAACGGCACGACGGTTTTTGCCATTGGCGCGCGAAATCTCGACACCGTTTTCAGCGGAACCATCGAGAATAAAACCGCCGCGCAAATCGCCGCCCTCTCCAAGGTTGGCACCGGCATGTTCACGCTCAGCGGTGTGAGCACCTACACCGGCGCGACCACGGTCAGCGCGGGCGCGCTTCACCTCACCGGGCATCTCTCCGGCGCGAGCGCGGTCACGGTCGCGGGTTCTGGCGCGTTTGGCGGTTCCGGCACGAGCACGGGCGCGGCAACTTTTGCGGACGGCTCCACGCTTCTCGCCGATGCCACCGATGCGGGCGCGCTCGCCACCTTCAATGTCGGCGGCGCCGTCGCGCTCGGCTCCATCCTCAAGGTCACGCCTGTCGTCCCCGAGGGTGTCACGCTGGTTCCCGGCACCTACACAATTCTTCAGGCCGGCGGCGGCATCACCGGCTCGCCGTTGTTTATTTGGGATGAATCCGCCGCGCCGGGATTTGTCGCCAGTATCACCATTGTCGATGCGAACAAAATCCAGGCCGTCGTTTCCGTTGACTCCGGCAGCCCGCGCCCGGTCATCACCAGTGAACTCGCTGTCTCGGGCAATTATCGCGACGCCTTCAGTTACACAATCACCGCCAGCAACGCCCCCACTTCCTTCGCCGCGGCAAATCTTCCCGAAGGCTGGTCGATCAACTCCTCCACTGGAGAAATCACTGGCGACATCAAAACCACAAGCCCCATTGCCCTGACCATCGTCGCTGTCAATGGCAACGGCGCCACTTCGGCCACGCTTAACATTAGCGTTGAAGGCACCGTTGGTCCGTTCGACTGGTTTGTCGCGCCCGATGGCGATGACAACGCCACCGGCACGCTCGCGCGCCCCTTCGCCACCATCCAGCGCGCGCAGGAGGCCGTCTCGCCCGGCGAAACCGTTTACATTCGCGGCGGCACCTACGCCATGCAGGACTCGCAGATCGCGGCATACAGCGGCGTTTTCGCCTACGTCACCAACCTCACCAAAAGCGGATCAAGCGGCAGCCCGATCACCTACGCCGCGTATCAGGATGAAAAGCCCGTCTTCGACATGAGCGCGGTCAATCCCGCCGGCTACCGAATCCACGTCTTCAGCCTCAAGGGCTCCTGGATACACATTCGCGGCCTCGAAGTTATCGGCGTGCAAGTGAACATCACCACGCACACCCAATCCATCTGCTTTGAGGTCACCGGCAACGACAACATCCTCGAGCGCCTCTCCATGCACGACGGCAAGGCCATCGGCGTTTACATGTCCGGCAGCGCCGCGCGCAACCTCGTGCTCAACTGCGACGCCTACAACAACTGGGACGACGTCTCCGAGGGCGGCGCGGGTGGAAACGTGGACGGTTTCGGCTGCCACGGAAACGGCGCGGGCAATATCTTCCGCGGCTGCCGCGCCTGGTATAACAGCGACGACGGCTTCGACTGCATCAACCAAAACCAATCCGTCGTTTTTGAAAACTGCTGGGCCCTTTACAACGGTTACAGCAAGGACGGCGTCTCCCGCGGCGACGGCACCGGTTTCAAGGCAGGCGGCTACGGTATCGCAAAATCCGACGTCCCCAATCCCATCCCTCGCAACACCGTGCGCAACAGCATCGCCGTCAAAAACAAACGCGGCTTCTACGCCAATCATCACCCCGGCGGCATCGATTGGTATAACAACAGCGCTTATCAAAACAGCTCCGATTATAATTTCCTCGGCTATCAACCTAATGCCGATCCGAACCAACCGGGCGTTGATGTTCCCGGCACCGATCATGTCATCCGTAACAACCTCAGCCATGGAAACCCGCTGAACAGGATACTCAGCAACCTCGCCGACACCGGAAACACGATGGATCACAACGCCATCCCGACTGCCGCCGAACCCGCGCAACTCGCCGACACCGAATTCGAAAGCGTCGATTTCACTCAACTCACGACGCTTCCCCGCAAGGCCAACGGCGACCTGCCGGATATCACCTTCCTGAAACCCAAACTCGGCAGCGCCCTGATTGACGCCGGCGTTGATGTCGGCCTTCCCTATGCCGGACTTGCGCCCGACATCGGTGCGCATGAGAACACCGCGCCCGTCATCACAAGCGAGCTCACCGCGTCGGCCGCGCAAGGCGTTGCATTCACCTACACCATCACCGCGCTCAACGACGCGACCGGCTACGCGGCCGCAAGCCTGCCCGCCGGCCTCGTCATTGACACCACGACCGGCGTCATCAGCGGCACGCCCACCGTGAGCGGCAACTTCGACATCACGCTCTCCGCAACCAACGCCGCCGGCGAAACGGGCACGGCCACGCTCGCCTTGTCCGTCGTCGCGCCCGCGCTGCCCGTCTTTGATGCCGGCGACACCTTCGCCATCAACGGCGTGACGGGCGAAACCTTCGAATACGCCATCGCGATCACCAGCGATTCGCCCGTGACCTTTTCCGCCACCGCATTGCCCGACGGCCTCGACTTCGATCCGTTGACCGGCGTCATCAGCGGCGCGCCGACCGTCACCGGCACCTTTACCGTCACGATCACCGCCACCAACGCCGGCGGCCCCGTCACGCAACAAATCACATTCACCATCGGCAACCAGACCGCGCTCGTCGCCCTCGCGGGCGGCGCGCCCAACCCCGGCGACTCGGACGGCCAGGCCATCTACGCCCGTTTCAACACCCCCGGTTCCATCACCGCGCACACCGACGGAAAACTCTACGTCGCCGACACGCTCAACAACGCCATCCGCTCCGTCGATTCGCTCGGCAACGTCACCAAGCACACCGCCGCGCTCTCGCGTCCCGCCGCCATTGTCTCCGCCGGCGCCTCGCTCATCGTGGCCGACACCAACGCCATCCTCGCGTTCGACCCCGCCACCTCGCAACTCACCACGCTCGCCACCGGAATCACACAACCCGCCGGCCTCGCCCGCGACGCAGCCGGAAACCTCTACATCGCGAGCGCCGCGCGCCACGTCGTCTACAAACTCGCCGCCGGATCGGACACCGCGACCGTGCTCGCCGGCGAGCTCGACACATCCGGCACGGCGGACGGCGACTCCGAGACCGCGCGCCTCAATTCGCCCGCCGGCCTCGCCCTCGACGCCGCCGGCCAGCTCTACGTCGCCGACACGCTCAACAGCGCCATCCGCAAAATCGACACGACCACCGGCGACGTCACCACCATCGCCGGCCAGCCCGGCGCGAGCGGCACCGCCAACGGCCTCGCGCCCGACGCCCGCTTCAACAAGCCGAAAGGACTCGTCGCCGACGCCATCGGCAACCTCTACATCGCCGACACCGGCAACCACGCCATCCGCCGCCTCGACATCCTTTCCGGCATCGTCACCACAAGCGCCGGCCTCGCCGGAACCCCCGGCACGGACGACGGCTTTGGCTCCGCCGCCCGGCTCAGGCAACCCGCGGACCTCGCCATCGACTCCGCCACGGGGGAAATCTACGTGGCCGACACCGGCAACCACGCCATCCGCCTCTATCTCGACAGCCCGCGCCTGTTGAAACACCCCGAGGACATCTCGGTCGAGGAAGGCTCTGCGGCGACCTTCACCGTGCTCGCCATCGGCGCGCCGAATCCGGACTACCAATGGTATAAGGACGGCGCGATCATCGCCAGCGCGACCGCCTACACCCACACGATGGCCGCCGCGCAAACGGCGGACGAAGGCAAGTATTCGGTGATTATTACCAACGAAATCGGCACACTCACCAGCAACACCGCCACGCTGACGGTCACGGCCTCGACGAGCGGCACCAACAGCGGCACGACCGCCCCGCCTCCGACCGGTGACGACACCGACAAGGGTGGGGGAGGGGGCGGCGGCGGCGCGCCGGGCCTCCTCTATCTCGCCGCGCTCGCGCTCCTCGCCACGTTCCGCCGTCTGCGGGCAGCTTGATCCGTTTTGTGACGCGGCGGGATTTGCGGTTTGGTTGGCACACGAAAAAAATAAAATGCGGAGAAAAGCCTAAAAAAGGGGAAGCAAACAGGCTGACCTCGTCTGGTATTATATAAACATCTTTTTTCCCCGTTCCCTTCGTGACTCACCCCCGAGCGCATGTGCGTCTTCGCATTCGAAAAAGCCCTTTTGTTTTGGCCTGTCCACTCGATCCTTTGGGCGCGGGGATGTTCTTACTGTCAACCCGACATCCCTAAAATTAGGGAGCAATGGGCAATGGGTATGTTGGTATTTTGATAAAAACGAAATTCAGCCTCAGCCCTCTTAATTCCGTCCATTAAACTTTGTCTGCCTTTTCCCCCCTTCCGTTAAACCCTCATGCCCCCGCGCAATTAGCCCAGTTCCTCGCGTTTTGTGTCCGGTCGCCGTTTCGGCGCACGCTTCCATTTCCTGACCGTCCAACCTCGCACGCCTGTTGCAAAAACCCTCACCAAAGTAAATTTCCTATGAATAAAACACATCAAATCATTCGTTTCCGCCAGCTTGTCCGCATGGCGGGTTTGATATTGGCACCGCTGGCATTTGTTGCGGCGAACGCCGCCGACGGAACTTGGACGCAAACCGCCGGGGGCAACTGGAGCGACACGGCAAACTGGGAGGGCGGTGCCGCTGCGGGCGGTTCGGGCGCGGTCGCGAAATTCGACACGCTGGACATCTCCGGCACGGTCGCGGTCAATCTGGACGGCGCCCAATCCGCGGGGTCGATAGTCTTCGGCGATGCCAACACCGACACTGAAGGTTCATGGCTGCTTGGCGGCACGGGCACACTCACGCTCGACTCGTCCACTCCCACTATCACAACCGCATCCGCGCCCGCCACGGTGAGGGCGCCTCTTGTCGGCGCGACCGGCTTGACCAAGGCGGGCACGGGCGTTCTCACGCTGGCCGGCCCGGCGGAAATCTCCGGCGGTTATTCCGTCGCATCCGGAACACTTCTGATCGCCACGGGCGGCAGTTTAACGGGTGGCAATGTCATCAACCTTTCCGCCAAAACAGGGTTGGTTATTGATGGCGGCCACCTTTTAATTTCTCACGCCAGCAATGTAAGCACCATGGGCGGAGGCAACGCGGGCTCCGGTTTTTTTGCCCTCCACTCGGGGACCGCCCGGTTTTCCGCTTTTCGCTCCAACAGTGCTGATGGAACAATCATGCGCATCACCGGCGGGGCGTTTTTCGCTGACAGTGTCGCATTGCAGCGTGATGTGAACAACGCCACCAATTTTGCCTCCGGGTTGATTATTACTGGCGGCACTTCGACAATCGGGAACCTCACCATCGCCTCCGGAAATTCCTGGGCGCACATGTCGGTCGAAGGCGGTGATGTGCTTGTCACCGGCACCATGATTGTCGGCAACCAAGCCTCGGGCGGCCGCGGCGGCGCGTTGCGTGTGACGGGCGGGCGCCTCACTGTCACAAACGCCGACTATGGCATGGTTCTCAGCGCGAGGGCTGGCGTTAACAACATTGCCCTTGTCACAATCTCCGGCGGCATCAGCACGGTTGAGAAAATTACCTGCGGCCTCAATGACACGGTCACTCTCGGCTCGGGATCGCTTTCCCTGACTGGCGGCACCATGTTTGTCGGCCCGGGAGGCATCGTCAAATCCGGCGCTCCCGCCTTTCTTGCAAACATCACGCTCACCAGCGGTCGCCTCGGTGCCGATGCCGACTGGAATTGGGACGTTGCCGTCCCCATGACCCTGCCCGCCTCAAACTCGATTGTTATCGACGCGGCCGATGAATATGGTGCCGCGCACAACATCAACATCGACGGCATGATCTCCGGCGCGGGCGGTTTCACCAAGACCGGCGGCGGCATGCTCACGCTCAGTTCGACCACCAATTCCTTTACCGGCGCGATGACGTTGTCCGAGGGCAGCATTCACATAACAGGGCAGGTGGTCGGAAGCGGGGCGCTCATGACCATACCCGCCTCGACGGGCATCGGCGGTTCGGGAACGATCGCGCGCAGTCTCAACTTCTCCACCGACGCCGGGCTGCTCGTGGATGTGGACGTCCTCACCGGAGCGCTCAAGGGGCTTTCAGTCACCGGCGATGTGAACCTTGGTGGCACACTCGTCGTGACGCCCGTCATTCCCGAAAATGCCGCGATGGAATCGGGCACTTTCACCGTGCTCAAGACCACGGGCGTGATTTCGGGCAATCCGTCCTACACATGGAATTACTCTTCGGTGATGATGCCCGTCACCGCCACGTTTGCCAAGTCGGCGGACAGCAAATCCATCGTTGCGACTGTCGTGGCGCCGCCGCCGATCACGCCCGATATCAACAGCCCGCTTACGGCAAGCGGCACGGCGGCCTTCCCCTTCACCTACACAATCACCGCGGATAATTATCCCCGCAGCTTTGGCGCCACCGGCCTGCCCGAGGGCCTTGAGATCGACACGGCAACCGGCGTCATAAGCGGCATCACCGAGGTCGAGGGTCCGACAACCGTCACCATCACCGCCACGAACCGCGGAGGCACCGACACCAAGACGCTCGTCATCACCATGGCGCCCATTCCGCCCGCGACGGTCATCCCCGTGATTACCAGCACGCTTTCGGTGACGGGCACCGTGGATGCGTCCTTTGAATACCAAATCACGGCGACCAAGGACCCGATCCTTGGCTACGGCGCGATCCTCGGCTACGATGCGACTCCGCTGCCCGCCGGTCTTTCGCTCGACGCGGCCACGGGTCTTATCAGCGGCACGATTCTCAACAAGGGCGCGACGGATATTGTGCTCAGCGCCACCAACGCAGCCGGCGTCGGCAACGCCACGCTCAGCCTCACCGCATGGGCCATACCAATCATCACCAGCCCGACTTACGCGGAGGCCATGATCAACGAGCCCTTCAGCTATTTCATCACCGCTGACAACGATCCCACCTCATTTGAGCAGAGCGGCCTGCCCGAGGACTTTGCGCTCAACCCGGGCACCGGTGAAATCACCGGCACCGGCACGGCGGTTATTATAACCACGGCCACCATCACGGCCAAGAACTCGGTCGGCAGCGACACGAAGACGCTCGACATCCTCATCGACATCTACGAACCGCGCGTTGTCAGCGACCAGACCATCGTTTTGCCCCTCGGCGAGTCCGTTGACTACCAGACTATTGCCACCCGCAATCCCACCGAATTCTACGCCGCGCCCCTGCCCGCCGGTTTTTCCTTTGACCAGGCAACCGGGCGGCTCACCGGCACGCCCTCCGCCGCCGGCACCCTTAGCATCGATCTCTCCGCCAAAAACGCCTCCGGAGTCGGCCCCGCCGTCACCCTTAAGATCGTCACCTACGGTCCCGCGCCGTCCGGCGTGCTGCTCTGGACGGGCACGGCCGATCAGGTGACCGGCACAAGCGGTCTCATCGAGGCGACATGGGACACAACCACCCAGAACTGGGTTCAGGGTGGCTCGCCAAAAACCTACTCCGATGGAGCCGATGTGTTCATCGACGATTCATCCACCACCGATAACATCATTTTTGCCAGCAGCACATTCGCACCCAACTCCATCACCATCGATGTTTCCGGGCGTCCCCTTACGATAGCGATTTCCAATTCCGCGGCCCTCAATGTCAGCGGAACGAAGGAAATGCTCATCAAGGGCACCGGCACCGTCACCTTCGACGTCACCAACGACCGCACTTGGGGCGGTATCACTCGTGTTCAGGACACTGCCGTTTTTGCGCTGCAAGCCGCCCACGGCAGCACGGCCACTCCCGCCGGCAATGCGGGGCCGATCTACTTTGAGGGCGGTTCGCTTCGCTATGATCCGCCCGCGAGCAAAGCCAGGCTCGGACTCGCCTCCAGCATTGTTGTGCGCGAGGGGCACGCCCTCCTGGACATGCATTACGCCTTTGCGCTTAACAGTATTCTGGAGGGTTCCGGCACCTTGGAGGTCAGGAATCACGACCAAAGCGCGCGCTATGCGTTTATCGGAAACAACTTCACTGGCGCGCTGCTGCTCAGCGGTTCCGGCGTCTCGGAGCTGCCCAGCACCAACAGTTGGGATTTTACGGGCAACATGGCCAATATGACCATTGTGATTGAGGACGAGGCGCAGATGCGCCCCACCACAAACTCCGGCGGCAACACCATCTACATCGGCGCGCTTGCGGGAAGCAGCCCCGATGGCGTGCTGAACGCCGGACGCAACGGCCCCACCGGCAAACCCAACAGCACTTATCGCATCGGTCGCAAAAATATCGACACCCATTTCGCCGGCTCCATCGGCGACTGGACGGTCGGCGCCGCCACCCTCTATAACAAGGCCGCGCTCATCAAGGAGGGCACTGGCATGCTCACGCTTTCGGGGTCGCATAATTACCTTTTCGGAACGACAGTCTCCGCGGGTTCGCTGTTCCTCGCAAAGACAGGCCGCATCACCAATGGCGACGCCGCCAATCTGGTCACTGTCAATGAGGGGGCTGCGTTTGGCGGTTCGGGCGTGGTTACACCCAATGTCACCTTCCAAGGCGGGGCGGCGCTCCTCATCGATGCCGACCCGGAGACGGGCGAGCTTTCCGGAATGTCGGTCAGCGGCTTGGTAAGATTCGAGGGCAGCTCGGTCGAAATCAAACCCGTCGTCACCGGCACCAATCGCATTGCAAACGGCACCTACACGATTCTTTTCTCCGAAAACGACTTTGCCAGCCAGCCCGTGCTCAACTGGTCGTATGCCGCCGATCCTCTCATTAACGCCCGGCTTGAGTATGTCGGAAACAATCGCATTCAAGTCACCATCACCGGCGGGGCGATCCCCTTGTCAACGATCACCAGCGGAAACCGCGCCGCGGGCATCGTCGGCCAGCCGTTTTCCCACGCTATCGTCGCCACAAGCGATGATTCCTCGCCCACGATCTTGACCGTGGAAAACCTTCCCGAGGGTCTTGTTTTCGATTCAGCGACCGGCATCATCAGCGGCACGCCAACCACGGCGGGATACTACGATGGCGCCAGGGACGAGAATGGCAACCTGCTGCCCGGTTCCTACGAAGTGGTTCTGGTTCACGCCACCAATTCCAGCGGCACGACCACGGAGGAGCTGGTTGTGCGGATTTATCCAGCCGATTACGTATTGGACGCCCCGGTTATCAGCAGCCCCCTGAGCGTGGCGGTGATCAGAAGCCGCAACATGAGCTACCAGATAACGGCATCCAATTTTCCAACCGCCTTCTCGGCCACGGGCCTGCCCAATGGTGTTGAGATTGACGCCAATGGCTTGATCACGGGCATTCCCGAGATACTGGGCATGTATGAAGTTGTCATTACCGCGTCCAACCTCGCCGGCACGGACACAAAAACCTTGCAGCTGAACGTCGCGCTGCCGCCCCCGGTCATCATTTCGGAGAGCACCGCGATCGCCATACAGGACAGGTTGTTCACCTATCAAATCGAGGCGCAGAACGAGCCCACCGGCTATCGCATGTCGGCCTTTTACGAAACCACGGATTCCCTGACGATTACAGGAAGCCGGATATATTACCTTTCGATTGACGGCACCACGGGCCTTGTCAGCGGCACCTGCCCGAATGTCGCCACGACGGGGACGGCGCCGCTCATGGTCACCGGCACCCTTTTCGCCGACAATGAAACCGGCACATGGGGCTCGCAGGTGTTCTTCACGATCAACCCGCCCGAGCCGGTTGTCACCACTGGCACGGAGTTTTTCGGCGTGGTCGGCGTGCCTTTCACCTATGTGCTCAGTGCGTCGAACATGTATCCGGCCTACAAGCCCGGCTACGGCGTCACCAACATTCCCCAAGGCCTTAACGTGAGCCGCGCGGACGGAGTGATCACGGGCACGCCGCTCGTGGCCGGGGAGTATACGGTTGCGTTTGTTGCCACCAATATCACGGGAGCCGGCGCCAGGGCCGCGCGCTTCACAATCAATGGAGCCTCGCTGATCTCCACCATCACTGGCGAGGCGGGCACGGCCGGCTCCACCGACGGCGACCTGGCCTCGGCGCGGTTCAACTCGCCCGGCGCGGGCGTCGGCGACAAGGACGGCAATCTTTACATCGCCGACACCGACAACAACAGCATCCGCAAAATCTCGGCGGATGGCACCGTCTCGACTCTCGCCACGGGGCTTAACCAGCCCTCGTCCATCGTTCTTGATGCCGCGGGCACGGCTCTCTACGTGGCCGATTCCGCGTCGAACACGATCAAGAAAATCGATACGGCCACCGGCAATGTCACCACGCTCGCCCTTACCGGCGCGCCCGCGCTCAACTCCCCGCACGGGCTTGTCCTTGATGCGTCCGGCAATCTCTACGTGGCCGACACCGGCAACAACATGATCCGCAAAATCGAGATTTCGACCGGGGCGATGAGCACCGTTGCCGGCACCGGCGCATCCGGCGCCACGGATGGCGCGGGAGCCGCCGCCGCCTTCGACATGCCCATGGGTGTTGCGCTCAGCGCCGATGGTCTCCGCCTTTTCGTGGCCGACACCGGCAATAGCACCATCCGGGACATCGCGCTTGGCTCCGGTGTCGTGGGCACGCTCGTTGGCTCCGCCGGCGTCAACGGCAGCGCGGACGGTGTCGGGGCCGATGCCCGCTTCAATACACCGGAAGGCCTGGCCGTTGATTCGGCCGGCGTCCTGTATGTGGCCGATACCGGCAACAACACCATACGTTCCGTCGACGTGCGCGCGGGTATTGTCATCACGTTTGCCGGTTCACCGGGGATTTCCGGCAGCATGGATGGCAACGCTGTCAATTCGCTCCTCAACGCTCCGAGCGGCCTTGCCGTTGATGCCGACGGGGAAATCTATGTGTTCGACTCGGGCAACCATACCATTCGGGCCTTGCAGATCGGCCCCGCCATCGTCACGCCGCCGGCCGATCAGCGTGTGGCCGCCGGCACCGACGTCACCTTCTCCGTTGTTGCCTCCGGCGGGCCGCTTCCCACCTACCAATGGTATAGGGATCAATTGCTAATTGCCGGCGCGACCGGACCCTCGCTCACGATTAACAACGCCCAGCTTTCCGATGTGGCCAGCTATCGTGTTGTTGTCACCAATCCGCTCGGCTTCCGCACCGCGAACGCCTGGCTCACCATCTCCGACGCCAATCCGAATAATCCGGATGATGTCGGAGGCATTGATAATGGCAATTCCGGCGGCGACACCGGCGGCGGTGGTGGTGGCGGCGGAGCGCCCAGCGCCTGGTATCTGGCGGCGCTCGCAATCGGCGCCTTCATGTATCGCTTCCGCCGTCGCGGACCGGCTTTGTTTGCCCTCATGCTTGGTGTCGCGGTTTTCACCGCATCCACCGATCTCTCCGCCCAGGCCGCGCGGAGCGAGGGCGGCGGGGTCGTGACCGGGCGCGTCCTCAACAAGGCCACCGGCCAGTATCTTTCCGACGCCGTCGTGACTGTTGAGGGCACAAACATCCAGACCGTCACTGATGCGTCCGGCGCCTACCGTCTCGACAATGTGCCGGCCGGCACCGTGCGCATTTCCGCCAGCTATGTGGGCCTCGACGACATGGCCAGGGAGGTGACCGTTGTTTCGAGCGCGCAAGCTCGCGCCGACTTCGACATGACCTCGCAGATTTACCATCTTGAAAAATTTGTGGTCGCCGGTGATCGCGAGGGCTCGTCCCGGGCGCTTCAGGAACAGCGTGTCGCGGTCACCCAGAAGGCCGTTTTCGCGGCCGATTCGTTCGGCAATGTTGTTGATAACAACATCGGCGAACTCATGAAAAACCTTCCCGGCATCACCATCGACTACGATGGCGAGGACGCCTCCACGATGCGCATTCGCGGCATGGACCCCGACTTTGCCAGCATCACCCTCGACGGCAATGAGACCGCCTCCATGTCGTATGACTCCGACGGCAACACGAGCCGCGCCTTCAACCTGAAGACTGCCGCCCTTCAAAACATTGAGAAAATCGAGATCAACGCCGCGCCCACCGCCGACCAGCCGGCCAGCACCATGGGCGGCCAGATCAACATCGTGACCAAGAGCGCGCTCCGGCAAAAGGGCCGCCGCATGATGTTCACGGCCAATATGAGCCTCAATACCGCCGAGCTCAACTTCGACAAGACTCCCGGTGGCGGTCGCACTCCCGACCGCAAACTCCAGCCTGGTTTCAACTTTTCCTGGAGCGAGAATTTCAACCAGCGCTTTGCCATCGCGTTTGATGTGGGCTTTACGCGCAAATATCGATATAGCAACGAGTATACATTGCCAAACGGCTATTCCTACGATTCCTTCTCGCTGGCCAATTCCAATAACGTGCTCACGAAAGACACGACCGGTTATGTGCGGTCCCTGCGTTGGAGGGAACGAAGCGGCAGCACGGAGGATCGCGTGATTTCGCTCAACCTCGACTATGAGCCTTGGGGCTCCAATCACTCGTTCTATTTAAAGACATCGTATAATGACAGCCGCGGATTGGGCGCCTATGACCGCAATATGCGAGTCAACGCCGGTTCGCACGCCAACGGCTCCGACCTCTACAATATGATTTCGCCCAACGGCGTCTCGGTTGATATAAGCAACAGCGTCAATGCCAGCGACAATCGCACCTATATGTTCAACGCGGGCGCCAAGCATAAATTCGGCAGGGTGTCCGTTGATTACAATGCCTATTACAGCAAGGCCGAGGCCGATCCCAGTCCCGATGACAACTATTCGGTTTCCTACGGTGTGCGCGGGCTCGGGATGAACATTTTCGATCTTGCCGGCAATGCCACCGGCAGGCTTGTCCAGACCAATCACGACGGACAGGGCGTTATCACCTCCAGCGACCCGCGCAGCTATCAGAACCTGGACAACTACGACCGCCTCACGCTCGACCAGAATTTTAACTACGGCACGGACGAAAAGCTCGGTGCCAAGATGGACATAACCATCCCCCTCGAGCTCCGCGTGCCCCTCACCGAATACCGGGTCCCCGTCGAGGTTAAATTTGGCGGCCTCTACGCCGAGCAATCGCGCCACACCAATAAATATTGGAGGCGTCGCCAGATGACGGGCGGCAGCTCGGAATCAAGCTGGACGACCTCGCAACCCGCCCTCGGCCAGTTCGCCGATCCCTATTTCAAAAACAACTGGGGATTTGGCGTGCCCATTCCCACCTGGGTCAGCCCCTACCAAGTCTATGATTTTTATAACGCCAATCCCGACGCCTTTTATTCGCGGGAAACCCACGATGATCGCGGACATGAGCAGACGTATCAGGAAATGATTTCCGAGAAGGAAACCAAGGAGGCCACCACCGCCGGTTATGTTCAGCTGACCGCCCGCGTGACTCCCACCTTCACCGTGATCGCGGGTCTCCGTTATGAACGGTTGAGGTCGACCGGCAAAACGCCGGAGTTCCTGGGCATGCGCAGCTATACCAATGTGGATGGCACCGCGGTCACTGTTTCCGACTACAATATCTACAGCACGACCAACGCCAACAGCCAGCGCAACCCCAATCGCGAGTTCAACACCGTCGCCGTGCGCGATCCGATCACCAACGAGTTCCTCCATTTCGACCAGGTGCCCAATCCGTATTACGGCATGCACGACGTTGTTGACCAGACCAAGGCGCTCTTCTCGAAAAAATCATTCACCCACACCGGCGACGGCGAATTGTTTCCCAATATTCAGTTCCGGTGGACGACGCCGATACGCAATCTCACGGTTCGCGGCGCCCGCACCCAAAACATCGGGCGTCCCAAGCTCAGCCAGGTGCTCGCCGAAAGTGATTACAACCAAAGCAGCAGGAGAATGACCACGGGCAACCCCGCGCTCAAACCCCAGCGCTCGGTGAAATACGACGTGTCCATTGACTATATGACATCGCGCGACGGCGAAATCCGCTTTTCGCTTTTCCGCCAGGACATCAAGGATTACATCCACCAGGAGACCTCGTATTTTGAGGTTACCGACTTGCCCGAACTGGCGAACGAAATCGACGTGTTTTATAATGACGATCTCCGCTACTTCCCCGTCCTCATGCGCACCGGCATCTGGACCTCGATCAATTATTACAACAGCGGCGAGGGCAAAAACGAGGGCTTCGAAATCTCCTATCGCCAGCGGCTCGACATCATTCACAAGAGCCTGAGAAATTTCTTCTTCTACGGCGCCTTTTCATACGCCGACCCCACGATCAAGGCCTATCGTCACACCATGCGCGCGCCTTCCACGGTGACCGCGCAAACCGTGGCCGAATACAACGCCAGTGAAATGGTGTGGGTCACGCTGCCCATGTCCGGCATCCAAAAACGCAGCGGCACCATCCAGCTCAGCTACACGGGCCGGAAATTCAACGGGCGCGTCGCAGCCTACTGGGTTGATGATTTCGCGAAGGCGGTCAACGCCGACATCGTCGAAATTACGAACCAGGCCTCTGTCGTGCGCCTCGACCTCAACCTCACCTACAAGATCAACAGCCGATGGAACGCCACATTCGACTGGCGCAACATGACCGACGAGGGCGATGACCGTAAAATCTTTGACCGCACCGCCGGCTACTTCACCTCCGGCATGGTTATTAATCTCGGTGTGAGGGCCAACTTCTGACGCCCCTCGGGCTAATGCATAATGAAAAATGTATAATAGACCCGAAAAAACACAATCAGCCAACGCCACTTTAAATATATGAAAACACTCCGCACCACATCCCTCGCCCTGGCCCTCGGTCTTGCCTGTGCTCACCTCGCCGCCCAGACCACGCCTGTGCCGACCCAGTTTAGCGACTGGACCGGCGCTGTTGACAATAACTTCTTCAATGCCGCCAACTGGAGCACCGGCTCCGTGCCCGACAGCCCCGTGGCCGCCATTCGCCTTCCCGGCGACACCGCCATCGCGAACAAGGACATCGTCGCCACCCACACGGGGGACGAGGATAGAACCATTCAGTTTTATAGCATCCAGACTGGCGCCAACAAAAGCTACACGATCGAGTTTTCGAGCGAGGGCGACGGCGTCCTTTATATCAATCCAGTCGGCAAGGGGTTCACATTTAATGGCTTGATTGGAAGCACTCCGGAGTTGGGGCGCTCACTTGATCTCACCTATCCCGAATCGACCGGGGATGACTCGACCCGGCTGGCCGCCTATTACAAGCTCGGAAGAAACACCGTCATCACGGCAGCGGATTCCTACGCCGGCTCCCGCGTCGCCAACAGCGGTCTTGGCACGGGCATCTTCACGCTTACTGACAACGCCCGCATTGACATCTCCATGGCGGGCGAAATCCCCTTTGTTTACGAGGGGTATGTCGAGAACAGGCCCGGCGTCGTCACCTACACGTCGGCCCGCACCGACGGCGTGCGCATCGGCGGCATTCTTGAGGCCGGCGCCAACACGACAATCTACGTGGGCGGACGCAATGTGACGCTGAATGACAAGCTCACAACAGGCCAGGTCAGTATCATGGGCGGGTTGTTCTATCAGGAGCCCGCCAACTCCAATTCCGCCAATGCCATTTGCGATGTGTATGGCTACATCACACGCATGACGGGCCAGGTGAACTACGAGGGCGACGGGCGCGCGCGTTTTCGCATCCGCTCCGGCGCCCAGTATCTCGTGGAGGGCGTTCACAACGGCGGCATTCAAGCCATGGCCGGCTCGGTTATCGGCGGCAGCGGCATAATCAACGGCTTTATCACCGTCGATGAGGGCGGCATGCTCACGCCCGGTTACCTCGGCTCCACCATCGGCAATTCCCCCGACACGCCGCTCACCATCAACGCCACCAATTTCGAGCTCAACGGCAGCCTCGGTTTTGATCTTGTCACGGAGACCGTGCACGACCGTCTCGACGTCACCCTCACGGGCACCATGACCATTCGCAGCTCCACAACCGTGGACTCCACCTCGAGCAATCCCAGGTATGCAAACCTCATCATCAACATGGCCGACACGTTCCCCCGCATCGTGCGCACGCCCGTCACCTACGAGCTGATGACCGTCAACCTGGATGTCGCCAGCAGTGGCACCGACGTCATGATCCTGGGCGATTTTGAAAACACCACGCTTCCCGCCAGCATGACGCTCAAGACCACTTGGGAGTGGAAGAGCGAGTCCGAATACAACTACACCTACCTGCAGGACATGGAGGTGCGCCGCACGCTCCTCGTCACCGTGGAGCAAACGCCGTTCTCCGGGGTTTCCCAACTCGCCTCCGGCGACCTCGGCGACAAATACCTGGCCGCCGCCCGGAAGGTTGACGATATTTATTACAACACTCCCGTGGCGAGCCAGGCCGCCTACGAGCCGCTTTTCGAGTCGCTGAACCGCCAGCCCTCCATCATCCAATACTGCCAGGTGCTCGACCAGCTCACGCCCAGCGTCTATCAGTCCTGGTTTCCCGCGGCGGTCGTCCGCACCAACTCGCTCGTGCAAAGCGTGGAGGATCGCATGTATCAGGATGCCGCCTTCAAACGGCAGAAAGGTTCGTGGCAGGCGTTTCTCGACGGCTTCCGCCAGGAGGCGTCCAAGGGCAATGAGGGTGATGCCGACTATTCCAACTACGGCATCGTGGGCACCGTTGTCGGCACCAGCTACGCAATCAGCGAAAACTTCGTTGTCGGCGGTTTCTTCAGTTACGAGTTCACCGACTTCGATCTCGACACTGCCGGCGGCTATACCGACCTGAACAGCTATACCTTCGGCCTCAGCGCCCGTTACAACACCGGCAAGCTTCAATTCAATTTCACCGGTTTTTATGGCGTCGACGATTATGAATCCGAGCGCTCCGTGGCCCTGACCGGCCTTGGCACATGGGCGAAATCCGACACCGACGGCTCGCGCCTCGGCGCCGCGATTTCCGCCGCCTACACGGTGAATCTTCCCTGGTTCGAGGTCGTTCCCGTTGCGGGCCTTCAAGTGATGAATTGGAAGGTGGACGGCTTCGAGGAACGCAACGCCGGCGCGGCCAGTCTCCGCGTTTATGACCAGGAAAAGATGTCGCTTCAGGGCAAACTGGGCGTTCGCGTGGCTCGCAGCTTCCCGCTCAAGCACGGTGTTCTGCGTCCCTATTTGCACTATTCCTATCTGCACGAATTCGACGATGACGAGCGCTGGATCGCCTCCGACCTGTTCGGCGAGCGCATGTCGGTCCGCGGTCCCGACATCGGCAGCAACGGCTGGCGCATGGACATCGGCCTCGACTGGAATGTGACTCGCAAGCTCCGCGCCGAACTGCGCTACCAGTCCGAGTATCGCGGCGCCGCCAAGGAAAGCGTTGGTGTGCGCGGCGGCATCACCTACACCTTCTGAAAACGCCGCCAGTTTGACACCCGCTCCCGGCTACGCGATTCGAGGCCCTTCCGAATCGCGTAGCGCGCGTTTGCTCCCTTGCGATTTAAGTAGCCTCATCCAACCCGCCGCCTGCCCATGCCCACACGCACAACATGAAAACCCGCCTCCTCGCGCTTCTCTCATTATACATTTTCCATTTTCCATTATTCATTGGCGCCAGCGGCGCGCCCCCCGGACCCGTTGTCGAAATGGAACCCTACATCGTCAAGGGAGACCGCGTCCTGCCGGAGCCCGAGCGCTGGACCTATGTTCGCGTGCCCGCGCTTGCCCTTGAGCGCGGCGGGCGCACCGTTATCGCGCCCGGTTACGAGTTGCTTTCCAACCTCAATTCCAGCCAGACAAGGGTGCTCGTGCACGAACTGCAGTTGCGCCAGCTGGCCTCCACCCGCCTCTGGCCCGCGCTTGTGCGGAATTTGCCGAGGACGCCCGTTTATGTTGTCGTTGACATCAATCAGCAACACTCGGCGCCACGGCAGTTCGTGAAAACGAGCGACACCTGGGAGGGCGACCCGATTGTGGCGGTCAACATCGAGCCCGCGCCGAGCAATTTCAGCAGCTCCGTCAATTTCGCCTACATGGGCGCGCAACGCTTTGCCTCCGAATACGGGCTCACCCAGATGGACGACATGAATGACGGCAATATTTTGACCGGCGATGAAACTGAAACCACAACGCAGGACCACTTGAACCTCACCAGTCGCAATGTGCCGAGGTTTGTGCGCGATGAATCCATCGTGAGGCCGCTTCCCGATGGTTATGTTGAGCTGGCGGTGAACGGCGGCCCGCTTGCGGTGCTCGTTCGCGCCGACGAACCGCGTTCCGGTTTGCAACGTCCCTCCGTGGAGCGCCTGGCCTCCACGGTCAGTTACGAACTGGGCCGCTTTGCCCTCGATGCGCAGCCGCAAAAATTGCCCGCGTGGTTCACGCGCGGCTTCAGCAATCTTCTCGGCAGCACGCAGGTTTCCGACAGGCTCATCCAGTTCGCGCGGGTTCGCGAGGAACTGGCCGGTCGCGCCATGCCAAAACTCTCCGAACTTCTCAAAAAGGAGGGGGCGTTCACGGAGGAGGAGGCGCGGGCCGCGTCCCTCTTTGTCCATTACGGACTTTACGGGGACAATAATAAATACTCCGCGCGTTTCATGCAGTTTGTGAACAGGCTGGCGAGTGGCGTGGAGCCGACCGATGCGATGTTCAGGGAGGTTTTTGGGAAATCCGTGAAAACCATTGAAAGTCACCTGGCCGCTTATGCGCGCGACATCGCCTACTATAAGAGCACGGATTTTAAGTTCGATTCGCCTCCGCCGCTGCCCGCGCCGACTTATCGCGCGGCCACGCAATCCGAGGTCGCGCGCATCAAGGGCGAGATGCATGTTTCGCAGGCGAACCCGGGAAAGGCGCTTGAGGAATTGCGCACCGCCTACTGGCGCGGCGAGCGCGATCCCGCCATGCTGGCGCTGCTCGCGACGCTCGAGCAGCAGGCCGGCTCCGAAACGCGCGCGCGCAAAATCCTCAAGGCGCTGATGGCGCTTCCCAAGCCGCCCGCGCAAGCCCACATCGCCGCCGCGCGCCTCCAGCTCAAGGACGCGCTCGCGGCCAAACCCGCCGGCGCGAAACTGAACGCGGAGGAAACATCGGCATTGATCGACACCCTCGGCGGCGCGCTCACGGGCGGCCTGGCCACGGAGGATGTTTGCGACACGCTCGCCGAGATTCTCCTGAAAAGCGAGGCCCGCCCCGAACCCGGCACGCTCGGATTCCTGCAACAGGCCGCCAAGCGTTTTCCGAAAAACCAAACCATCGCCGGGGCCGCTGGAATAAAGGCTTAGGCAAAAGTTAAAAATTAATACCGCAACCCGACGCGCAAGATAGCTCGAATTTTTCAACCAATGATAAAACACATCCTCGTCACCACCATTCTGTCAGTCACGGCCCTCTCCGCCGCGCCGCAACGCATCGACATCGCCCCCGGCTCGATAACAAGTTCCTCGCCGTTCGTCTCCATCGACCTGCCCGAGGGCGTTTACGATGTCACCGTCCACCTCGGCAGCCCGGACGTCGCGTCCGATACTACCGTGAAGGCGGAGAACCGCCGCCTCATGCTTGAGTCGGTCAAGACGGCGAAAGGCGAAACAACCGCGCGCACCTTCACGGTCAGCGTCCACACACCGGACATCCCCGGTTCGGACAAAAAAGTGTCGCTCAAACCCAATGAAATCGGCGCCGCAAACTGGGACAACAAGCTCACGCTCGAATTCAACGGCCCGAGTCCCGCGGTCTCCGCGATTGAAATCGCGCGCAACGAAACCGCGCTGAATGTTTTTCTCGCGGGCGATTCCACCGTCACCGACCAGCAAAACGAACCCTGGGCCTCGTGGGGGCAGATGCTCCCGCGCTTCTTCGCGCCCGGCACGGTTGTCACCAACTACGCCCAGTCCGGCCTCGCGCTCGGTTCCTTCCACCGTCAGAACCGGCTCGAAAAAATCCTCAACACGCTCCGGCCCGGCGATTACGTTTTCATACAATTCGGGCATAACGACATGAAGGAGAAAAACGGCGGCGCGTTCACAACCTATGCCGGCAACCTCCGCGAATATGTCGACGCCATCGTCGCGAAAAAGGGCAGGCCCGTGCTGATTTCCCCCATGTATCGCCGCCGTTTTGATAAGGCTGGCAAACTCCAAAACACGCACGGCGATTATCCCGCCGCCGTCCGCAAAGTCGCGGAGGAAAAAAACGTCCCCTTCATCGACCTGCACACGATTAGCGGACGCCTCTTCACCGCGCTCGGCGTCGAGAAATCAAAGGATGCCTTTGTGTTTGCCCCGGCCAACACCTATCCCAACCAGCCCAAGGCCCTCGCCGACAATTCGCACTTCAGCAACTACGGCGCCTACGAACTCGCGCGATGCATAGTCGAGGCCATTCGCGTGCAGCTTCCCGAACTCGCCGTCCGCCTCGCTCCCGACGCCGGCAGATTTAACCCCGAGCACCCCGACGATCCGAAAAAAATCGCCATCCCTTCCAGTCCGTCCGCAGCCACACTCGAAAAACCCGAGGGAAGTTAAACACAATCCGTCATTCCAACACGGATCACACGAATAAACACAAATGCGGCGAAGTCCGCATCCGTGTTAATCCGTGCTCTCTGTCTCCAAAATAAACCATTTTCCGTCAGCCACGCTCAATGAATCAGCCCAAACTCCACGTTCTTCTCCTCGCCATCCTCGCATCGCTCGTTCTAGCGCCCGCCGCCCTTGCGCAACGCGAAACCCACAACCTCAATCTCGACTGGCGCCTGCACGTCGGCGACCCTTCTCGCGCCGATGCCAGGGACTTCGACGACTCCGCGTGGAAACTCGTCACGCTCCCGCGCGCGTGGAACGAGGACGACGCTTTCAGCAAGGACATCAAGGATCACTCGACCGGCGTCGCCTGGTATCGGAAACATTTCACCCTCACCGCCGCGCAGCTCGATAACACAAAAATATTCATCGAGTTCGAGGGCGTGCGGCAGGCGGCCGAGGTTTATGTGAACGGTAAGCACGTTGGCCGTGGCGAAAATGGCATCATGGCATTTGGCTTCGATATCACCGGGCAGCTCGTCGCCGGCGAAAACATCATCGCCGTGCGCACCGACAACGCCTGGGACTATCGCGAAAAGGAAACCAACCAGCGCTACCAGTGGGCCGACAAAAACTTCAACGCCAACTACGGCGGCATCACAAAAAACGTCCGCCTGCATATCACCAAAAAACTTTATCAAACGCTCCCGCTTTATTCGAACCTCAAGACGACCGGCGTTTATATATACGCCGTTGATTTTGATATTAAAAACCGCGCCGCCACGATTCACGCCGAATCCGAGGTGCGCAACGAAACCGGCAAGTCGCAGGCCGCCTTGTATACAATGGAAATCCCCGCGCTCGGCGTGAAAGTTTCCGCCGCGGCCCCCGTCAATATCGCCCCCGGCGAAACCGCCGTTTTGAAGGCAAGCGCGCGCGCCAAAAACATCGACTTTTGGAGCTGGGGGCACGGCGCGCTCTATGATGTGCGCACCACGATCTCGGTTGCCGGCAAAACCGTGGACACCGTCACCACGCGCACCGGTTTCCGCAAAACCGAATACGCCAACGGCATGATCACGCTCAACGACCGCGTCATCCAAATGCACGGTTACGCGCAGCGCACCTCAAACGAATGGCCCGCCATCGGCGCGAGCGTGCCCGCGTGGCTCAGCGATTTCAGCAACGGGCTCATGGTTGAAAGCGGCGGCAATCTTGTGCGCTGGATGCACATCACACCCTGGAAACAGGATGTCGAATCGTGCGACCGCGTCGGCCTCATCCAGGCGATGCCCGCCGGCGATTCCGAGCGCGACGTGACCGGCCGCCGCTGGGAGCAGCGCGTCGAGGTCATGCGCGACGCCATCATCTACAACCGCAACAATCCGAGCATCCTCTTCTACGAGTCCGGCAACAACGGCGTCTCAGAGGCGCACATGATCGAAATGAGGGCACTGCGCGACAAATACGATCCGCACGGCGGGCGCGCCTCGGGTTCCCGCGACATGCTCAACAGCAAAATCGCCGAATACGGCGGCCATATGCTTTATATAAACAAAAGCGCGCGCATCCCTTTTTGGCAGATGGAGTATTCGCGCGACGAGGGTTTGCGCAAATATTGGGATGACTACTCGCCGCCTTATCACAAGGATGGTGACGGCCCGTTATATAGAAACGCGCCCGCCGCCGTCTATAATCGCAACCAGGACTCCCATGCCATCGAGAACATAGTGCGCTGGTATGATTACTGGCGCGAGCGTCCGGGCACCGGGCGTCGCGTGAACAGCGGCGGCACCAATATTATATTTTCCGATTCCAACACGCACCATCGCGGCTCCGAAAACTACCGCCGCAGCGGCGAGGTTGACGCCATGCGCATTCCCAAGGACGGCTTCCACGCGCACAAGGTCATGTGGGACGCGTGGGTCGATATCGAGCGCCCCGCCGCGCACATCATCGGTCACTGGAACTACGCGCCCGGCACCGTAAAAAACATATGCGTTGTATCGAGCGCCGACGCGGTTGAGTTGTTTCTCAATGGAAAATCGCTCGGGCGCGGCGCGCAGTCGCACCGGTTTCTTTATACATTTGAAAACATTGCCTGGCAGCCGGGCGAACTCCGCGCGGCCGGTTATGACACCGCCGGAAAAAAAGTCACCGAAGCCGTCATCCAAACAGCCGGCGAACCGGCAGCCTTGCGCCTGAAAAACATCGGCAAGGCAAACTACCACGCGGACGGGCACGACCTCGCGCTGGTCGAGTTCGAGGTCGTCGATGCCGATGGCCGCCGCTGCCCGACCGCGCTCGACTTGGTCGAGTTTGAACTCGACGGTCCCGCCGAATGGCGCGGCGGCATCGGGCACGGGCGCGCCGACAACTACATTCTTTCGAAAACGCTGCCGGTCGAATGCGGGGTGAATCGCGTCCTGATTCGCACCACGCGCCAGCCCGGCGCGATCACGCTTCGCGCCCGTTCGGGTTCGTTGCGCTCCGCCACGCTCACGCTCCACTCGGTCGAGTATCCGTCGCACAACGGCCTCGCCGCCTTGCAGCCCGCGCCGGAAATCGCCCTCCCGGATCGCGGCCCAACACCAGCGGGTCTGTCGTATAAAATCTCGCGCACACCGGTCGGGGTGGTTTCCGTGCGCGCCGGCTCAAACGCCGCCGATGCCGCCAAGAGTTACGACGATGATGAGACGACGGCGTGGACGAGCGCGAACGATCTCGCCGGCGCGTGGATTGAATACACGCTTGAGCGTCCCGCGAAGCTGGACGAAATCACATTGCGGCTCACCGGCTGGCGCCAGCGCAGTTACCCGGTGAGCATTACGCTCGACGGCGTTGAGATCCACCGCGACGCGACACCGAAGAGTCTCGGTTATGTGACCCTCGCGGTGAAGCCCGCCGTCGCTGGCAAGGTCGTGCGCATTGAGTTGCAGGGCAGCTCCGAGGCGCGCGACGCCTTCACCATGAGCGAAGTCGCCGCAAAGGAAAACGCCTCCACCGGAGCCGACAAAATCGGCGGCAAAACCCTGAGCATCGGCGAGGTTGAATTCTACGAAATATTAAAATAGTTGGGCGAACCACGCTTGTGCCCGGGAGCGCGGGCATCCTGCCCGCAAGACAATGGACGGGGCGAAAAATCCCCAATTTTGGGGAGGCGCAGCGAATGCGCGCTTCGGTATTCTTTCCATCATGCGCCAACTGCATGGCGCGATATGCAATCAATCCTCAAGCTCCTTTATGCGCATGAAAAAATTCCACCCGATCCCACTCTGCATCCTCGCCGCCTCCCTCTTGCTTGGAGCCGTCGCCGCCACCGCCGCGCCGTCGCAAATGGAGGCGCTTGACCGCGGGGTTGTCGCGGTGCGCGCGACCGAGTCGTCCGTCTTCGTGAGCTGGCGGCTGCTCGGCACGGAGGCGTCCGACACGGCGTTTGATATTTACCGCTCCACCGACGGCGGAGCGCCCGTGAAACTCAACACGGCGCCCCTCGCCAAGGCCACGCACTTCACCGACAAATCCGCCGATTTCTCGAAAACCAACACCTACTCAGTGCGCGTCATCACCGGCGAACAAAGCTTCCCCGCAGCCGCGAAAAAAACCTCGCTCAACACGCTCCGGCCAAACGCGCCCGTGCGCCAATACATCTCTATCCCGTTGCGCGTCCCCGAGGGCGGCGTCACACCCGCTGGAGAATCCTATACCTACAATGCCAACGATTGCTCGGTTGGCGACCTCGACGGCGACGGTGAATACGAGATCATATTAAAATGGGATCCGACCAACGCGCACGACAACGCCCACGACGGCCACACGGGCAATGTGCTTATCGACGCTTACAAACTCGACGGCACTTTTCTCTGGCGCATCGACCTCGGAAAAAACATCCGTGCCGGCGCGCATTACACACAATTCCAGGTTTATGATTTCGACGGAGACGGCTTTGCCGAGGTCGCCTGCAAGACCGCCGACGGCACCATCGACGGCGTTGGCAAAATCATCGGCGACGCGAACGCCGACCATCGCGGCACGGAAGGCCGCCACACCGGGCGCATACTCTCCGGCCCCGAATACCTCACCATTTTCAACGGCAGGACCGGCGCGGCCATGTCCACCGTGCGATACCACCCGCAACGCGATCCCGAAAACCGCGACGACAATCCGGACGGCGCTCGTCAGAGGGAAATCTGGGGCGACGGCAACGGAAACCGCATCGACCGTTTCCTCGCCGCCACGGCGTATCTCGACGGAAGCCGCCCGAGCCTCGTCATGTGCCGCGGTTATTACACGCGCGCCGTGCTCGCCGCGTGGGACTGGCGCGACGGCAAGCTCTCGCAACGCTGGGTTTTTGACAGCGAGGACGGCACGCCCGGCAACAAACAATACAACGGCCAGGGCGCGCACAGCGTGACCGTCGGCGATGTCGATGGCGACGGCTGCGACGAAATCATCTACGGCGCCGCCGCCATCAACAACGACGGCAAGGGGCTCTACTCGACCGGGCTCGGCCACGGCGACGCGCTGCACATGAGCGTCATGGACCCGGATCGCGGCGGGCAGCAGGTGTTCATGGTTCACGAAAGCCGGCGCTCGTATGGCGACGCGGGCATCGAATACCGCGACGCGCGCACGGGCACGCTGCTCTTCGGCGTCGGCCCCAAGGGCGACGAGTGGGGCAAAAAAGCCGACGTCGGCCGCGGTGTCGCCGCCGACATTGATCCGCGCACAAAAGGTTGCGAGATGTGGGCCAGCTACGGCGCGCTTTACGACAACAAGGGCAACATCATTTCAAAAAAGCCCCCGCGTGAAAAAAACTTCCTCATTTGGTGGGACGGCGATCTCCTGCGTGAATTTCTCGACGGCGACTCGCGACGCGGGCGCGCGTGGATATCGAAATGGAATTGGAAAACGCAAACCTCCGACATGCTTTTGTCCGATCCCGAGTGCGTGACCAACAACGGCACCAAGGCCACGCCCTGCCTGAGCGGCGACATCTTTGGCGACTGGCGCGAGGAAGTGATCTGGCGCACGAAGGACAACAGCGAACTGCGCATTTACACGACGACGATCCCGACGGAGCACCGCCTCCGCACGCTCATGCACGACCGCCAGTATCGCCTGGCGATCGCGTGGCAGAACACCGCCTACAACCAGCCGCCGCATCCCGGGTTTTATCTCGGCGAAGGCATGACGCCGCCGGCGAAACCAAACATCGTCACGGCAGCCCGCGACGAAAGATAAATGCCATTAGCAAGCTCGGTTTGACCTTTGAAAGGGTGGGGCGCGCTCGCCGAGCGCGCCGGGAATTAAAAGTGGCAGGACGGCGGGTCGCAGAACGCGGTGGCGTTCTGAACGGCGAAGCCGCGCTGCTTTTTAACGCCCAAAAATAATCGCAAGGGATGCTTATTTCTTTTTCAGGTTCCGCACCGTCGGGCCGTCAACCCATTGGGCGGGCACGGTTGTCGTGGTGCGCAGCTCGGGGACGCCGCATTCGTTGCGGTAGAGTTGGCCTATGACGAGTTCGATGCCGCGCGCGCCGAGAATGCGCGGTTGGAGGTTCAGGCCGGCGCAGGGCACGTCGGGGTTCATCATTGTGTTCAGGCAGCAGAAACCGTGCGACTGCGGAACCTTCGCGCCGCACTCGCGCATCCAGTCGAGCACCTCGGCGCGGTGGCAGAGCACGACGTCGGGTTTGTATTTCTTGAACCACTTGGAAAAGTCCGCGCGGTTGATTTCTCGCGACAGGAGCGAGGGAACCTTGGTTGCGTTGTTGTTGTAGTGGTGCTGGTAGATTTGGTAGGCGGCTTCCCATCGGTGGAAGAGGCGCTCGTCGTGGTGTTGTTGAATCACGAGGCCGGGGCGCTTGTAGCCCAGCGACTGGAGGCGGTGCAACGCCATGAGCATGGCGCGGTAGTGATTGGGGCAGATATTGTGGAGCGCAGGCTGCTCGATCACGTAATCGGTGTAGATGCTGGCGTAGCGCGACCAGTTGATTTTTGTGAGGTCGGGATTGTCGCTGACGGGGAGCAGGAACACGCCGCGGATGCCGCGCGACTGGAGTATGGTGTCGAGTCGCTGGGGCGTCATGCCCTCGTGCCCCACGATGAAAACCTCGGCCTTGAAACCGAGTTCCTCCGCGCGCTCAATGGCGCCCTTGGTGAGTTCGCGGTGGTAGCGCGCGGAGCTGGGCGCGCGTCCCGCGGGACCGTCGAGATCGACGATGGCGATCACGCCGCGAAAGGTGGTCGCGCGCGAGCGGCGCATTTCGGACATGAGCGCGCCGGCGAGCGGGTTGTATTGATAGCCGGCGGCCTTGGCGGCGGCGTGCACGCGCTGGCGCGTCTCGGGCTTGACGCGGGGATTGTTGCGGAGGGCCTCGGAAACGGTGGTGTGCGAGAGGCCAAGGGTCTTTGCGAGATCGCGGAGTGAGGGGGCTGTTGAGGACATGGGTGCTTCTTACTGTCAGAGAGTTGGCTGTTCGCGAAAGACATCAAGCTTGTTTCACATGTAAATGTTAATGTTGCCGGCGCAAGCCGGGTTGAATGTGCTGAAAATGCGCACGCGCCCCGTTTCGCTTTCCCCGATGACAAACACCCGTAACCAACCCTCCATATCTGCCCCTAAACGCACTGCGGCGGGTTGTTCAATTTCATCAATCAAATAACCCAAACTCGCATTATTTTATGAACGGCATCCGAATATTGGACATCCTGGTGGTTCTCGCTTATTTCGCGGCGATTGTTTACATCGGGAGGCGCGCCAAGGCCGCCTCGTCAAAGGGCGAGGAGAGTTACTTCCTCGCGGGCCGCAAGCTCGGCAAGCTCTACCAGGCGTTCCTCAACTTCGGCAACGCCACCGAGCCGCAGGGCGCGGTTTCCAACGCGAGCTTCGTTTACAGAAGCGGCGCGTCGAACGCGTGGTATTCGTTCCAGACGGTGTTCATCAACCCGTATTACTGGTTCATGAACGTGTGGTTTCGCCGCGTGCGCCTGCTCACGATGGCCGATCTTTTTGTCGACCGTTTCAACAGCAAGGGCATGGGCGTGTTTTATTCGCTGTTCCAGATTTGCGTGGCGGTGCTGCTGATTGGTTTCGGCAGTTTCACGGCTTACACGATCACGGCGTCGCTGGTGAACAAGGCCGAGGCTTCATGGACGGTTGAGGAGCGCGCCGCCGTCGAAAGTTTCCGCGAGTTGCGCGCCCTCGAAACACAACAGCGCGTGTCGATCATCGCCGCCGAGCTGGCGGATTTGAATGCGATCGCGCCCGGTGCGCTCACCGGCGCGCAGCGCGCCCGAGTCGCCGAAATCACCCATGACATGGCGGCGGACACGAAGAGTTTTGAAAACATCACCCCGCTCACGCCCGCGCAGCAGCAACGCCTGGCGGACTTGCGCGACGCGAAGGCGCGCGGCGATATATACAGCAATGTGTCGGTGCTTCGCCCGCCTGTGTATAAATGGGGTTTTTATATAATGTTTATCGCGGTCGTGGGCGCGTATATGGTGCTCGGCGGCATGCAGGCCGCGGCGGTCGCGGAGGCGTTGCAGGGCACGCTGATTATTATTTTCTCCATATTGCTCATCCCGACCGGACTCTACGCGATCGGCGGCTGGGGGCAGCTTGCCGAGAGGGTGCCTGCAAAGATGTTCGACTTGTTCGGCGGCTCGCTCACGGGCTGGAGCATATTTGCGATCACACTGGTAAGCCTTATACAAATGAACGCGCTCAGCCCGAACATGAACATCATGGGCTCCGCGAAAAACGAAACCGCCGCCCGCATGGGCGTGACCGGTCTCTACGGCAAACGCCTGATGATCATTTTGTGGACGTTCGCGGGCCTGATTGCCGCGGCGCTCTTTGTCGGGCCTGACGCGCTTGCCGATTCCGACACGGCGTGGGGCATGCTTTCCGAGCGGCTGCTCGGCCCGATCCCCGGATTCATCGGCCTCATGCTCGCGGGGGTTATCGCCGGCGTGATGTCGAATCTCGCCGCAAAATCCATCGCGGTTTCGGCCTTGTTCACGCGCAACATCTACCGCGTGTTCAATCCCGCCGCCAGCGAGACGAAAAGTGTGTTTGTTGCGCGGTGCACCATTTGCGTGGTTCTGGTCGTCGGGCTTTTCGCCGCGACATTCATGAAGGACATGATGGCGGTCGTTAAGCTCGTCATCACCGTCAACGTGCCCTTTGGCGTGCTGATCATGGTTATGTTCTTCTGGCGCCGGGTGACGCTGCCCGCCGCGTGGACGGCGATCATCGTGGCGATCGCGCTCAATGTCGCATTCCCGATTGTCGCGCCGTGGATTCCGGCGATGACCAACAACCAGTCGCTCGCGATTTCCTCCATTGAAAAGGATGGCAAACCGGCCCCCGTTTACTGGGAGGTTGTCACCCGCGTGGACAAGGACAATCCCAACAGTCCGCTGAAAGGCAGCGGCCGTTTCGACATGGAGAACTTCATGGCCACCAAGCTCGGCATCGTCGACTCGGCCACGATGAGCGCGCGCAATCGCGAAAACCTCCGCTACTATGTGGACGCCGCGCTGCCCTTCATCGTTCTCATTCTCATGAGCCTCCTGACGCGGAACCGCAACCCCGGGCAGGTCGATTTCTTCTACGGCAAAATGAAAACACCCGTTGGCGACACGCCCGAACTCGAGGCGCAGGCCATCGAGGAAACGCGCCGCAACCCGCGCCGCTTCGACCACACCAAGCTCTTCGGCAAAAACTCGTCGTGGGAATTTGGAAAGTGGGACAGGCAGGACGCCGTCGGGTTTGTCGCATGTTGCGCCGCCTCCGGCGCCATCATCGCGCTCTTCTGGGGCCTGCTCAAACTGGCCTCGGGAGGATAAACGTCGTCTTCAAATTCCGATTTAAATCGAACAGAAAAACAACTCCAACAATGATCCGCAAAGCATTCGTCATGAGCGTGAATCCCGGCAAGGAAGCCGAGTATCAGCGCCGCCACAATCCCATCTGGGCCGATCTCGCCGCCGAGCTCAAGAGCCACGGCAGTCACAACTACTCGATCTTCCTCGACCCGAAGACACTTCAGCTTTTCGGCTACGTGGAAATCGAGAGCGAGGAACGTTGGGCGCAAGTCGCGCAAACCGACGCCTGCCAGCGCTGGTGGAAGTTCATGGGCGACATCATGCCGAGCAATCCCGACAACAGCCCGGTGTCGCGCGACCTGAACGAGGTTTTCCACCTCGAATAATAACAATACTGTTTGATATTAACCACGGAGGCCCCGGCGAATCACGGAGATCGGAATAATATAATCTCCGCATTCCTTCGTGCCCTCCGTGGTTAAATTTTTATATTAAAATCGCCCAATCTTATAATATGAAAAACGCCCCCATCACCCGCCGCTCCTTTGTCAAAAACGCCGCCATCGCCGCGGCCGCCGTGCCGCTCGCCGCGTCGCTCGCGCGCGGCGCCGACGCCAGGGCAGCCAAACCCGCGAAAGCCGCGTCCATTTCGCCGGACGTCAAAACCATCCGCTGGCTCGACGGCTCCGCCCCCGCGATCAATGTCGGCGCGACTTTCGGCACGCCGTGGCCGATGGGCGCCGCCGCGAAGGATACTGATTTCGCGCTCCGCGACACTTCCGGAAAATCCATCCCCGCGCAAACCTGGACAACCGCCTGGTGGCCCGACGGCTCGATCAAATGGACCGCCACCGCCGTGCCCGCCGGAATCAAAATCGGCAACGACCTCGATCTCGCCCCCGGCAAACCCGCCGCACCCGCGAAACCGGTCTCGGTAAAAAATTCCAACGCCACCGTAGAGGTGGACACCGGCGTGATGCGTTGTGTCATCGCAAAATCGGGCGATGTGCTCGTGCAAAAAATCACGCGCAACGATTCGAAAAACAAACCGGTTCTCGTCAATGGCCGCCTCGTCGCGCTCAGTTCTTCCGCGCCCGACCTCGACGGCTCCGCCGGCTCGCAAACCACGACCGCGTTTCAAAGCAAAATCATAGCCGTCACCGTCGAGCAACGCGGTCCCGTGCGCGCCGTCGTGAGGATCGAGGGCGTTCATGCGCGCTGCGCGCTAATGAAGAATGAAAAATGGATAATGAAGAATGAAAAAACCGGCAATGGTGACACGCCCCTTCAGGAAAGTTCGGTCCATTCTTCATTATCCATTTCTCATTCTTCATTAGGCGGCGAAGCCGCCGCCACCTGGCTGCCGTTCACCGTGCGCCTCTATTTCTACGCCGGCGGCGAATGCGTGCGCATGATGCACAGCTTCGTTTTCGACGGCAATGTGGAGAAGGATTTCATTCGCGGACTCGGCGTGCGCTTCGAGGTGCCCATGGCCGACGCGCCCTACGACCGCCACGTTCGTTACGTCGGCGAGGGACGCGGACTCTGGGCCGAGGCCGTCATGGGTCTCACCGGCCTGCGCCGCGATCCCGACCAGCGCGGCAGCAACGCAATCAAGTCCGCCCAACTCGCCGGCCTCGCCTGCCCGCCACTGTCCACGTTCAACAAGCAAGTTTCCGACCGCATTCAATACATCCCCGAATGGGGCGACTCCACGCTCACGCAACTCTCCGCCAACGGCTTTGCCATCCGCAAACGCACCAAGGCCGGGCACGCCTGGGTCGATGTCGACCAGGGCACGCGCGCATCCGGCACCGGTTACATCGGCGGCGCAAAAGGTGGCGGCGTTGTCTTTGGCCTCCGCGATTTCTGGCAGCGCCACCCTGTGCAACTCGATGTGCGCAACGCCCACACCGACGCCGCCGAGGTCACCGTCTGGATGTATTCGCCCGAGGCACCGGCGATGGACCTGCGCTTCTACCACGACGGCATGGGCATGGACACGTTCAAGAAACAATACGACGGCGGCCTCATCATCACCTACGAGGATTACGAACCCGGCTACGGCGACGCGCACGGCATCGCCCGCTCGAGCGAGCTGTTCCTCTGGGCCGTCGCCGCCACGCCCTCGCGCGACACCATTGCCGATATGGCCGCGCTCGTCCGCAATCCCGCGCACCTCGTTTGCCCGCCCGCGCGCATCCATGCCGCAAAAGTTTTCGGCGACGTTTGGGGCCTGCCCGACACGTCCACACCCGTGAAAGCGGCGCTCGAAAAACGCCTCGATTGGCAGATCGATTATTACCAAAAACAAATCGACCAGCGCCATTGGTATGGATTCTGGAACTACGGCGACGTGATGCACTCCTACGATCGCGACCGCCACGTTTGGAAATACGACGTCGGAGGCTACGCGTGGGACAACTCCGAGCTCTCGCCCGACCTCTGGCTCTGGACCTACTACATGCGCACGGGCCGCGCCGATGTCTTCCGCCTCGCCGAGGCCATGACGCGCCACACCGGCGAGGTTGACACTTATCACGCCGGGCAATTCGCCGGGCTCGGCACACGCCACAACGTCCAGCACTGGGGATGCTCCGCGAAACAAGTCCGCATCTCCACCGCCGCCTACCGCCGCATCTACTATTACCTCACCGCCGACGAACGCGTGGGCGACATCATGCGCGAGCTCCTGGACGTGGACAAAAAACTCAACGACATCGACCCCGCCCGGAAACTTGAAAATGCCACGCCGCTCGGCGCCTACGATTCGCGCGTCAGCTTCGGCACCGACTGGGCCAACCTCGCCGTCGCCTGGCTCACCGAATGGGAGCGCGGCGGCGACATGAAGTATCGCGACAAACTCCTTCGCGGCATGCGCGACTGGGGCAAAATGCCGCTCGGCTTTTTCACGAGCGACCGCTACGGCTACAAAATCGCCGACGGCAGCCTCGAGCCGCTCACCGTGCGCGGCCGTCCCGGCAACAGCACGGCGACCATCGGCGTCTCGCACCTCGATTCCGTTTTCGGCGCAGTCGAAACCTTCGCCGAGCTCATTCAGCTCACCGAGGGCCAGCCCGAATACGAAGGTTTCAAAAAAGTCTGGCTGCACTTCTGCACGCTTTACAATGCGCCGAAGGACGAGAAAAAGGCCGCGCTCGGCGCCGATGTCCGCGGCGGCAGTCTTGCGCAAGCCCACTCGCGTCTCACCGCCTACGCCGCGAAGATGACGGGCGACAAAAAACTCGCCGCCCGCGCCTGGAGCGAATTCTTCCGCAACGACGCCGCCGACCATGGTGATTCCTCCGGCACGCGCCACTTGCTGGAAACGAAACGCATCGAAGGCCCGACCGTGCTGAATCCTGTTGACGAGGCCGCCTGGGTCTCGACCAACGACGCCTCCCAGTGGGGCCTCGCCGCCATGCAATGCCTCGCCCTCGTCGGCGACAGCATTCCGTAAGTGGGCGCGGTGGTGAACAATCGGCACTGCATTTGGTATATTTTCATCATGCGTCATCTCACACTTATCACACTCGGTTTGCTCACACTTTGCCTTGCCAGGGCGGCGACAGGCGCGGCCTCGGATGATCGTCCGGTTGAGGACGCTTCCAAGGCGGGTCTCGTCAAAAAAGAGCGCGCCGAGTTGCCGACGCTCTGGGTTATCGGCGACTCCACCGTGCGCGTCGGCACCAATGGACAGCGCGGCTGGGGCGACGAACTCAGGCCGTTTTTCGACACGGCCAAAATCAACATCGTCAACCGCGCCATCGGCGGACGCAGCTCGCGAACATTTCTGACCGACGGACGCTGGGACGCCATTTTAAAAGAGCTGCGCCCCGGTGATGTTGTCATCATGCAGTTCGGGCACAACGATGCCGGCCCCATAAACGAAAAGCCCCCGCGCGACTCCAAGACGCGTGCGCGCGGCACTATTCGCGGCAATGGCGACGAAACCGTTTTTGTTGAAAAAAACATTATCACGGGAAAGCCCGAAACCGTTCACAGCTACGGCTGGTATATCCGCAACTACGTGGCCACCGCCAAGTCCAAGGGCGCGATTCCCGTGGTCTGCTCTCCGGTGCCGCGCAAAAGCTGGGACTCGGAATCCGCGAGCGCCAAAATAAACCGCGCCTCGGGCAGTTATGGCTTGTGGGCGCGTCAGGCGGCGGAGCAGTCCGGCGCGCTGTTTGTCGACCTCAACGAGATCATCGCGCGCGGTTACGAAAAACTCGGGCGTGCCGCCATCGAGCCGTTTTTCGCCGACAAAGGCACGCACACCACTCGCGAAGGCGCGGCTTTCAACGCCCGTGCCGTTGTCTCGGGCCTGAACAGTTTCAAGGATGATAATCCGCTGGCCGCGTATCTTTCCGAGGAAGGCGGGAAGGTTCCGGCGTTTGTCCCCTGATCCCAAACGTCATAAACTTTCTCGCCGCATTGCACCCGCCCGGCATCCCGAACGCGCGGGAAACAACACCGGACAAAAAATTGGTGGGCCCTGTGGGATTCGAACCCGCAACCAAGGGATTATGAGTCCCCTGCTCTAACCGTTGAGCTAAAGGCCCCCGAAAGTTTGCAAAGAAAGAGGGATATTTCCGCTTCCTGCAATAAAAACGAACGTAAAAATCAAAACAGCCCTTTCTATTTCATGCGCGGCTGGCAAAAGTGGGAAAAATCTGCATGGTTCCGCTATTCGCCAAATTTGTCATGGTTTCACGTTTCCGTTTAGTCTTCGCGCTGGTCGTCGTTTCCGGATTTCTTCCGGTTGCAAGCGCGCCCGCGTTTGCCTCCTTGTTTTCGTTCGGCGGTTCGCAACAGGTGCGGGCGTCGTTGGTCGCGCTCGACGAGTCCGTCCAGCCGGGCGGGACGGTGACCGTGGCGCTCAAGCTCGAGCACGCGCCGCGCTGGCACACTTACTGGATCAACGCCGGCACGGGTTTGCCGACTACGATCGCGTGGGAGCTTCCCGAGGGCTGGCGGGCGGGCGAAATCCAGTGGCCGGTGCCGTCGCCCATCAAGGATCATCAGGGCAACATTACCGGCAACGGATACGACGATGTCGTTTATCTGCCCGTCACGCTCACGGCTCCGGCAAACCTTGCGCCCGGAACAACAATCACCCTGAAGGGCAGGGCCGACTGGCTCATGTGCGCCGATGTGTGTGAACCCGGTGGCGCGGATGTTTCCGTCACACTGCCCGTGCTCGCGGCGGCGCCGAAACCGTCCGCGTTGCGCGCGAAGGTTTTTGCGACACCGCCCATGCCGGAAAAAACAGGCAGCGCCCGCGTGACGGCCTCGCGCGCGCCGGGGGCGAAAAATGTGACGCTCGTTTTTTCGCCGTCGCCGGTTTTGTCGAATGACGCCGCGCCGCATTTTTTCGGACGCGACGCGTTGATTCAATACGACCGGGCGCAATCCGCCAAAATCGCAAACGGCGCGCTTTTGCTGACGCTGCCCGTGTCCGATTCTTACGAGGGCGATGGCCGGCGTCTCGCCGGCGTGCTCGCGTTCACCGATGCGAAGGGCGTTTGGCGCGGTTATGACATCGACGCACCGGTGAGTCTTGCGGGCGAATCGCAATCCCGCGCCACTGCGGGCGGCATTTCGACAAGGATTCTTCTGCTCGCGTTTGTCGGCGGGCTCATCCTCAACCTCATGCCGTGCGTGTTTCCGGTGCTCGGCATAAAAATCCTCGGCTTCGTGAACCAGGCCGGGGCGTCGCGCCGCAAGGTCACGCTGCACGGCGTCGCGTTCACGGTCGGCGTGCTGGTTTCGTTTTGGGCGCTGGCGGGATTGCTGGCGGTGCTGCGCGCGGGCGGCGAACAACTCGGCTGGGGCTTCCAACTGCAATCGCCGGTTTTCGTTTTTGCGCTGGCGGCGCTGCTGCTGATTTTTGCGATGAGCATGAGCGGCGTGTTTGAGTTCGGGCTTTCGGCGACATCGGTCGGCGGCGGCTTGCAAACCAAGGGAGGCTACGCCGGATCGTTTTTCACGGGCGTGCTGGCGACTGTCGTGGCTACGCCGTGCAGCGCGCCGTTTCTCGCGCCCGCGCTCGGCGCGGCGCTGGCCATGTCAACGGGCGAGTCGTTTTTCGTTTTCACGGCAATCGCGCTCGGGCTTTCGACGCCGTATCTGCTGCTCTCGATTTTTCCCGGCGCGGTGAAAGTGCTGCCGCGTCCCGGCGCGTGGATGGAAACATTCAAGCAGGCGATGGCGTTTCCGCTCTACGCGACCGTCGGCTATCTGGTTTGGGTGCTCGCGGGGCAGCTTTCCGAAAACGGACTTTTGATGGCGCTCTTCGCGTTTGTTTTGGTTGCGCTGGGCGTGTGGTTTTACGGGCGCTACGCGGCTCCGGGCAATTCGTCCAAACGCAAAACCATCGGCATCGCGGGCGCGCTTGTCTGTCTGCTGCTCGGCGGCTTGCTTGGCTGGCCGCGCGCGGCGGCGCCGACGGATATTGTTTGGGAAAAATGGAGCCCGTCGGCGGTCGCCTCCGCGCAAGCGTCGGGAAAAACGGTGTATGTCGATTTCACCGCGCGCTGGTGCGCGACCTGCCAGGCGAACAAAAAACTCGTGTTCAGCTCGGACGAGGTGAACCGCGTGTTTCGCGACAAAAACATCGTCGCGCTCAAGGCCGACTGGACAAACAAGGACGCGCAAATCACCGCCGAGCTCGCGAAGTTCGGCCGCTCCGCCGTGCCCTTCAACCTGGTCTACAAACCCGGCGAGCCGGAGCCTGTTGTGCTGCCGGAATTGCTCACGCCCGGCATCGTGCTGGATGCGTTGAAATAGAAAATAGACGACCGCAAAGACGCACAAAAAAGCGCAATAAAACAGCCCGCCGGTTTGTTTTTCTTTTTGCGCCTCTTGCGCCTTTTTGCGGCTATTGAGTCGAAAACAAAAATGTCCAACGCCGCCGACAAACCCTCCGTATTGAAAATCTGGATACTCGCCTCGCGTCCGCGCACGCTGCCGGCGGCGGTTGCGCCGGTGATGGTCGCGTCGGCGCTCGCATGGCACGACGGCATGTTTCACTGGGCCGCGGCGCTGGCGTGCCTGCTGTTCGCTTTGTTCATCCAGATCGGCACCAACTTTGCGAACGACTATTACGATTACGTGAAGGGCGCCGACACCGCCGAGCGCGTGGGGCCGAGGCGCGCCGTCGCGATGGGGTGGGTGAGTCCGCGCACGATGCGCGCGGCGATGTGGATTGTGTTCGGCGTGGCGTTCGGGTGCGGGCTGACGCTACTGCGCTTCGGCGGATGGCCGCTGCTGGCCATCGGCGTGGCGAGCGTGATCTGCGGCATCGCCTACACGGGCGGCCCGTATCCACTCGGCTACAACGGGCTCGGCGATGTTTTTGTTTTTGTGTTCTTCGGTTTTGTCGCCGTGGGCGCGACTTATTTTGTGCAGGCAGCCACGGTCACGGCGGCGGCGTGGGTAGTTGGCGCGGGCGTGGGCGCGCTGGCGGTGAACATCCTCGTGGTGAACAATTATCGCGACGCCGAGACCGACGCGCGCGCGGGCAAGCGCACGCTCGTGGTGCGATTCGGGCGCGGATTTTCGCGCGCGCAATTCGCGTGCGGTTTGCTGGTCGCGTTTGCTGCGCCGGTTGTGTTGTGTGCGCGAGGTTACTCGTCGTGGACGCTGCTGCCGCTCGCGCTCGCGCCGATGGCGTGGACGCACGCGCGCCGGCTGCGAACCGGCAAAACGCCGCCGGAGCAGATCGCGCTTTTGGGCGACACGGGCAAATTGCTCGCGCTTTACGCGGTGCTTTTCAGCGCGGGATTGTTGTTGGGAACGCGGACTTGACTCGCGGCGGGCTGTTTCGTCACTCTTTCACCTTTCACCAACCAAAACCACAAACATTTATGGGCAAACAATACAACAAAACCATCAAGAAGAAGCGCCGCATCGCCTATCTTAAACGCAAGAAAGCCGCTGCCAAAAAAACCGCCAAGGCCGCGAAGAAATAAGGTTTTGCCAACGGAAGTTTTCGTTTCCGAACGCATTTCAACCGCAGCCCCGTGCTGCGGTTTTTGGTTTAGTAGAATGATTTTTATCCAACCACGGAGAACACGGAGAGCCCGGAGAAAAACAAATCAATGGTTTCCGGCTCCGCGCCCTTCGTGCTGATTTCTTCTCATGATCAGCGTCAGTCTCATTTCCCTCGGTTGCGCCAAGAATCTCGTCGATAGCGAGATCATGGTCGGGCATTTGCGCAAGGCCGGCATGAACGTGATCCCCGAGGCCGCGAAGGCCGATGTTGTCATCGTCAACACCTGCTCGTTTCTCCAGTCCTCCAAGGAGGAGTCGATCAATACGATTCTTGAGGCGCATCAAAACCGCGGCATGCGCAAGCGCCGCAAGGAGCAAAAGCTGATCGTCGCCGGTTGCATGGCGCAACGCTACGCGAAGGAGCTGCCCGACGCGCTCCCCGAAGTGGACGCCTACCTCGGCCTCGACCAGATCACCAAGGTCGCGTCGATCATCGAGGAGATTTATGAAAAGGAGCGTGCGAAAAACGCGGCCTCCGAAACTTTCGTTACGCCGCGCTCGAGTTACATTCCCGACTACGACACGCCGCGCTTCCGGCTCACGCCGCGCCACTACGCCTACGTGAAAATCGCCGAGGGCTGCAATCATCCGTGCACGTTTTGCGTCATCCCGCGGATTCGCGGACGCCACCGCTCGCGCACCGTCGAAAGCGTGGTCGCCGAGGCGCGCCGGCTCGTCGCCGAGGGCGTGCGCGAGATTAACCTGATTTCGCAGGACACGACGTTTTTTGGCATGGACACCTGGGCGCAGCGCCCCAATCCGCGCACGCCCGTCGATTCGGCGCGCGGCTCCGCGCTGACCACGCTCATCCGCGAGCTGCAGGCGATCCCCGGCGATTTCTGGATACGCCTCCTCTACACGCATCCGGCGCATTGGAGCGACGAGTTGATTCGCACCATCGGCGAATGCACAAAAGTGGCGCGTTACATCGACATGCCGCTGCAGCACATCAGCGACCACATGCTCGGCGCGATGCAGCGCGAGACCAACTCCGCCTACATTCGCGATTTGGTGCAACGCATCCGCGCGGGCGTGCCCGGCATCGCGTTGCGCACGGCGTTCATCGTGGGCTTCCCCGGCGAAACCGCCGCCGACGTCGATGAACTGTGCGAGTTTATCAGCGAAACGAAATTCGAGCGGCTGGGCGTTTTCCGTTATTCGCAGGAGGAGGGCACGCGTTCCGCAAAAATGAAGGGGCAAATCACCGCGAAGCAAAAGGAGTCCCGCTGGCATCGCACGATGGCGCTGCAAAAGGAAATCGCGTCGGAGGTGAGCCGCTCGTTTGTCGGACGCACCCTGCGCGTTCTGGTCGAGGAGCCCGGCGTCGCCCGCGGCGAAGCCGACGCGCCCGACATCGACGGCCGCGTGTATGTGCCGAAGACCCTGCCCGTCGGTGAATTCGCCGAGGTAAAAATCACCGGCTACCACGACTACGACCTGCTCGCGCTCCCGCCCGGCGAAAAACCGGCGAAGTTCAAGACGGCGAAGCAGGCGCAGTGACGACTGTGGGGCGTGGTTGCCAGAAACACAGAGGGCGTCGCAAAAATTTGCCAGAAATGCGCATGCGCCGCTTCGTTCGTATGCGCATCCTTATGTCTCATGAAATTTCGAGATGCGTTCCGTAATACATCCATCGAGGATTTTTCATAGCCAACGGCCCGCAAACTTTCTTTCCTTCAGCCTTTCAGTCCTTCAGTCTTTCAATCTTTTTCCAAACATCATGTCCATGACTCCGCTCGAAGAAATCCGTCACTCCTGCTCGCACATCCTCGCGACCGCGGTCCTCCGCGTTTTTCCCGAGGCCAAACTCGACATCGGGCCGCCGACGGACACCGGCTTCTATTACGACTTCGACCTCGACCACAAATTCACCATGGACGACCTCGCCAAAATCGAGGCCGAAATGAAAAAGGTCATCGACGAAAACCAAGCGTTCACCCGCAAGGAGGTTTCGCGCGACGAGGCCAAGGAAATCATCAAGAAAATCGGCCAGGAACGCTACAAGCTCGGCCGCCTCGACGACATCCCCGACGACGAAAAAATCTCGTTCTACCAAAACGGCGAGTTCATCGACCTGTGCGCCGGCACGCACGTGCGCTACACAAAACAAGTCAAGGCGTTCAAGCTCCTCTCCATCGCCGGCGCGTATCACCGCGGAGACGAAAAAAACAAGCAGCTCCAGCGCATCTACGGCACCGCGTTCCCAACGAAGGACGAACTCGCGCAATACCTCGAGCGCCTCGAGCAGGCCAAGCTCCGCGATCACCGCAAACTCGGCCGCGACCTCAAGCTCTTCCACATCGACGAGGACGTTGGCCAGGGCCTCATCCTCTGGACTCCGCACGGCTCAATCATCCGCCAGGAATTGCAGACCTTCATCAGCGAGGAACTTCGCAAACAGGGCTACTTCCAAGTCTTCACGCCGCACATCGGCAAGCTCGCGCTCTACAAAACCTCCGGCCATTTCCCCTACTACAAGGAGTCGCAGTTCCCCGCGTTCGCCGAGCCCGACCAGCTCGCGCGCATCGCCGGCGAAGGCTGCTCGTGCGCCGAAATGACCGCGCGCCTCGAAGCCGTCACCTCGCAATTCGCCGCGCAAATGAACGAGCGCACCGGCTCCAACATGATCACGCCCGACCGCGTCATGGACGCCGACAAGCTCCTCGACGGCTTCATGCTCAAGCCGATGAACTGCCCGCATCACATAAAAATCTTCGCCTCGCAGCCGCACTCCTACCGCGACCTCCCCGTGCGCCTCGCCGAGTTCGGCACCGTTTACCGCTGGGAGCAGTCCGGCGAGCTCAACGGCATGACGCGCGTGCGCGGATTCACGCAGGACGACGCGCACCTTTTCTGCACCGAGGAGCAAGTCGCCGACGAAGTGCTCGGCTGCCTCTCGCTCGTGAAAATCGTGCTCTCCACGCTCGGCATGTCCGACTACCGCGTGCGCGTCGGCCTCCGCGATCCCGACTCCAACAAATACACCGGCGACGCCGCCAACTGGGACAAGGCCGAGGCCGCCTGCCGCAACGCCGCCAAGACGCTCGGCGTGCCCTTCACCGAGGAGCCCGGCGAGGCCGCGTTCTACGGCCCGAAAATCGACTTCGTCATCAAGGACGTGATCGGCCGCGAATGGCAGCTCGGCACCGTGCAAGTGGACTACAACCTGCCCATCCGCTTCGACCTCTCCTACATCGGCCCCGACAACCAGCCGCACCGCCCCGTGATGATTCACCGCGCGCCCTTCGGCTCGATGGAACGTTTCTGCGGCGTGCTCATCGAGCACTTCGCGGGCGACTTCCCGCTCTGGCTCGCGCCCGAGCAAATCCGCCTCGTGCCGATCAGCGACAAGGTGCTCGACTACGGACGCGACCTGCTTGCGCAACTGCGCGCCGCCGGCCTCCGCGCGACGATGGACGAGCACAGCGACAAACTCGGCGCAAAAATCCGCCGCGCCGAACTCGAAAAAGTCCCGCACGTGCTCGTGCTCGGCGCGAAGGAAGCCGAGGCCAAGTCCGTCAGCGTGCGCACTCGCGCCGCCGGCGACGAAGGCGTGCAACCCTTCGCGCAATATCTCGAACGCGCAAAAACCGAGGTCGCCACCCGCGCGCTGGCAAGGAAAAAAGCGTAACGTAGGGGCGCACCTTGCGTGCGCCCTCGTGTGAATACACCTTGTGGATTCACGCGCAAACAGTCTTTCGCATGCCCAAATCAGGGCGCACGCAAGGTGCGCCCCTACAACGTCCCTACAACATTCACCATGTCCTTCCAGCAAACCACCCTCGCCGAACTTTCCCAAAAACGCGCCGCTTACGAAAAGCAGCCCAAGCACGCCCTCGTGGGGCTCGACGGATTTGTCGACACGATTGTCACGCCCGTCGCGCTTCGCACCGCGCAGGGCGACGCGTTCACGCCCATCGCCACGATCACCGATTTCGGCCAGCGCGTCCTGGGCGCCGCCGGCAAATCCACCAACATCGAGTTCTACCCGCGCATGGAAAAACTCGGCGGCAACGGCCCGATCATGGGCAATGCGCTCCTCGCCTCCGGCACGACACTCACCTACGTCGGCGCGATCGGCAAGGGCGGCGCGCACCCCGTCTTTGCCGACATGGCCGCGCGCGCGAGGGAGGCGATCTCGCTTTGCGCGGCCGCCAGCACCACCGCGGTCGAGTTCGAGGACGGCAAACTCATGCTCGGCCAGATGCGCTCGCTCGACGAAATCACCTACGAAAAACTCGTCGAGACACTCGGAGTTGACGGCCTCATAAAACAATTCGCCGCCGCCGATCTCGTCGCGCTCGTCAACTGGACGATGATCCCGAACATGACGGACGTTTACAAGGGCGTGCTCAAAAACGTCCTCCCCGCGCTTCCGCCGCGCGCCGCCGCGCAGCCGCGCCGCATTTATTTCTTCGACCTTTGCGACCCGGAGAAACGCGCCGCGCACGATCTGGTGGACGCGCTCAACGTCATCGCGGAATACGAAAAACACGGCGCCGTCACGCTCGGCCTGAATCTCAAGGAGGCGCAGCAAGTGCACGCCGCGCTCGGCCTCGGTCTTTTGGAGGGCGAGGAGGAAGCCGACCTGCGCGCCGCCGCGGGCGCCATCCGCAAGAAGCTCGCCGTCGCGTGCGTGGTCGTGCATCCGCGCAAATCCGCCGCGTGCGCCACGCCCGGGGGCGACTTTTGGGTGCCCGGACCGTTTTGCGAAAAACCGCTCATCACCACGGGCGCGGGCGACCACTTCAACGCCGGTTTCACAACGGGGCAGTTGCTCGGACTCAGCCCGCAGGCTTGCCTCGCGCTCGGCGTCTCGACCTCCGGGCACTACGTGCGCAGCGCGCACAGCCCGTCGCTCGCGGACCTCGAAACATTCCTCGCACGTTGGAAATAAATTCTCCATAGTCCGCGCATAAACCGATTCCGACCATGCCTCTTTCCAACAAACAACGCACCGGCATTCTCATCTCCTTCGAAGGCTCCGAGGGCAGCGGCAAGACGACGCAAATCGCTCGCCTCGTCAAACGCCTCGAAAAACTCGGCCACGAAATCGTGACCACGCGCGAACCCGGCGGCACCAAGATCGGCGAGCAGGTGCGCGACATCCTCCTGCACAATGCCGGCAGCGACAAAATGTTCGCCGAGACCGAGCTGCTGCTTTTCGCCGCCGCGCGCGCGCAAATCGTGCGCGAGGTCATCGCGCCCGCGCTTCTTCGCGGAGCCGTTGTGCTGAGCGACCGTTATCTCGATTCCTCGACCGTCTATCAGGGCATCGCCCGCAATCTCGGCAGCGACCCCGTCAACGAAATCAACCGCTTCGCCATCGGCAGCGTCATGCCGGATGTCACGGTTGTGATCGACGTGCCGACGAAGGTGAGCCTTTCGCGCATCAGCAAGCGCAAGGGCGCGAAGCCCGACCGCATGGAGCGCGAGAATATCGACTTTTATGAAAAAGTGCGCGGCGGATATCTCTTGCTCGCGAAGGGCATGCCCGGGCGTTTTGTCGTCGTGGACGGCACCAAAAGCGCGGCTGCGATTGAAAAGGAAATTTGGAACGCCCTTCAAAAGCGCGTCTTCAAAAAGAAGGCCCCCAAGGCGTTGCCAATGAAAAAGGCCGTCGCGAAAAAGAAAACCGCGAAGAAAAAATAATCCGGGGTATGGCGCGTCGAGAATTACGAGCGCCAGACGCGGCGGTTGGCGGAATGTCGCTGACGTTCGGGCCGGCGAAACCGCCCTGTCACGAAAACTACACTCACGCGCCGGTGCCGTCGGTCGGGGAAAGGCGGGGGGCGTCGGGTTGCGGGGGAGGCGAGGGGGAAAGATTTTCGCCGGATGAGTCGGTTTCAGCGGAAGTGTCCGTGCTTTGTTGCTGGCCGCCTTGATCATCGGTGGTTTCGCGGGCGGCGCCGGCAGTGTTTGGCGTGTAGATTTTTGCGCCGGGTGTTCCGGGAATCGAAATGTCCGCGGTTGCGTTGAGCATTGTTTGCACGCGCTGCATCAGCATGGCTTGCGCGGCGGCGGATGAGGTTGACGGTTCCGATGCCTCGCTGTCGTCGCCGAGCGCCGCGCCGCTGGTGTCGGCCATGTCAACATTTTCGAGGACGAGTTGTTTGCCCTGTGGAATCAGGATGGGGCGCGAGCGATTCGGGACGTTCATTTCGACAAGACCTTCGAGCATTACGATGGCGAAGTCGGCGGTCAGCGAATCGGCCCGTGCGTTGGGCTTGGATTGCAGGCTGTCGGGAATGTAGGAAATCTGGAAGGTCGTGCCGCGAATGCCCGCCACGCCGAGCGGCGTGTTGACCTTGAAATTGGAGCCCTCCTCCTTGTTGAGTTTTTTCACGTTGGCGATCAACTCGCCGCGCACCAAGTCGAGGTTGGTTTGCGAGGAACTGGGTTCGCTCAGCGCCTCTGACATTTTGAAGACCGCGCCGAAGGGGGTTTGGGTGAACTCGTCGAGCGCGACGAGGGAGTTTTCGCCGATAGTCACGGTGGCGCCGTTGGAGAATGCGAGCATCACGCTGGCCTTCGGGCCGGTGGCGATCATCTGGCCTTCGGTCACCATGGAGCCGGCGCGCAACGCGAAACGATAGGTTTCCCCCGAGGTGAAAACATACACCTCGCCCGTCACCTGCACGACGATGATATTGGCGACATTTTTGGGCAGCTCGCCCTGCGGCTCCTTCGCCGGTTCTTGCTGCGCGCGCATGGCGCTGACGAGGGCGGCGCACAAGGTGGCAAATAGGAAAAATTTGGGAAGAAATCTCGTCATGCGTGAAAGGTTGTTGGCGGTGAAAGGATGTTCGCGATCAGCGGTTTGACCGCAATTGCACTCGCAAACTATCTGCGTCTGTGTGGCCGGGGTCAAGACGCAAGCACATGTCGGCCGCGGCGAGCGCAAGGCTGCGTTTCACGGGCGAAAGACTGAGGTGGTAGGCTTGGTGATACCACGCGAGCGGGCTTGCGGGCGCGAGTTGCAGGGCGCGGGCAAAGGCATCGCCCGCCTCGGCGGTGCGCGCTTGCAGGTCGAGCGCGACTCCGAGACGCAGCCAGAACTCGGACACTTCCGACGCTCGATCAAGCGCGGCGCGGGCCGCGGTTTCGGCTTCGCCGCCGAGTTGCGCGGCATTTTGTTTTTCAATGCGCGCGCGCAGGGCGAGCGCATAGGCGCGGTCGGACCAAGCTTGCGCGTTGTCGGAATCGAGCCGGATCGCCTTGTCGAAAAACGCGGCGGAGCGGGTCAATGTTTGCAGGCGGTCGGCGCGGTCGGATGCGGTTTTCAGATCGCGACCCGCGAGCGCGTCGATTTGTTCGCGTCCGGAAACGCGCGCGGCCTCGGCCCGGTAGGTTTGCACGAAGACAATCCCACCCAGCGCAAGCACCGCGAGGGTGATTGCGGTGCCAATTACACGCTGTCCGAAAACACGGGCTGTGGCGATTTGGGCTGTGTTTTTCGGAATATCGCGCGGCGTATTTTTACCCTGTGCAATTTGCGAAGGCGGCGTGTTTGCTTCGCGGCGCTTTACGATTTCGGCGGCGCAAACCGCGACTATCATCGCCAGCGCGGGGATGCGCATGTGGAAATCCACCATGCACGCAAATGCAAAGCCGAGCAACCCGATGCCGAGCGCGCGGGTGAATGCGATGCCGGCCAAAACGCCGTCGGGAATCATGAGAGGGGCGTTGGTGCCGGGCGGGCGCTTGCGGCGGCTTTTCCACGCGATCACGCACCCCGCGCCGAAAAACAGCGCGAAGCCGGCGATGCCGTAGTCGCTGAGCAGATTGAGAAATTCGTTGTGCGTCCACTGCGGGTTGTTGAGAAAACCCTCGGGGCGGTGTTTTTCGAAAACGGTGTTGAAGCTGCCCGCGCCGGTGCCGAGAACGGGCGCGCCGGCGGTTATTTCGAGCGACGCCTGCCAGAGAATCACGCGCGATTTTTCGCCGTGATCGAGGACGAGTTTCTGCGTTCGTTCGCGCGCGGAGGGCAGGGTGGTCCAGATCGCAAGCGCTGCAAGCGCGGCAACGGCCAGAACCGCGGCACAAGCGAGCGCGCGCCGAAAAAAACGCCACTCGCCGACAAACCACGGCCAGCAAACGAGCGCGACGGTGAACGCGAGCACGCCGCCGCGGCTGAGCGTGAGCACGAGGCCGAGCATGAGCGCGAGCGCGACATATCCGCAAGCGATGCGTTGCACGCCGTTTGCGCCGCGCCGCCAGGCGAGCGAGAGCACGGGCGGAATCAATAGCAGGTAGAATGCCGCGAGCGAATTGGGATTGCCGAGAAATCCGCTTGCGCGTCCGACGTATTGCCCGGCCTGCACGCGTCCAAGCATCAACCATGTTTCATGGCCGTTGAGCTGGTAGGCGGAAAGAACCAGCGCAACCGCGCCGAGCAGCGCGACCGTGCCGAGCACGAGACGGCGGGGCCCCTTGTTTTGCAGGCTTTCGAGCGCAATGCCGAAGACGAGGAATGCCTGAATCCACAACATCAGTTCGCGCGCGCCGAGCCAGCGCACGGGGGTGATGTATAAAACGCTTGCGCCGGCGTAGAGGAGAAAAGGAACCAGCCACGCCGCGGCCCAATGGGATTTGGAGCCGCTCCAAATCATGCGAATCATCGCGATTGCGGCGGTTGCGAATGTGAGCGCGCTTGACCAGACCATCGTCTCTGCGCGCACGCCGCCGAGGCAGAGCGAAGTCCATGCAAGATTGACCGAAAGCAGAATGGCGACGAGCCACTCCCCGGCCGAATAAAGAACGGCGGGGCGGAGCGCCGCACAAGGGCGCTCTTTCACGCGGTTCCATGCCGAAGCGGGCTTCGCGGTATTTTGTGTGGTTGCGGCGGGGGGCATTGCGCGGGTGTGCTTTGATGCAAAACTATTTCTGGAGACGCAGCCGCGACGGATTGAATCGGGACGGAATCTTATTTTTCGTCGTCCTCGTCGTCGGAATCCTCATCCTCTGTTTCGTCGTCTTCCGCGAGTTCGGAAAGGATGTCGTCGATGCCGTCGTCATCACTTTCATCGTCATCTTCTTCGACTGCCTTCTGCGCCATGAGGTGTTCGAGCAATTCGGTCATGTCCTCGGCGGAGTCGAACACTTTGCGCGCGACAAAAATCGGGCGCGAATGCTGGATTGCGAGCACGATGGAGTCGCTCGGGCGTGCGTCGATTTCGAGCAGCTTTTTTCCGATTTCGTTTTCCATGCGCAGGAAAATGCGGGCGAAAAACGTGCCTTCCTTGGCATCGTTGATGAGCACGCGCTCCAGTTCCGCGCCGAGACCGAGCAGGATGTGCCCGATCAAGTCGTGCGTGAGCGGACGCTCTTTTTTCGCGCCGTCGAGTGCCATCTGCATGACGCTGCCGACAAAATGATCGACGTAGATCACAAAGTGCCTGCCCTCGGCGCCGAGGAACACGGCGCAGCCGTTCGCGGTCGGCATGACGGCTTTGACGGAGACTTCGATGGCATCGGTTTTCATGGGGGTGAAGCGTTATTGCGCCGCCGCCGGAGCGCAAGAGTGTTTGCGCCGTCCCGGGATTCACACTTGCGCCGCCGCCCGCGCGCACGTTTTCTTGTGCGCACAACATGAAGCTAATCGACCTCAACCGCGACGGCGCCATCGGCGCCAACTGCACATATCTGCAAATCGGCGAACTCAAAGTCATAATTGACTCCGGCCTCCATCCGAAAAAAGCCGGACGCGAAGCCACGCCCGATTTCAGCAAAATCCGCGGCGTCCACCTCGACCTCATCATCATCACGCACTGCCACCTCGACCACATAGGCAGCCTGCCCGTGCTCATGCGCGAGCACCCCGAGGCGCCCGTCGTCATGACCACCTCCAGCGCCATGCTCCTCGAGCGCATGCTGCACAACTCCGCCAACGTCATGCTCCGCCAGAAGGAGGAGGCCAACATTCCCGAGTATCCGCTCTTCACGCACGAGGAAATTGACCGCCTCAAAAAACGCTTCACCGGCATTCCCTTCGGCCAGGCCAAGCGCGTGCAATCCGGCGGCAACAAGGACGCGATTACCTTCATCCTCCATCCCGCGGGCCACGTCGCCGGTGCCGCGGGCGTCGAAATCCAGCACAAGCGCCGCAAAATCTTCATCACCGGCGACGTCCTTTTCGACAATCAGCGCACGCTCAACGGTGCGAAATTTCCCGTGGACCGTTTCGACACGCTCATCATGGAAACCACGCGCGGCAACACCGAGCGCCCGCCCGAAAAATCCCGCGCCAACGAAGTCGTGCGCCTCGTCGACACGATCAATGAAACCATCCAGCGCGGCGGCTCCTGCCTGATCCCGGTGTTCGCGCTCGGCCGCCAGCAGGAAGTCCTCTCGATCATCCACGACGCGCGCAAATTCCGCCGCCTCGTCGATTGCCCCATCTACGCCTCCGGCCTCGGCATGGACCTCGCCGATTACCTCGACGAAATCTCGCGCAAAACAAAACACGCCAATTTCAACCGCGGCATCATCAAGGAACTCAAAATCAAACCCGCGCCCCGCAAACTCAATCCCGGCGAGGACCCGAAGCAAAACGCGCTCTACATAATCAGCTCCGGCATGCTCGTCGAGCGCACGCCCTCCTACGTCCTCGCCTCGGGCCTCATCGGCAACGCCAACAACACCATCTGCTTCGTCGGCTACTGCGATCCCTCCACGCCCGGCGGCGAAATCCTCGCCTCGCGCAACGGCGACACCTACCTCTTCAAGGCGGCCAACGTGAAGGCGAAAATCAAGGCCCGCGTCGAGAAGTTCGAACTCAGCGGCCACGCCGACCGCGAGGAACTCCTGCAATACGCCGTGCAATGCAACCCGCGCTCCATCGTGCTCACGCACGGCGAACCCGCCTCGCGCGCCTGGTTCATGGAGCAACTCACGGAAGCGCTCCCCAAGGCCAAAATCACCGACCCCGTGCCGTTGCAGGAATATCAAATCTGACGAATGGGGAATGCGGATTCCAAGGCTGCTTCGCAAACGGAATGCGGAATAACAATCCATCAAACTGTCATCTGCTTTTCGTTTTGCGCTTGAGCGCCCCTTGATTTCGTAATCCGCACTTCGCGATTTAATATTTGCGGCCTTTGCACTTTTCACAACTCACCACCAATCATCCGAACCATGAAAAAAGACGCCATCCTCTCAAAAATCAAAGCCGACAAAGTGATCGGCCTCATTCGCGCCGACAGTCCCGACGGACTCATCGACTGCGCGCGCGCGCTCGCAGCGGGCGGGCTCACGAGCATCGAGCTCACCATGACCACGCCCGGCGCGATCCGCCTGCTCGAAAAGGCGACCGCCGAGCTGCCTGATTTTATCTTCGGCCTCGGCACCGTGCTCGACACCGAAACCGCGCGCGCGGGCATCCTTGCCGGCGCGAAGTTCATCGTCACGCCCGCCACGCTTCCCGCGGTCAACGAACTCTGCCGCCGTTACAGCGTGCCGGTTTTCAGCGGCGCGTTCACGCCCACCGAAATCCTCCGCGCATGGGAATCCGGCGCCGACGCGGTGAAAATTTTCCCCGCCGAATTCTTCGGCCCGAACTACATCAAGTCGGTCAAGGCGCCCTTCCCGCAAATCGACTTCGTGCCCACTGGCGGCGTCAACGAGAACAACGTGGCCGACTTCATCAAGGCCGGCGCCACCGCCACCGCCGCGGGCAGCTCGCTCGTCCAGGCTAAGGCGTTTAAGGAAAAAGACTGGGCGACAATCACCGCCAAGGCCAAGGCCTTCGCCGACGCCGTGGCGGCAATCAAATAAGTGTGGAATTGGCATCACGCCGCGTTGTCCCCTTATTCAAACACGCCTCGCGCATTTTTGCGCTTTTTCAAGCAGACCGAATTACGGTCTGCTTTTTTCTTTTTTGAAAACACGCTTGCGTGACCGTCGTTCCGCATTCGGCATTTCGAGTTCCGCATTTCTCCGATGGATTTCAATCTCGAACAACGCACCGCCAGCTTGAGCGTGGGTGAACTTTCAGATTTCACCCTCGGGCCGCGCGATGCGTCCGGCGCGCCAAGCGGACTCTGGCGCGCGCAACTCGGCACCCACTGGCATAACCAGCTCCGCGCGCAAATCGCATCCGAAAACTCCGCCGCGCAATTCGAAATCCCCATCACCGGGAAAATTGTTCATCGCGGCTGGATACTCACGCTCACCGGTCGTATCGACCAGCTCATTCCCGCGACCGAAAATACGCCGCTCATCCTTCGCGAGATCAAAACCGTCACGCGTCCCATTCCCGCTGACGAATCCGAACTGCGCGCCGAGTATCCCGCTTACTTTGTCCAGCTCGCCACTTACGCGGAGTTGCGTCGCCTCGTGGACACCGGCAATCAATCCCCGCGCATCCGCGCCGAGCTCCATTTCGTCGAAGTTGCCAGCGGACTCGCCCAGACGATCACGCTCACCGCAATCGACGACGCGCTTTTTCGCGCGCAACTCGAGCGAGTCACCGAGTTTCTCAACCTTCGCCTTCGCGCCCGCGAGCGTCTTCGCAGTCTTCGTTATCGCTCGCCGTTCGCCACGCTCCGGCCCGGACAGGAGACGACCGGGCGCGATCTTGCCGACGCGCTTGCCGAACACCCGGTTGTTCTCTTCGAGGCGCCCACTGGCTTCGGCAAAACCGGCATTCTCCTCGAACTCGCGCTTTCGCACATGCGCGAGGGCCGTTTTGACCGACTCATTTACCTCACGAGCAAAGCCACCGGACAACTCCAGGTTACGCGCACTCTCGCGGATATGGCAGACCAGGGTAGGGCGAACCCTCCGGGTGAGCTGTTTATCGACGCGACTCATCCGGAGGGTTCGTTTCACCAAATCGAATCGCAACCCTCAGTGGCTCCCGCGTGCGCAATCCCCGTCGCCGCCGATTCCACGGACGGGATGCCTGTGCCGCACGATCCCCGCCCCGGCGAGCTGGCGGCCCGTGCCACGCCCGTCACCGCCTGGCTCATGCGCCCCAAGCGCGAGCATTGCATCAACACCGCTTACAACTGCACGCGCGACACCTGCGCCTATCTCAACGATCTCGAAACTCGCTGGCCGAAGAGCGGGCTGTCGCGCTTTTATCTTGTCGAAGATCATCCGCGCGACATCGCCACGCTTCGCGCCGCGGGTGCCGACGCGCGCATTTGTCCCTACGAAATTTCCCGCGCCGCGCTTCCGTTCAACGACGTGTGGATCGGCGATTACAATTACATTTTTTCGCCGGCCAATCGCGGCATTTTTACCGGGCAGCCCGGCTACGATCCGGAGCGCACGCTGCTCGTCGTTGACGAGGCTCACAATCTCCCGTCGCGCGTTGCCGATGTTTTCAGCCATGCGTTTTACGCGGACGACGCGCGCGCGGTTGGCAGTTGGTTCAACATGGTTCGGGTTCCCTCGGCGCTTTCCAGCGCGTGGAGTCATTGGGTTCACTTTCTTTCGACGCTCAAGGCAAACGGCGCGCACACGCTCGCGACCGAGGACGACGCTCGCGAACTCATCGACACTCTTGCCGGTCAAATCACCGCCACGCCGCTCGATTACGCGCAAATGCCCGCCGGGATCAGCGAGACGCTCTGGTCGATTCCCGAGCTTGCCGCCGATCTCGCGTCGCTCGACCTTCCCCGTCTTTGGTGGAGTCCGCAAAACGCGCTCCTCGTAATCACCTGCCTTGACGCAGCAGACGCTATCGGTCCGGCCATCGCCGAATTTGGCGGCGCCATCCTCGCCTCGGCGACACTCACTCCTGTCGAAAACTTCACCGCCGCATGCGGACTGGATTCGCCGGAAACACCGGAGCCCGGCCCGGCATCCTCTTCTCCCAAGCTCGATAAGCTTGGCGCGCTGACCAAGCGCGACACAAAAAAACTATTCGCCAAGCTCACCTCCGCCGCGGATCTGCTCGCGCTCGACGAAGCCCGCGCAACCGCCGCGCCGCATTATGTCCGCGCCGCCACGCCCTGGCGCGATGACGCCTACGACGTTGCCATCGACACCCGCGTCAACACCACCTACCAGCAACGCGCGCAGTTTTCCGAAACCACCGCATCCACCATCGCCTCGCTCGCCTCGGCGTCGGGCGGCAACGTGGCTGTGTTTTTTCCCAGCTACGCTTATGCCGAAACCATCCAACGCGAGCTTGCCGACATGCATCCAGCGATTCGCATTTCGATGCAACCCAAGCTCCCTGATCTTGCCGCGCAAAACGCATGGCTGGGGCAATCCCTATCAGCGCCCGGCGTGGTGCTTCTTGTTCTTGGCAGCAGCTTCGCCGAGGGCATCGACCTGCTCGGCGGCCGCATCTCGCACGCGATGGTCGTCGGCCCCGCGCTCCCCGAGGTGAACCCGATCCAGCGCGCGCGTCTCGCGGCCTATGCAAATCTCGGACGCGACGAGGCCGCGCGCCGTGTTTATCAAATCCCCGGCATTCAAAAAGTGAATCAAGCCCTGGGCCGCCTGGTTCGCGCCCCGGGACAGCGTGCCAAGGTTCTTCTCCATTGCCGCCGCTTTGCCGACAAAAGTTTTCACGATCTTCTCGCGCCCGAATACCGCGCGTCCCTGCGGATTGCGAATGACGAGGAACTGAAGAATTGGCTGGGGCAAGGCGTCTAGGAGCTGAGGTGCAATGTCATTGTGCTTGCGAGGCTTCTGGTGCGCTGGTTGCTTGAAAATATGAAATTGAAGTCGCTCCTGTATGCAATGATGGGCTGCGGAATCCTGTGGCTGATCGGTGTTGCGGCTCAAAAAAATCCAAGAGTCCATGCTGATGCTCCGGATGCTTTGGCGGCGGTGTTGTCCGCCGGAACCGACGAGGAATTTGCGATGGCGTTGAAGGCCGTTGAGTGGAAGGATTTCGCCTCCACTTATCCCAAAAACAACGCGGGTGATCTTCTGAAAATATGCCAGCGCATAATTTTGATTCGTGAAACGGACAAGTCGTTGGATTCCTGTTTCGGAACTGTTTTTGGCCAAGCTTGTAGACATGGCGCACCGGAAGACTTCCCCGTGTTGCGGGAGTTGTTTGTCAACAATCCGCTATCTTATCTCAAGAAAGTTTACATGAAGGATTTCACGTCCTTCTGGCTTCGTTGGAAATTGGCTCAGCTTGAGAAAATTCGCCCGCCACCAATCGTAATTGAAAGCAATGATGACAAAATCGAGAAGATGGCATCGCATCTTTCAAGGGATGAGCTTGAGGCATGGAAAACATACAGGCGGATTATGCAGCCGTGGAATGATTCTGTGTTTGCGAAAAACCATGGCTATGTCGCCGACAACAGGCGTCTGTCATACACCTATAGGGGAGACCAGTTTTGGCAGATGGTGGAGGATATGATCTCAGGGAAACGCGCGGTCAGTGCCGAGAAGATTTTTCTATGGGAGTGGATGGCCGATTGTGGCACCAATGCATTCGGATTTTTTGAGGCCAAGCGGCAGGCGTTGCTCATCGCTTTGCTTATGGAGGAGCGATATGATCTGGCGATCGCCTCAGTGCTCAGTGACAACTATAGCACGCTCTGGTTTTCTCCCGAGAGGGTGCCAATGTTTCAGCGACTTGTCGAATTATGCGGCATTGATTATCAAACTTTTTGCCGCGGCGCGTATGTTGACGCGAGAATCAGTCCCGAAAGAAGGTTTAACCCTTATGCGCTAAGGCTGCTTGTGGGAGCGGGTGATGAACCTTCGATACGCGTGGCACTGAAAGAGGCTGAAAAGATGCGCGACAATGATCTGTTGTCATCCTATGAACTGGATTTCCTTTCTGCATTGGTTGATGCTTCGGGTGACGCAAAAAACCGCAAACGACCCTATGGGTATGGTGGCCGCATGGAAATTTCGCATGGGCTGCGCGATGACATCATACGGTTCATGACAACACTTCTCGCGCCCGAATCGAACCCGGAAAAGTGCAGGGAGGTCATCAAACGTCTGGCCCAAACCAAGTCTCCGCTGATAGTCGATCCCTTGCGGGCGGTGATAAGAACGCATCCATCAAAAACAGTGTGCGACGAGGCTGTGACGGCAATCAAGGGCATTACCGGTTACGAACCGGTTGTGCCAAAAAAACCGGGGCCGGTTTATTATAAGATTTCCATAAACGGGAAGCCTCTGGCCAACACGGAAGTCAGGTCGGCACTGTATGTTTTCAAAGGGAATCGCCGCGAAGTAGCGACTCGGAAAGGCTCAACAAATGAGAACGGTATTTTGAAGCTAGACCGGGATTTTATTTTGCGCGCGACAGGAAGCGACGGGAGACTCGTGTTTTCCAGATACGGAGGCGAGGCGTTGCCGGAGGTGCCGGTTTTTTTTGCGGAGGCTCCGGTCGCCAGATTGCAAACATCAGAGATCGTTTCCGTGGACATCCAGAGCGCTCCGATGATATTTGATTTTAATTTAACCCACCCAATAGCTGACTATAAAGTCCCGATATATGCGTGTTTTGTGTGGATGTCTGATGATGAAAGAATGGAAGGAAGCAGAGATCGCGCCATAGGTATCATCCGCTTGTCCGAGTCGGTTGTCTTTCCGTCCGTCGCCCTTGGAAGGTATAATATCTCCATCAATATTGGTGAATTTGGAGAAGAGGAATCAGCTGTTGTTCATTTCGCAAAATCTCGCCACGCAGCCACACTAGCGCCTCGTGTGGATGCAATCATGAGGCTACGTTTTCCCGACAACGAAACCCATAATCCATTATACTATAAGGGATATTGGAAGATGGATTCTGGAAAGACGGGCGAGGTTTCAATACGCGGTGATAGAGTTTTCTTCAGAAACATGCCTTTCGGGCATTATACTTTGACGGTCGAGCTTCCGATGAAAATTACGGGCGACGAGGTCGAGGATATTATTACGGGGAAGATGAAATCATACAAAGCCGATTTCACGATTACCGCGGACGTGTCCGAATGCTCGGATTTGCAGATGGTCGCGTGCGAGAAGCCCTAAGTTGCCGATTTGTGTTGGAATATCGCGTGGGGCGGGTGGTTTATTCTCTTTGTGTGTCAAAATCAGTTTTGAGGATTTGCCATTGAATGGCGTCGAGGAGCTGGCCGTCCTTGGGCGTGCAGCGCGGAATGACGCCGATGCGTGTCATGCCCGCTTTTTTCATGACGTGTCCGGATGCAGGGTTGTGGGGGAAGTGATGCGCGCGAATTGTTTCGAGAGCGAGATCGTCGAAACCATATTGAATGATGCGGCGGGTGGCCTCGGTGCAAATGCCTTGATTCCAAAAGGGCGCGCCGACCCAGTAGCCCACTTCGCCAAGGCGTTTTTCGAGTGTGAGAATGAGGCCGATGGCTCCGCGCAGCTCGCCGGTGTCGCGCTCGCGGATGGCGAGCGTGGTGCTTGTGCGCGCGAGGTGATCGGGCAGGTGCGAGGCGATCCATTGCTCGGCAAGGCCGTCGGGATACGGATGCGGAATGAACGCGGCCATCGAGGCGATGCGCGCGTCGCCCGCGTAGCGTTGCACGAGCGGCGCGTCGGCGGGCGTGAATGGAGAGAGTGTGAGGAGCGTGGTGTGAAGGGTGGGAAGCATGATCTGCGTAGTGGCGAAATTGAATATGTGATTGAAGTTCGATGGACGAGAGTTGCGCGATGAAAGTCAAGCGGATCGGTTTTGCGCGGCTTTGCGCGCTGACGGGGGAAATCGGATTCTTTGAAAAATCAATTTGCCGAAGATGCAGGTCCGGCGTGTCGTGTGCGGCATGGATTTATTTGAAATAAAGGTCGAGATCACGCCCGCCTCCGTTGATGAGACGGACAATCTTTTGCTCGAGTTGGGCATTGAGGGGTGGAGTCTGCTTGAGGATGTGATTGAAAAGCGCGCGTGGGTTGTCGGCATTTTCCAGAGTGGCGACGAGGCGCGCGCGCAATGGGACGCGTTGAGGCCGCAACTGGGCGGCGCGCCGATTGGCGAGGCCGGGTTGCGCGCGCTGGGCAACAGCGACTGGCGCGACAGTTACAAGGCGCACTTCAAGGCGTGGAAATTCGGGCGCTTGCACTGGGTTCCGGTTTGGGAACGCGACAAGTTCACGCTGCCCGGGGGCGAGGAGGTTATCTGGCTCGATCCGGGGATGGCGTTTGGCACGGGGAATCACGAGACGACGCGGTTGTGCGTGGAGCGGCTTGTCGAGTTGCCGTTCAATCGTGATGCGCGGGTGATTGACGCGGGGTGCGGGTCTGGGATTCTCGCGCTGTCGGCGGCGAAGCTCGGCTACGAAAATGTGCGCGGATTTGACAACGATCCCGATGCCGTGCGGGTGAGCATCGAGAACGCGGAGCTCAACGACATGGCGGGGCGGGTGGATTTTTTTACCGGCGACCTCGTCACGGGGCTCGCGGGTCACAAGGCCGGGATCGTGATGGCGAACATCTTGGCGAATGTGCTGATTGAGTTTGCAAGGGAACTAACTGATTCGGTTGCTCCTGGTGGCGTGCTTATTTTGAGCGGGATTCTCGCCAGTGAAAACGAGCAGGTGCGCGATGCGTATGCGAAAATAGTGCCGCAGTGGAAAATCGAGCACCGCACCATGGGCGAGTGGTCGGATGTGTTGCTGCGGGCGCCTTGATAAAATCGCCGTGAATTACACGTTTGCATACCGTCGTTATTCGCTTCCGTTTCGCACGCCTTTGCGCACGGCGCACGGTTTGTGGACGCGACGCGAGGGATTGCTTGCGCGGCTTGAGCGCGAGGACGGCGGAGTGGGTTTTGGCGAGTGCGCGCCGATCCCTTGGTTTGGCACGGAGACGGTTGTCGATGCGGCCGATGTGTGCGCGACGCTGGGTGCGCGGGTGAGTGATGAGCGGATTGGCGAAATCGACGCGGCGCGGTATCCGTGTTTGCGGTTTGCGCTGGGCAGGGCGAAGTTATCAGCCGGGCTGTCTTTCCCCGAGAAACATCTGCCAACGGCTCAGCCGGATGCTTCGCCCTACCTTCCGGTTGCGGCGTTGTTGCCGGCGGGGCGCGCGGCGTTGGGAAAAATCGCGGCGTTGGCGGAGGCGGGTTTTCGCACGTTCAAGTGGAAGGTGGGCGCGGGTGACATGGCGGACGAACTGGCGTTGCTCGATGATGTGTGCGCGGCGCTTCCGGCGGGGGCGCGGTTGCGACTCGACGCGAACGGCGCGTGGGGTCGGCGCGACGCGGAACGCTGGCTGTCGCGATGTGTCGGATATCCGGTGGAATTTATCGAGCAACCTGTCGCGGCGGACGCCGCCGGCGCCGAGGATTTGCTGCTTGGACTGGCGGCTGATTATCCGGTGCCGATTGCGCTGGATGAGTCGGTGGTTGGCGCGGGGGATGTCGGACGCTGGCTGGAGCTGGACTGGCCGGGAATTTTTGTGGTCAAGCCGTCGTTGTTGGGTGATGCGGATGGCGCCTTCAAACGGCTGCCGAAGGAACGCACAGTGTTTTCGTCGGCGATTGAGACGGGGGTGGGGGCGAAGACGGCGCTGAACATGGCGTTCGAGTTTTTCGCGGACACGAAAAAACCGCGCGCGCTTGGGTTCGGCGTGTGGCCGTTGTTTGAGGACGCGCGTTTTGACGGACCCCGGGCGGCGCCGTTTGTGCGCGCGGAGGAGTTGGAACAATTCAAACCGGAGATTTTATGGAACGCGCTGAATTGATGCGAGTGGCGGAGGCAACGGGCTGTGCCGTAAGGCGCGGCGGGTTTGTTTTTTTGTGCGATCCGAAATGGGGCGCGAGAGAGACTGCCCAGTTTGAGCGATTCGGGAAAATTGCCGACGCAATGGATCAGCCCGGACACGGCTGGCTGTGCCTGCCGACGGGCGGGACGAGTGGTGAGCTGAAATTTGCGCGGCACGATGAGCGGACGCTGGCGGTGGCGGTGTCGGGTTTTTGCAAACATTTCGAAATGGCGCGGGTGAATGCGGTGGATGTTTTGCCGGCGCATCATGTGAGCAGCTTCATGTCGCGCGTGCGCTGCGCGGCGACCTGCGGCGAGCATTTACCCTGGGATTGGAAGGAGATTGACCGGGGGAACTATCCGCGCGAGGCGGAGCTGCCGGGAGGATGGGTGGTTTCGCTCGTGCCCACTCAGTTGCAGCGGCTGCTGGTGTCAGGCGAGCGGGCGTTGTTTTGGCTGCATCAGTTTCGATGCATATTTGTCGGGGGCGGACCGGTGTGGCCGCAGCTCGTGCAGGATGCCGCGCATGCGAAGCTGCCGGTCGTGCTTAGTTACGGAATGACGGAGACGGGCGCGATGGTGACGGCGCAGGGCGCGAGCGATTTTCTGGAGACCAATGATCGCAGCAGCGGGCGCGCGATGCCGCATGTGAACGTGGAGATTGTTGACGCGGGGACGGGGCTCGAAATGGCGCGCGGTCAAACGGGTTTGGTTCAGATAAGCGGGGAGAGTTTGTTTTACGGATATTTTCCGGATGGGCGCGAGATGGAGATTTTCCGCACGGAGGACATGGCGCACTGGGATGCGCGCGGATGCTTGAATATTGTTGGCAGGCGCGACGCGGTCATAATCACGGGTGGCAAAAAGGTGATGCCGGTCGAGGTGATGGAGGTTTTGCGCACGAGTGGCGTGTTCACCGACGTGGCGGTGATTGGCGTGCCCGACCCGAAATGGGGGCAGCGTGTGGTGGCGTGTTATCCGGCGCGGTCAGTTGCGAGGCTCGATATGCGCCGGGTTGAGTCGGCGCTGCATTCCCTGGCGAAATATAAATGGCCGAAGTCATACGTGCCGGTTGCCGAGTGGCCGCGCAACGCGCAGGGAAAGTTGAATCGCGCTGCGTTGGTGGAGGCGGCGTTGGGGACAAAATAATTTGCGCGGCTTCGCAGGGTTTCGTTTTCCTGCACGAACGTGTTTTTTACCAACGAGCGAAAAAGGGGTTGTTTTTCTTTTCCTGAGCCAGGGTGGTGATTGGGCCGTGGCCGCAGGCGAGAACGGTGTCGCGTGGGAGCGAGAGGATGTATTTCCAGTTGTTTTTGATGGCGTCGTCGTAAGCGTCCGCGCTGCCGCCCATCGAGCCGGCGAAGAGCGAATCGCCGACGATGGCGAGGGGGTAGGAGAGGTCGGTGGTGTAGTAGGTGGTGCCACCGGGGGAGTGCCCGGAGGTCGGGTAACTGCGAAGCGTGAGGTCGCCGATGTGGAAGATGGTGTTGTCGGCAAAGGGTTTTGCCTCGGGAACGTCGGAGGCTTCGCGCGCGGAAATCCAGACTTCGGGAGGCGTGGCTGTTTTTATGGCGGCGAGGATTTTGCCGAGATCGGCGATGTGGTCTTCGTGCGCGTGGGTGAGGAAGATTTGGCGGAGCGAGAGTTTTTCGGCGGCGAGGTAGTCGAGGATTTTTTCACCGGACGCGCCGGGGTCGAAGAGTGCGGCCTGACGCGAGCGGTGATCCCAGACGAGGTAACTGTTCACGGTCATGTCGTCGTGAGGTGCGTTGAAGGCGGCGAAGCCGCTGCGAAAAACGGGATGCGTGGGATACCATTTTTTTGAGGCGAAGTTGACGAGCGCGCCGGGGTGGAGGCGGAGGTGGCGCGCGACACGGCGGGCGGCGGCCTCGTCGAATTGGCCGGCTTTGAGCGAAGCGAGTTCGGCGGGCGTGATTTCAGCGCGGGCGGCGAGTTGCTCGTCGGTGATATGGAGGCCGCGCTGGGCTTTGCCGAGGATGTCGGTGTAATTGTCTTCGATCGGGATGCGAGGCATGGTGAAAAAGGATTCAGGCGAGGTGCTAAATTTAGAGGAGGCCCTCAATGGGAAAGATGCGGAGGAGCGTGGTTTTCACGCGGCGCCAGACGCTGGCGTTGGGGTCGGTGTTGTAGGTGGCGGGTTTGCCGTCGGGGGTGCCGGTCCAGTAGAGTTTGCGGTTGCCTTCGGTGTCGGGCTTGGTGATGCGGACTTGGTAGCTGCTATCGGGCTCAATGGCCTCGTTGAAGAATGCGGCGAGTTCGCGGGAGAGTTCGGGGCTTTCGACCAGCACGCCCATCTCGGTGTTGAGGAGTTCGGAGCGGGGGTCGATGTTCATGGAGCCGATGAAGGTAATGCGCCGGTCGATGACAAAGGCTTTTGCGTGGAGGCTGATGCCGGTGCGTTTTCCTCGGAAGAATCGTTTTTTAGTCGAGGAAGGGATGACGCGGAGTTCGTAGAGATGGACGCCGGCATCGATGAGCGGCGCGCGGTATCGGGCGTATCCGGCATGCACGATGGCGACATCGGTGGACGCAAGCGAGTTGGTGAGGAGTTTTACATCGACGCCGCGTTTGACGAGATTGCCGAACATTTCCACACCTTGGGGACGGGGGACAAGATAGGGCGAGATGAGGAGGAGTTCATCGTTGGCGGTGGTGATGATTTCAGCGAGTTTTTCACCGATGTGCGGGCCTTTTTTGGGGGCGTCGTAGGGGTTTGCCTTGCCGGGATCGTCGGCGATGAGTTGCGCAGGCGCCCAGCACCAGTTGAATCGCCGGGGATGGAGTGTTTCTGCCTGGGATTCGACCAGATCGTCCTCGAAGAGGTCATCGGGGTCGTCGTCGATGGCGAAGGCCGGGGCGAAGAGGCCGCGGATGTTTTCAGCCGCCGGGTAATCACGCGCGTTTTTTTCAAGGGTGGCGCGGAGGGCGATTAGTTTTTTGGAAGCTTTGACATGGTCGTAAAATGCCACGAGGGGGTAGGCGGCGTTGCTGTTCCAGAAGTCGTCGAAGCTTTGGCTGATTTGGGCAACGATGGGGCCGACGGCGAGAACATCGAGGTCGCGGAAGTTCATGTCCTGCCGGGCGTCGAAATATTCGTCACCGATGTTGCGCCCTCCGATGATGGCGGCCTGGTTGTCGACGATGAAGGATTTGTTGTGCATGCGCCGGTTGAGACGGCGTCCATCGAAGAGGAACTGGGTGGCGAGGCCTAGCGCGAGGCTCTTTCGAATTTTGAAGGGGTTGAAGATGCGGACTTCGACATTGGGGTGCGAGTCGATGGCGAGGATGTTGCGGTCGTTGCCGATCACATGAATGTCGTCGATGAGCACGCGCACGCGCACGCCGCGGTCGGCGGCGGCGAGGATGTGCTTGATGACAAGGCGACCGGTGGAGTCGTCGTGGATCATGTAATACTGGACATCGAGCGAGCTGGCGGCCTGGTCGGCGAGCGCGATGCGGGCGAAGAGCGCCTCGGTTCCGAGTGCGAGAAGTCGGAAGCCGGAATGTCCCTCGGGCTGCAAGGCGAGTTGCTCGGCGATAAGCCGTGTGTTGATTGTGTGCGAAGGAGGGGGGAGCGCTTCGGAGGCAATTTTCGCGTAATTTTTCCGAACACTCGAGCAACCGCTGGCCAGAAGCAGAAATAGCGTGAGGAAGATGGCGATGCCCGTGCCGCGAGTGTTGCCGCCTGTGAAAACAAAGCGCGAGAAGGCAATTCCGCGCTTTTTGATTTGTGTGCTGTTGTGAGCGGCAAACACAGTGTGGCAGCTGGCGGGCGGACTGGAGCGGAGGCGGCGTCAAGAACTCAGGTGAGCTTGAGCAGTTCCATCGCAGTCGGGATATCCTTGATGAGTTGGGAGGGTTCGGGGCCGACGCCAAGGTATCGGAAATTGGGCAGCGCCGAGGCGGGGATGCGCGAGAGGTCGTTGCCGTAATCGCCGTGGAACGCGACTTCTACCGTGGTTCGATACATGGCGGCGACGTAGCGGCGGGCGCTTTCGGGAAGATCGGCGAAGCTTCGAATTTTCGAAATGTCCTCGGACCAGCCCGCGTATTTTGCGTAAACAGGGCGGAGGGTGCGACGGACGGCCTCGTTGCGGGGGACGTGATGATAGCGCTTGCCGGATGCGTCTTCGTAGGCGGTGCAGATAAGGAGTTCACCGCGCCAATTGCCGTCGTGAGTGAGCGCGTCGGCCTTGTTGATCATGAGATCTTGGTAGCCGCCGTAGCGGAGCGCGTCGCCTTTTTCAACAGCGTCAAACCAACCGACCATGCGCTGGCGTCCGGTGCTGGTGCCAAATTCGATTTGCTTGAGCTTGGCGGCGAGCGGGTGCGCGTCGTCCATTTGCGTGATGAAGGTGTGTGTGCCCACCTTGGTGTCATAGGCCTTGGCGACGCCGAAGGTGTGGATGCGCTGGAGCGGAATGCCGGCGCTCTCGAAAAACTCCGGCGCGAAAGTGTGCGACGCGGTGACGTTGGGCGAGAAGCCGTGGCGTTTGTCGAGCCAGTAGGACTGTCCGAACTCGCCAATGATGGTGCGTCCGGCGCGAACCTCGCTGAGGATGAGCTCGCGAACTTCGCCGATGTTTTTTTCGAGCGAAGAACCTGCGCGCCAGTAGGTGTCGGCGAGCGCGTCGAGGTTGAGCGTGAAGGGCGCGGCGCCTTTAAAACGCTTGAAATCAAATTCGTCGGCAGTGAAGACACCGAGTTCGATGGCCTCGGCGTTGGCGCGGAGTTCCGCAGCGGTCAGTTTCTCGAAAAATGAGTCCCATGTGACGGCGCTGACCTGGCAGACGTGCTGAATGGTGCGGCAGACGCGATCGGCGCGCTGGGCAAGTTTTTTTCGGTAGTCGTCGGGCGAGGCCAGAAAATCGGCAAAGGTGATCTGCCACTGGCCGGTCTCGTCGCAGAATGCGGGCGTGATGCCGCGTCCGGTGGAGCCGCGCGGCTCCTCGCGAAGAACATTGGTTCGGTAATCCTCCCAAGCGAGATCAAGCAGGCGATGCGTGAAATCGGAAACCATCGCGCGTTCGTCAATGAGCAGGCGCGAAAGGGTGGGGTAGCCTTTTTTTTCAAGAGGGAGCGCCTCCCACCAGACCTTGCGCGGATCGGCGACAACTCCAGAGCCGATGGCCAGATGCGCGATTTCGCGTTCAACGACACCGGCCGGCAGAAGATTGAGCTTGATACCGGCGGCGGTATGCCCGGAGTTTGCGCCGCCATTGACCTTAAGCACCACGGAAACCGCGGCGGGTGTGCCACGCAGTTCACTGGCGAGTTCGGGAATGAGACGGCCTTTGCCCTCGTCGCCAAAGGAAATGCCGACATCAGCGATGAGCTGGCTTGAGAATGGGAGAAGTGACATGGTTGATGTTTCGCGCAACCGGAGTCACATGAGCGTTCCCCTGTTGCAGAGAAGCAGAAAGAAGACGACGCGCATTTCGGCAACCATAAAAGATTCGATGTCCCAACCGAGAAAAAGCCCCCGCCCATAAATATCACCTAGAAAAAAGCTAGTTTTTTATAAGGTATGATAGTCGTGAAAAATGGCGAAAAAACGCCATAAATCACTATAATTTGTCAAAAATCGTGAGTTATATACATATCATTAAATCGCTTTTAGTGGCGAATATCTTGACAAAAGTAGTGTTTTTCGCCAAATAATACGAAAAATGAAAATCGAGCAAAACATGTCCGATCAACCAATTCTCAAAATAATTGGGATCAGACTGGCGCAAACACGCCTCTCTGAAAACATGACCCAGGCACAACTTGCGAAATTTGCGGGCGTGTCCAAACGCACATTGGAACGCATGGAAAACGGCGGCTCATCCCAACTGGTTGCGCTCATCCGTGTCTGTCGTGTCTTGGGATTGGTCGAACATTTTAACGACCTGATACCTGAATTACCCCCAAGCCCGATGACGCAATTGAAATTGAGGGGCCGTCAACGCAAACGCGCGCGCCCGCGCACCGATTCGGCAAGGTATTCCGAGCACAATCGCACCGCCGGGCAGTTTCTGCTGGAAGAGCCGAAGCCCGGCAACTGGACGTGGGGGGACGACACATGACAACGATCGCGGAAGTGAAACTCTGGGGCCGCACCATCGGCGCGGTTTCGGTGAATGGCCCGACGGACGTTGCTGTTTTTGAATACGAGCGCGCATTCATAGAAAGCGGCATCCAAGTTTCTCCCATTGTGATGCCATTGAGTGATCGCATTTATAGTTTTCCCAATTTGCCATGGCGGACATTCCATGGATTGCCAGGAATGCTGGCTGATTCGCTGCCGGACAAATTTGGCAATGCGCTCATCAACGCATGGCTTGCCACGCAGGGAAGGACGCCGGACTCGTTCAACGCTGTTGAACGCCTTTGTTACACGGGAGGGCGGGGCATGGGAGCGCTTGAATTTGCGCCGGTGGTTGGCCCCGTTACACGCGCCGCGAAAAAAATCGAAATCGACGCGTTGGTAAAACTCGCCTCCGACGTGCTCAAGCATCGCAACGATTTGAAAGGCACGTTTTCCGACGAAAAACGCGCGCAGTCGCTCAAGGACATCTTGCGGGTCGGGACATCCGCGGGTGGCGCGCGCGCCAAGGCGGTCATTGCTTGGAATCCCCGCACCAATGAAGTGCGGTCGGGCCAGGTCGGCGCAGGTGACGGTTTCGAATACTGGTTGCTCAAATTCGACGGCGTCTCGAACAACCGCGACAAGGAACTCGCCGACCCCAAAGGCTACGGTGCGATTGAGTATGCGTATTCACTGATGGCACGCGAGGCGGGCATTGCGATGAGCGAGTGCCGTTTGCTGGAGGAGCACGGGCGGCGCCATTTCATGACGCGCCGTTTTGACCGTCAGCCCGGCGGCGGCAAGCTTCACATGCAGTCGCTCTGCGCGCTCGCACACTACGACTTCAATAGCGCGGGGGCCTACTCCTACGAACAGGCGCTGCAGGTGATCCGAATGCTCGGACTGCAAACAGACGCGGTCGAGGAGCAGTTTCGGCGCATGGTTTTCAACATCATCGCGCGCAATCAGGACGACCATGTGAAAAACATCGCCTTCCTCATGAACAAAGCCGGACGTTGGACACTGTCACCGGCATTCGACCTGACCTTCAGTTACAATCCTGACGGCGACTGGACGTCGACGCATCAAATGACAATGAACGGCAAGCGCGACGATTTCACCCTGGCCGATTTCAGGGCGTGCGCGCGAAACGCGATCATGAAACGCGGGCGTGCCGGGACGATTATCGACGAGGTGCGCGCCGCCGTTGCCAAGTGGCCTGATTTTGCGAGGCAGGCCGGTGTTCCCGCCGTGTGGCGGAAACACATCCAGCAAAACTTGCGAATGAAAAAGTTCGCGTAGTGTCGCGGATTACCAGAGCACGCGGTAGCCGAGGTTGAACGACCATGGGCGGTCGTAGTTGTCGGCGGTCGCGTATTCATATTCCAAATACACTTGGCTGATGTCGGTGAGGCGATACATGGCGCCGAGGCCGGCCTCCAAACGCCAGCCCTCGGAATCGGGCGTGAATTCACGGTCAAGTATTTCCACGAGCCCGCCGCTGCTGCTCACTTTTGCGGCGGCCAGTTTTCCGTAGGGATGCCACTTTGTGTCGCGGAACTGGCGGCCCGTGCGGATTCCGACGCGGTATTGCTGCGAACTCAATGAGTCCATGTTTATGTCGAACGCGCTCACAGTGGACGTGGTTTCATATTCCGCTTTTCCAAACCATGACATCGACGCCTGCACGGAAGGCTCGATCCACCAGCCGTTGCTCCAGTTGAAGTGGCGGCCAATTTCGACGGAAATCCCGCCCATGTTGGTATTGTCCTCGCCGCTGGTCACGTGGCCGTTCGGGCTTTTGGCGTCGATGGTTTGCTCTTGGTGCCCGCCCTTAATGATGGCGTCGGCATACCAGCCGCTTTTGTGCAACCAGCTGCCATACACGCCGAATGACACCGCGCGGCTTTGGCTTTTACCGCTGTTGCCAAGGTCGAGATCAACCGCGCCGACATCGGCAAACGCGCCGAGGAGCCAGGTTGCGTTTTCGGTGTTGAAAGCGCGATCCCCGCCCGCGGTGACACCGTAGCCGTATTGCGAGTAGGAGCGTCCGCTCATGTCCGCGTCCGCGTTTAGTTGGTAGCCTCGTCCGCGCAGCCAGATGTTGCCTTTGTTGGCGGCGTTGGGGGCAAGCGCTTCACGTTCCATGCGGATTTCGCCCATGCGCTGGTGCATGGAGTCCATTGCGTAGTTCCAATCCCTGCCGAGCATGGCCGCGGCGGCGATGGCGGCGTCAACAACGCTGGATCGTCCGGTGTCCTTCAAATACCATGCGTTGTCGTTGAGCTGGCCGGGATTCTCAGTGCCCTTTATCAGAACGAATCTGTTGAGTTCGAGGTCGAGTTCGTCGATCTGGTTTCCATAAACATCGACGAGGTGATACTGCGCGGTGTCGTCGCCCGCGGCACCGGTGAAGTTGATCAGCTCCACATAGGAGCCCTCGGCGGGGGCGCGGCCCGAGTGCACGATGTTGACGCCGAACGCGCCGGAAGCGGCTTCGCTGATTTGCAAATAATCGCCCGCAAGTCCGCCATCAATCACGGTCCACGTTTTTCCGGTGGCAAGTCGTCTCACCTCATCGAAATTGACATTGAGGGAGAGGATCGAGTCAGCGCCTTCGAGACGGGCGATTGTCATTGTTTTTGGAGCGCCCGCGGCAAAGCCCAGCCAGCTGTTGTTTGCCATGTAAACATTTCCAAGGCTCATGCCGGTCGCGGCGGCGATGAGCCGGGCGTTGTTCATATCAACACCGAGTGTCGAGGCGATGGTGTTGGCGCGGGTGATTGTGACGGCGGCATTGTTTGTGAGCGCGAGCGTGCCCGAGCCGGCGACCGTGTTTGAGAGCGTGCCGCTCACGCCCGAGAGTTCATAGATCGCATCGGCGGCCACGTTAACAGTTGCGATGTTCAGGGCGGAGATGTGCGTTGCGAGCAGACGGCCCTCGTTAATGTCCACGGCGCCTTCAAAGTCGCTGTTGGCTTGCGCAATGGTCAGTGTGTTAGCGCCTTCCTTAATCAAGCGTCCGCTGCCGGCGAGTGTGTTTTCGAGCGTGCCGTTTGAGGTGCTCGAAACGGTCAGGCTTCCGGTGCTGTCGGTGAACTCGATAATGCCGTCACCGAGACCACCCGCATTGTCGAGAAGCGCGGCGGAATCCGCGTTGATGGTGATTTTGGAATGCAGCTCGGCGTTTGCGCCGTAGACGGCGAGTGTGGAGGAGTTGATGATGAGGTTTGCGCTCGTGCTGCCGGTGACGGTGCCGCGGATTTCGCCGTCAGCGTTGAGTTGCAGGGTGCCGCTGTTGAGCGCGAGGATCGAGCCTTCCTTGGCGTCGAGGGAGCCGATTTCCTGGGCAAAGTTGCCGGCGTCAAACGCGGCGCCGTTTTCAATCGCGAGCATGGAGGTCTGCCCCAATGCTCCATTTGCGCCAAGCCGGAGCGTGCCGCTGCTCACGCTCGTGGTGCCGGTGTAATCGCTTTCCGCGTTGCTGAGCATGATCCAATCGGTGGCTTGTATGTCGAGGCTGCCGTCGCCCGTGATTTTTGTGTTCAGGGTCGAGCCAGCGGCGGTGCCGTCGTCGTGATCGAGAGCCATCGTGCGTCCGTCGAGGATATCAAGTTGTTTCAGGCCGTAGGAAATATAGAGGCCGTCGCTTGATGCGCCGGTGCTCGCCACATAGTCGTAAGTGGCGACGGCGTCTGTCGTCACGCCGTCGTGCGAAAGGTTGATGCTGTGTGAATTGCTGACCACCGCGCCGCTTCCGTCATGAATGACGAGATTGGCGGCGTTGCCGGAGGCCCAGTCGGCCTCGATCAATTTCATGAGCACATCGCCGTCGTCCTGCTTCAGCAGCGGCGTGCCTTCCAGTGCCGCGAGATTAGTGCCGCTCGGGATCAAGCCGGGGTCTTTGAATCCCACCTGGATGCTGCCGGAGCCGACGGTGAGGGTGCCTGTTTTCAGGACGGTTTCGACCTGGCCCGCCATCGGTTCGACTTCGCCGAATTGCAGCAAGCCGCCGTCAAGTGTGATGCCGCCGATCTGGCGCGTGCCGGAGCTTGTCGCGATTTGGGTGACGTTGCCTGTGCCCAGGGAAAGGGTCGCGTTTGCGAGCAGAGCTTCCGTCGAATCGTCTATGACATAGGCGCTGTTTTTCAATTCCACCGCGCCTTGGAAACCGGCTCCGGTCGTCGTGGTGTCCATGCTGAAAACGTCCGACGTGCCGGTGAGGTTCACGGTCAATGTGCCGCTGCCCCGCAGGGTGTTGCTCCACTGAAAATTGCCCGCGGTGGCTGTCTTGAGCGTCAGGCTTCCGTCGGTTTCGATTTCGACGGTGGCGTCCGCGCCGAGGTTTTCTTGCGAGGCCACTGTGCCGCTTCCGGTGATATTCCAAGTGCCCTCGTAATTTGTTTGCGTGCCTGTGAGGTTCACGCCGGAGGCGCTCACTTCGGTGATACCCGCGCCGGTGATGGTGTTGCTGAACACGGTCACGCCGTCGGCGATTTCAATGACGCCGCCGTTGTCAATCGTGCCGGCGCCGAGGGCGTTGTTTGAGGCGATTTTTAGCTGGCCCGCGGTTACTGACACCAAACCTCCGAAATCCGCAGCGGCGGTGTTTCCATCCATGGTCAGCGTGCCCGATCCCGCCTTGACCAGTGTGCCCGTGATTTTGAGGGCGCCGGAATAAGTGCTATCCTCCGAGTTGTTCACGGTTAATTTGCCGATGCCCGAAAGCACGCCTGACGACGCGCCGGACAGGTCGCCCACTTGTTGGTCGTAGCCGTTGAGGTTGAATGTGCCGTCAACCACGAGCGCGGCGCTATTCATGATTATGTTCGCGACGCCCGCTGTGATCACGCCGGCCTTGATGGTCGTTGTTCCCGAGTAGGATTGCGCCGAGGAAAAGGTGAGCGAACCCGCGCCCGTTTTTGTCAGTCCGCCGCTGCCGATGAAATTGGTGCCGATGATAACGTTATGGCCGTTGGTATCAACGGCCGCGCCCCCGTTGCGGATGCTGACATACGGAATCCCCGAGATAAAATCTGCCGAATCCGCGGCCGCGCGAATCGTGCCGCTGTTGAACTCGACCACTGCCGCTCCGGCCTTTTTTTCAAGTCCGGCGACTTCCAGCACGCCGCCGTTCAAGTTGATCGTGCCCACGCCTGTGCTGTAATTTCCGAGTGCGATCACACCGGGAAAGAGAACCGAGCCTTGATCGTTGATGTTCAGCGTGCCATTCGACGAACCGCCGATCGCAAACTCGTGCGTTGCAACATCGGCTTCGGTCATGTCCCAAATGCCATTGTCGTAAATGGATACTGTCCCGGCTGCATCGAAACCGATGAGATATGCGCTCGAGAGAGCGGACGCCGTTCCGCTGACCACCTTGCCATTGTTCCTGATCTCCAAAAGACCGCTGCCATAATTGCCGACAGTCAATGCCGTGCCGATGGTCCACTGGCTGTTGCCCAACACCTTGACTTCACCGATTCCGTCAACTCCCGCGCCGATCATGTTGTCGGAGCTCGTTACCGCACCACTGCCTTGAATGGTCAGGTATCCCGTTCCCCAGCTGCCCGCGGCGCTGCTGGAGCCGCCGATATGGAGGGTGCCCGCGTCCCATGTCGCGTTGCCGTCAACAGACACCGTGCCGACCGCGCCAGCGTTCAAGCCGATGTGGGCGCCGTCGGTTTTGAGCGAGGCGTTGTTGTGCAGCGACACCGAGCCTGTCCCGTCTGAACCAATCGCGGCGTGGCGTGTTTCAAGCGAGGCGTTGCTCCACATTACCAGCGAGCCGTTGCCGCCGGCATTTTCGCCGATGTATAAATTTCCCGCCGCCGGGGCTGTGGCCGTGACAACCGCGTCGGTGCCAAGGATCAATCCGCCCGCGCCATTGCTTCCCACAACAATGCCGCCAACCTCAAACGTGGAGTTGCCGACCACGGCCGTGCCGCTGTTGTCGATGTAGGCCGTGCCGGTGGCGCTGGGCGCGGCGGGCGTCCAGTTCCCGGACAGGCTCCAATCGCCCGTGCCGGTGCCCTGCCATTGGGCTTCATCCGCGCGCAAAGGTGAAAGCGCGCACGTTGTCAGGAATATCGCGGCGAAAAAGGTCCGCAGGTTGTTCAATGAGGTTTTCATGCAGGAAAGGAGTTTGAAATTTTATGGGCGGTATCGGAGCCGTTATGGCCGGAGATTTCGCGCACAATTATGTTGGATTGGATGAATTATGTTTGAGCAAAGAGAGAAATAAATGGCCGCCCGCATTGTCAAAGGCTGCTAAAGCCACCCATGGCCTAACTACATCCCACTAATCGCAACCACTTTTCAAGTATTTTTCGTCACAACATTTTTCGTGACGCACCCCGCGATATTGCAAAATCAAAAAAATGTATCGCGCCCGATTGACGGGGATTTGACGGTTGGGCGCTACGGTTGCGGTTTTGTCGTGGTGCGGGTGATTTTTATTTTTTCACCCTCAATGTTTTCCTCGCCGCGGATGAGCGTGAGTTTTTCGCTGCTGAAGGTGACTGTTTCGTCCGGATTCGAGCGATCTATGATGACTGGATTTTCCGTGAGCGTGATGCGATCCTCGGCGGGAATGATCTCGGCGCGACCGCTTGTGACTTCGCGTGAAAGCTGTTTGAATCGCACATCCCCCGTCGCAACCAGCAGGAGAATCTTGGAGGCGATGGTTTGCAGTTTGGGGTCGAGCGTTGAATCCGGTTTCGGCGGTTGAGGCGGGGCCCCGGTCTTGCGCGGATCTGCGTCAACCGTCAGGTGGTTGCAGGCGAGGTCGAGATTCGTTCCCTCGAGATGGACGTCGCCGGCAAAAACGGCGTGCGACAGTTCGTCGGGAGTTGTCCACATGGTGAGCGTCCGGCTGGTGACAACCGTGTCGATGTCGGGCGAGGCTGCGGGGCTCTGGGGCGTGTTTGCGCTGAGGTCCTTGATTGGGGGGAGGGTGATGCGGACATTGTTTTCGGCGGTCAGGCGGCGTTCGAGCCGTTGAAGCGTGAAAATATCCGCCGAGGCGGTTGCGGATGCCTCGTGATCGATGAGCACGGGGTTTTGGGTGAGTATGATTTTATCCTCATTCGGCAGGATTTCGGCCTGGCCGCCGGTCGCTTCGCGGCTGGCTTGGGCGAGGTGGACGTTGCCGGTGGCGAGGAAATGTTGCAGCGGTGCGATTTTTGGCGCGGGTGCGTCGGGAGCGGGTTGTTTCTGCGGTGTGACGGCGAGCACGAGGTGATCGCAGGTGAGCCGGGTGTCCGTGGCGGCGACAGTTACGTTTTCATCGAGATTGGCGTGGGTGAGACCGTCCGGAGTTTCCCGCATTACAAAGTTGCCGGCGGTGATGACCGTGTTTTCCAACTTGGCATTTTCCGCGCGCGGTTCCGTGCCGGTTGCCTGCCAGGGCGGAAGGATGAATCGTCCAGTTTTGCCTTCGATGCGGCGGTCGGCGCGGTGAAGGACGAGCGGGTCGCCGGCGGCGGTGATCTTGAGTTCGGTGTCGGTGACGACGGCGTTTTGTGTGAGCGTGATGCGGCTCTCACGTGGAAACACATCGGCGCGTCCGCAAGTGACCGTGCGCGCGCCTTGGGTGAGGCGGACATTGCCGGTGGCGACGAGAAGCTGGAATTTGTCGAGCGGTGTGAGCGCGGGGTCCTTGTCGCGGAGGCGCGCGGCGGTGATTTCGAGGTGATCACAGTCGAGGCGCAGGCCGTCGACCGAGGTGATGACGACGTTGCCTTTGAGGACGGCCAGGGTTGTGCCGTTCGTTTCGTTTTGTGTGAGCGCGAGCGAATCGGCGGTGACGAGCGTCTCGTCGGACTCGAGTGCGGCCGGGGGATTTTGGGAATCCGGTTGATCGGTGGCGGAACGGCCGAGGATGTTTTTGAGCGGGGCCTTGTATAGGATGCGGGCGTTTTTGTTTATCGTGAGTTTTTGCCGCGCATGATCATAGGCCCAGTCCTCGCCCGTCACGTCGAGTTCGTCCTCGTGCGCGAGGCGGACATTTTCCTTTCCCTCGATTCTCGGTGCCGGCGAGTCGAACTCGAACACACTTGCTACGGGCGCTGTCATGCGGGTTACGACGCGGGCGCTTCCGTCACCGGGATATTGGATGAATTCGAGCCGGCCGATGTCGATCTGGCGGGTATTGATGATGGTGGCCTGTTCCCCGGAGATGAGCGATGTGCGGTGCCCGGCGTCGTTGAACGCGGGATACCGGGGATTCTTGACCGGGACGTTTGCGAAAATGCTTCTGCCCCCGGCGCCGGCAAAAACACCGGCGGCGAGGACAGAAAACAGGAGTGCTGTGAAAAGGGCGCGCACGCGCGTTGTTTCGGAAAACTATTTCCCGTGGGCGGCGAGAATGCAGTTGCAGATTTCCCGGACGGCGCCCGCGCCCGCGGCTTTTTTGGTGATGATGTCCGCCGCGGCGAGCGCGGGGGGCTGGGCGTTGGAGACGCTGATGCCGATGCCGGCCCATTTTATCGCGGGCGCGTCGATGGCGTCATCACCCATGTAGACAATCTGGTCGGCGGTGAGCTTGAGCTTGGCGGCGAGTTTTTTAAGTTCGGCGAGTTTGTCGTCCTGGCCCTGGACAACATACGGGATTTTCAGGTCCTTGGCTCGGACGGTTGTCGCGCCGGATTTCCGGCCCGAGAGCCATGCGGTGGTGATGCCGGCCCAGCCGAGATAAATGAGGCCGGCACCGTCGAGGATGCTGAAGGTTTTCGACTCGGTGCCGTCGCTTGAGACGATGAGCGAGCCGTCGGTGAGGATGCCGTCGACATCCATGGCGAAGAGCCGAATTTTACGCCACTGCGCGGCGCTGATTTTGGATTTTGTTTTTTTGGATTTTTTTGTGGGCATGGGAAAAGAGGATGTTGTTTGCGCGTGGCGATTTTTCGATGAGATTTTTTATGAGGCAGATGGGACGGATGGGAGGGCAGAATGTGCGTTGTATGTTTTTTGGAAAACGCGGTATTTGCGAAATCCAAAAATCCAAAATCGACTCAACCCATCCATGCGGTGATTTTTTCGATCACGCTGTCCTTCGTGGGGCGGAAGACGTGTTCGAGTTCGGGGGCGAAGGGCACCGGCATGTCGAGCGATGCGATGCGCAGCGGCGGGGCTTCGAGCGAAAAGAAAAGTTCCTCGGTGAGCTGCGCCACGAGCTCGGCGCCGAAACCGTGCGAGCGCCGGCCTTCGTGCAACACGATCAGGCGGTGCGTGCGCGAGAGTGACTCTCGGATGGAGTCGAGGTTCAACGGAGCGAGGCAGCGCAGGTCGAAGAGGTCGAGGTTACGCTCGTATTCAGCGGTGAGATAATCGCAGGCCTCGGCGGCAATGTGAGTCATTTCGCCGTAGGAAACAAAAGTGGCGAAGTCGCCCGCGCGCAGATGCGCGGGTTGCCAGATGTCTCGGTAATTCGAGTCCCACATGATGGGCGACTTGCCGCGTCGGTAGAGGCCCTTGTGCTCGAAAACGAGAACGGGGTTGTTGTCCTCATAGGCGGCGAGGATGGCGTTGAACGCATCCTGCGGATTGCTCGGGTAGAGCGCCTTGATGCCGGGGAATGCGGTGAACAGCGATTCGAGTTCCTGCGAATGAAAGGAGCCCAGGGTGATTCCGCCGCCGCAGGGGAATCGCAAAACGAGCGGCACTTGCGCGCCGGAGCGGAAGCGGTAGGTGGCGGCGTTTTGTGTGATTTGGGTGACTGCCTCCGTGGAAAAATCGGCGAACTGGAACTCCTCGATTGGGCGGCGTCCGCCGAGCGCGAGGCCGATTGTGAAACCGGTGCAGGCGCTCTCGGCGAGCGGGACGTTCATGACGCGGGGGCGTCCGAAATCGCGCAGCAGATGCTCGGTGACTTTGAACGGGCCGCCGTAGGTTCCGATGTCCTGGCCTAGTATGAGCGACTCAGGACGCTCGGTGAGGATTTTGCGAAGAGCGGCGTTGATGGCCTGCGCCATCGTCAAGGGTGAGTTGTCGGCAAGCTCGATGGCGGGTTTCCACGGCATCGGTTCGGCGGCGGGGGCAAAAATGTCGCGTTGCATCGGTGCGGCATCGGAGGCGGGACGCGGCACGGCGAGCGAAATTTTGACGCAGGTTTCGAGATAGGCGGAGAGCTCGGCGTCGATTGCGTCGAGTTGCGCGGTGTGGCCCGCGCCTGCAAGGCGGGCGCGGAATTTCGGGAGTGGATCGGCGGCGGCGATGCGCTCGGACTCGCCGGGCGGATAATAATCGCAAGTGTCGTAAGCGGCGTGCCCGCGGAGGCGGACGACACTGGCTTCAACGAGCATGGGGCGCGAAGTGGCGCGGACTTTTTCGAGCGCGGCGGCAAGCGTGGCGGCGACGAGTTCGGGATTTGTGCCGTCGAGCGCGAAGCCCTCGATGCCATAGCCGGCGGCGCGCTGCCAGAGGGCCGCGCCGGGCGCGCATTCCTCCTCGTAGGGTGTCGAGTAGGCGTAGCGGTTGTTTTCGATGACAAAAAGAACGGGGATGTTGAGCAGCGAGGCGAGGTTGAGCGTCTCGTGAATGTCGCCGGTGGATGACGCGCCTTCGCCGAAAATGGCGATACCAACGGCATTTTTCCCCGCGCGGCGTTGCGCGTCGGTGCAACCGGTGACATTGGACGCCATCGCGCCGAGATGGCTGACCATCGGGAGCGAGCGATTCGCCGGGTCACCGCGATGGACGTTTCCCTCGCGGGCCTGCGTGGGGCTTTCGGAGTTTGCAAAATACTGGTTGAGGTGCGTGCAGAGATGCTGGCTCCAAATGAGATGTCCGCCGAGTCCGCGATGCGTGAAGGAAATGACATCGGTTGTTTTGTCGGCGAGCAGCGCAAGGGGCACGACGAGCCCTTCGTGTCCCTGTCCTCCGGTGACGGTGCCCTTGATCAAACCCTGGCGGAAGAGGTCAAGGATGCGGTTGTCCGTGAGGCGCGCGAGTTGCATCCACGCGTAAATGCGAAGAAGGGCGGGGGAGGAAAGGGCTGAAGGGCTGAAGGGCTGTAGGGCTGAAGGTTCGGCAACGGGCGCGCTGAAATCGGCTGCGCGGAGATCGCGCTCATTGAGGATGGCGGGCGGTGCGGGAAAGTTTGTCGTGGATGCCATGGAAAAATGTGAGCGTTACGCGGATTATTTTTTCACTTTGTTCCCAAACAAAAGTCAGCGAACGATGCGGCTAAAACGTGAACACCACCAAAATCATGGTCTTCAACCATGATCTGTCCGGTCGCAGTATCCATGCTTATGGGATTTCCGCTGCCGTCCCAGCCGATAAGAAAACCATCCCGCTTCTTCCATCCTCCGTCCATTGCGGCTTCTCGTTCGAACTTTCTGTGGCTCTTCGTCAGCTCTTTGATATCGTCCAATGTCTCGGAACGAACAACACCGCCGCCGCACTCTGCGAGATACCAACGATAATCAGCAGGTATCGGCCCGAATTTTTTCTCAAATGCGCAAAGTGCGCTCTCACTTGCGGGTTTGGCTCCAAACCCTTCCGGCAATGCTAAATGCGCCTCTTTAATACAGTGTTTCTGATCGGGTGTCATTTTGGTTATTGGGTGGTGTTGAGTGCGGCGCTTGGGGTGTAAAGCATTGCGGAGGTATGGAAAGTAAAAAAGGGCGTCGCTTGCGACGCCCCTACGTGAGTGTTCGAAAGCTGGCGCTTACGCCGCGAGCTTCGGCGTTTTCGCCAGCGCGGCGTCGAGGGAGGCGATGAGCGAGGTGATCGTTTCCACGGTTTCGTCGCCCATGTTCGAGATGCGGAAGGTTTTGCCTTTCAGCTTTCCATAGCCGCCGTCGATCACGAGGTTGTGCTCGGCCTTGAGGATTTTGTTCAGGGCGGCGATGTCGTAGTTGAGCGTGTTGGCAAAGCAGTTCAGCGAAAGCGAGCCGTGGCCTTCCTTCGGGAAGAGTTTGAAGCCTTTCGCAAAGCCCCAGTCGCGCACCATTTTGTTGAGCTGCGCGTGGCGGGCGTGGCGGGCGTCGAGTCCCTCGGCCTTGATGTCGTCGAGCTTCGACTTGAGCGCGTAGATGAGCGGGATGACGGGCGTGCTGGGCGTCATGCCTTTTTCCCAGTTGGCCTGGAATTCGAGGAAGTCGAAATAGTAGCCGCGGCTTTCGACGGTGGCGGCGCGTTCGAGCGCGCGCTTGGAGACCGACATGAGCGAGAGGCCGGGCGGGAGCGCGAGCGCTTTTTGCGAGCCGGTGATGAGCACGTCGATGCCGAGTTCGTCCTTTTTGATCGGGACGACGCTGCAGGAGCTGACGGTGTCAACGATCGAGATGACGTCGGGGAAGTCGCGCAGCACGGCCATGAGCGCGGGCAGGTCGCTCATGCAGCCGCAGGAGGTCTCGTTGTGGATGAGGGTGACGGCGTCGTATTGGCCGGTGGCGAGTTCCGCGCGGAGCGCGTCGGGTTCGACGGGCTGGCCCCACTCGACTTTGAGCGCGCCGGCGTCCTTGCCGCAGCGTTTCGAGACGTCGAACCATTTGTCGGAGAAGGCGCCGTTCATGCAGTTGAGCACCTTCTTTTTGACGACGTTGCGGATTGCGCCTTCCATGCAGCCCCACGAGCTGCTGGTGCTGATGTAAACGGGGTCCTTCGTATACATCAGCGCCTGGAGTTCGGGCTGGACGGCGTTGAAGAGCGCGACGAAATCGGCGCTGCGGTGTCCGATCATGGGCTGGGCCATGGCGCGGAGCGTTTTTTCAGAGACGGCGATCGGGCCGGGGATGAAGAGTTTGTAGCTCATGAGGAAATTTTCGATTTTGGATTTTCGATTGATTGATTGAAATTTTTTGCACGGGTGTGCGTTAGGTTGAATCTTGGCGTTTTTCAGGCCGCCGCGCGTCACTTGTGGGAAAGTTTCACGATTTTCTTGTTCGCCTCGGAGAGGAGGAGCACTTGCGGCTTCCAGTTTTCGGCCTCCTTTTCGTCAACAAAGGCGAAGTTCATGATCGTGATGAGGTCGCCGCGCTTGCCGAGGTGGGCGGTCGCGCCGTTGAGGCTGAAGATGCGCGAACCGGCGGGGGCGGGGATGGCGTAGGTTTCGAAGCGTTCGCCGTTGGCGAGGTTGCTCACGAGGATTTTTTCGTAATGGCGCAGGCCGACCATTTCCATGAGCTCGATGTCGATGGCAAGGCTGCCCTCGTAGTTGAGGCTCATGTCGGTGACTTCGGCACGATGAATTTTGGATTTTACGAGATTGAGTTGCATGGTTGGATCAACTTCGTGATAGAAGTCTGTCAACGAACGCCACACCGCCCTCATCGTCAATACTCAATCCCAACCGCAACGATCCACGCCTTTTGTAAAAGCCCGCACCGCAAATGTCCTCCTGGTTTCAAAGAAAAATCCGCAGCTTCGAAGCTTTCGCCATCGATGTGATCTTCGGGCGCGCGGAGGGGACGGCGGCGACATTGTTCGCGGGATTTTTGCAGGTGCTGTCGTTTATGTTCAGCGGGATTGTGCAGGCGCGCTACTGGCTTTACCGGAGGCGCATTTTTCATGATCAGCCGCTCGGGTGCCTCGTCGTCGTGGTGGGAAACCTCACGGTGGGCGGCACGGGCAAGACGCCGGTGGTGGAAAAATTCGCCGCGGCGCTTCGCGATCGCGGGCGCAAGGTCGCCATCCTCAGCCGCGGCTACAAGAGCAAGTCGCCCCCGTTCTGGCGCAAGTGGATCAACTGGATCACGCACGCCGCGGAGCCGCCGCCGCGCATCGTGAGCGACGGCAAGACCGTGCTGCTCGACTCGGAGCACGCGGGCGACGAGCCTTACATGCTCGCTCGAAACCTGCCGGGCGTGCTCGTGCTCGTGGACAAAAACCGCGTGAAGGCCGGCATGTATGCGATCAAGAAATTCGGCTGCGACACGCTCGTGCTCGACGACGGTTTCCAATACCTGCCGCTCAAGGGGCGGCTCAACCTGCTGCTCGTTGACAAGACCAACCCGTTTGGCAACGGCAACCTGCTGCCGCGCGGAATCCTGCGCGAGCCTATCAAGCACATCAAGCGCGCGAGCTACGTTTTCCTCACAAAGTCCAACGGCCAGCGCGACCTGGAGCTGGAGGAGCTTATCAAAAAACACAATCCGCACGCCGACATTATCGAGTGCGCGCACCGCCCGCAGTATTTGCAACGCTTCGGCGCCGGAGCCGATGAGAAACAGCCGCTTGATTTTCTGAAAGGCAAGCGAGTGGGCACGTTTTCGGGAATCGCGGTGCCGGAGAGTTTCGAGAAGTTTGTTCGCGATCTCGGCGGCTCGATTGTTTTCACGCGCCGGTTTCTCGACCATTACCGGTTTAAGAAATCGGATTTCGAATCGATCTTCAAAGAGGCGATCGAGAAAAAAGTGGAGTTTATCGTGACCACCGAGAAGGACGCCGTGCGCATCGATCCCGGCATGCCGTGCCCCGTGCCGATCTATTACCTGCGGCTCGAGATCGAGATTCTTCAAGGCGCGGCCGACTTCAACGAGGCCGTGGAGCGCATCTGCTTTCCGGGCGCCGCGGCGTTGCCGTGATTTTTTTGCGCCGCGGGTTCGCTGCTGGCACGGGACGCCATGTGCGCGGCTCAAACGCGCTTGATCGTCACCAGCGTGTAATCGTCGCGCTGTTTTTCCGGGCCGGCAAAGCGCGACACGCTTTCGAGCACGTGGTCGTTGATTTCCTTCGCGCTGCCCTTGCGCGATGCGCGGACGGCGTCCATGAGCCGCGCGCCGGAAAATTCCTTCCCGTCCTCGTTTGGCATTTCCGTGATCCCGTCGGTGTAGAGCACGAGCGACTCGCCGCGCATCAGCGGTTCGTGCCGGTCCTTTATGATCTCGGCGAAAATCATCTCCTCCACCATGCCGATGGGCATTCCCTCGGAGCCGATAAACTCGCCCTTGAAGTGTTTGTCCGCGCGATCCTCGCGCGCGAAAAACGGCAGCTCGTGCCCCGCGCGCGCAAACGTAACCTCGTTGTATTCCGTGTCGATGATCGCAAACACCATTGTGATGTAGAGCCCCTGCTGGATGTCCTCGGACAGCACGTGGTTGAGCTCCACGAGCACACGCGCGGGCGACTCGAATCGCGGCGCGATCTGGCGCAGGTTGGTGCGGCAAATCGCCATCAGCAGCGATGCCGCGACGCCCTTGCCCGAAACATCGCCCACCGCCACGCCGAGCTTCGTTTCGGACAGCACAAACAAGTCGTAGAAATCGCCGCCCACTTTTTGCGCGGGCGAGTAACGCGTGTCGATGTCGAACCCATCGATCTGCGGCACCCCGTGCGGCAGCAGCATTTGCTGGATGTTGCTCGCGAGCGAGAGATCCATGTCGAGCTGCTTTTTCTCCAGTTGGAAGTTGATGAAATCGACCGTGTGCAACGCGATCGCCGCCTGCTCGGCGAGCGATTGCACCAGTGAAAAATCCGTTTGCGTGAACGGATGGCTGCCCGCCGGGTTGGTCACCGCGAGCACGCCGAAAAACCGTTTTCCAAATGTCACCGGCACGGCGATGATCGAGCGCACCTCAAGCGCCGGGTCGTAATGCCGGACCACGCGCGGGTCGGCCTTCGCATCGGGAATCAACTCCCCCTTGCCGGTCTGCGCCACGTTTCCCACCACACCATCGCCGACGGGAAATGTTTCCGACTTCAACACCTGCTCGATGAACTTCGCCCGCGAAATGATTCCCGCCCGGCCCGAGTCCGGCAGCGGCTTGTGCGGCGGGAATAGCCCCTCCACCGCCACGCCGCGCATCATGTTGCCCGCGGTTTTTTCAAATATGCACGCGCTGAGCGCGCCCGTGCACAAAATCGACGCGTGCACGATGCGCTGATAGAGCGCCTCGCGACGGGGATTGTCCGCCATCGCCTCCGCCATGTGGTGCATGAAGTCCACCACGATTTGCGTTTCCTGCGAAACCACCTGCCGGTCGTCCTCGGCGGGCGCGGCGCCGCGGCGGGCGCGGCAATAAAACAAAAATGCCGCGAACGCACCGACGAGCAGGCCTGTTAAAAACAAATACATTTCGGGATGGCTCCAAGGAAACAACCTGCGCGCTCCGCATTCAACAAAATCTCCAGCCGGCGTTCATTTTTATTTTCGCGTCTCCATCAATTTTGACCGTCCGTTTCTGCTTCCCTTTCAGCCCTTCTGTCCTTCAGTCTCTCGGCCTTTTACACATGAGCACCACCAACACAGCACCCGAAGAACACGCGATCCTGAAAACCTCCTACGGCGACATGACCATCAAGTTTTGGCCCGACGTCGCGCCCAAGACCGTGGAGAATTTCAAGAAACTCGCGCGCGAGGGTTTTTACAACGGCACCGCGTTTCACCGCATTATCAAGGGCTTTATGATCCAGGGCGGCTGCCCCAATACCAAGGACGGCGAAAGCGGCCTGCCCGGCACGGGCGGCCCCGGCTACCAGATCAAGGCCGAGTTTAACGCCAAGCCGCACGTGCGCGGTGTCATCTCGATGGCCCGCTCGCAGCATCCCGACTCCGCCGGCAGCCAGTTCTTTATCTGCCACGGCGACGCGCGTTTCCTCGACAAGCAATACACCGCCTTTGGCGAACTCATCGCCGGCGACGATGTGCTCGAGCGCATCGCCACCGTTCCGACGCAGCCCACCGGCGAGCGCAGCACGCCCATCGACCGCATCGGACTCACGAGTGTCGAAATCGTGCCCGCCGCGTGATCGGCGCATTCGCATTTCGTTTTCTGTTCGCGGCGGCCACGCTGCTGCAAAAACCAAGCCAAAAAAACGCCCGCAATCAACCGCGGGCGTTTTTTGTATTCAAAAATCAATTACAGTGACCGGTTGTGTTTGAAAAACGGCGATGTCGTTTCCTTGAGGGGGAGGAATGCCTAAAACGAGAACGGCACGCGCACGCGCGCCTCGGTTGGCTGTCCGCCGCGAGTCAGCGGGTCAAACACCCACTGGTTGAGCGCGGTCACCGCCGCCCAGCCAAACTCGGGGTGCGACGCCTGCACTATGCGCGGCAGGCATGCGCGCCCTTCGCGATCAATGATGAACTCGATTGTGGTCTCGCCTTTTACCTCTTTGCCGGCGAATGCCCGCGGGGGAACGGGAGCGGCGCGCCACACAGGGCGCGGCCTTCCGTCGAGTCCTCGCGCGCCCAGCACTTCGTTTCCGTTTGCCAGGTGACGAATCATGCGCATCTCGCTCGACTCCGCGATTTCGCCGTTGGCGTTTATGACCGGCTCCGCGGGCGGCTGCTTGAAAACGTGCCTCCACGTCATTCGCAACGACGCGGGTTTTAGCGTTTTGGTGCCCGCCTTGATATAACTTCCCTCAAGCGCCGCCACGAGCGAGCGTCCACATTCCGGATCGCTTGCCGAAAGCACCTCGATGTCGCGGATTTTATTGGTGTCGCTGACGGTGAATCGCACCACGGCCTCGCCCGATTTCCCCGTTGTTGCGAGCTCGTATGGAAAAACCGGGTCCACCATAATCACTCGCTCCGGTTCTTTTTCGCAATAGCTGTCAATCGAAACGCCTTCGGGCGGCGCCATGGTAAAAACGTCGGTGTCGGTTTCATTTTTCTGCCGCTCGCCCCACGCCGAGAATTCCAGCGACGCCCGCGTCTTTCCCGGCAGCGCCAGGTCGCCCTGTTTCGCGGGCTCGAACTTCCACTCCTTGAACTTCGCCTCCGAGCGCCGCACAAAATCGGGATGCGTCGAGTCGAGCACCCGCACCCTTGATACATTCCCCCCGGCGTCGATCATCAGGTCGGCGAAGACTGTGCCTTTAGTGATGCGCGATTCCAGCCACGCCGGAAAGGTCGTTTCCACCGGCTGTGAAACAATCTTTGGCGGTGTCTTCTTCAAGGGGTAGGGCATTGATTCGCGCGGGGGCAGCAGGCCTGCCGTTCCTATTTCCGACAGTTTGAAAAACAAACGCACGCCCATTCCCACCGGAATCGGCTTTCCTTCGTCGAGGCCCGGCGCAAACACCCATTTCCCGACTGATTCGAGCGCGGCTTCGTTGAAGCGTTTGTCCGACGATTTGGCGACACGCAGTTTGCCGACCTCGCCCGTCTCGCTCACCACAAAACGCAATTCCACGCGCCCCTCCACATTCTGTTTTTCCAACTCCGGCGGATACACCGGCGGCGTCCAGCTTTTCACAAGCGGATCCCCGCTCGGCGCGCCGGCAGGGACCGGAGTTTGCGCGCGGGCGGCCGTTGAAAACAAAATCATTGCAATCGCACAGGCGAGGGGTCGGTAACGCATGACGCAAACCCTCCCGCAAATCGGACGCGATGGTCAACCCATTTGCGCGCGCGCAATTTGCCTCAAACAAATCTGGCCATTTGTTTGCGCGTGAGTTCATTTGTGCGCTTTTCACATGTTCGAATCGCTCACAGACAAACTTTCGCAGGCGCTCCGCAATCTCCGCGGGGTTGGCAAACTATCCGAGGAAAACATGGCCGAGGCGCTCAAGGAAGTGCGCGCGGCCCTGCTCGGCGCCGACGTGCACTTCAAGGTCGCGCGCGAATTCGTGGAGCGCGTGCAGCAGCAATGCGTCGGGCGGGAAGTGCTCAAGGGCGTCTCGCCAGGCCAGCAAATCGTCAAGATTATCAACGACGAATTGGTGCGCTTGCTCGGCGAGGGCGCGACCGAGCTTTCCGCGGCGCGTCCGCTGAGGGTGCTCATGGTCGGCTTGCACGGCTCGGGCAAAACGACATCAAGCGCCAAACTCGCGAAACTGCTCAAAAAACGCGGCTACCGTCCGATGGTTGTGGCGTGCGATATTTACCGCCCGGCGGCCATCGACCAACTGGAGATTCTGGCGAAGGCGGAGGAGGTCGCGTTTTACGCGGATCGCAACTCGAAGGACGTTCCCGCCATTGGCGCGGCCGCGCTTGAGGCGGCTCGCGAGGCGACGTGCGACGCGATTATTTTTGACACCGCCGGACGCCTGCAAATTGACGAGACGCTGATCGACGAGGTGAAAAAACTTCGCGCCCGCGTGCAACCCGACGAGGTGTTTCTCGTCGCCGACGGCGCGCTTGGCCAGGAGGCGGTCAACGTGGCAAAGGCGTTCAACGACGCGCTGCAACTCACCGGCCTCATCCTCACCAAGCTCGACGGCGACGCGCGCGGCGGCGCGGCGCTCTCGATCAAGTCGATCACGGGCGTGCCGATCAAGTTTGTCGGCACCGGTGAGAAGACGGAAAACTTCGAGATATTTTATCCCGACCGCCTTGCCTCGCGCATCCTTGGCATGGGCGACGTGGTTTCGCTCGTCGAGCGCGCGCAGGAAAACATCGACCAGAAGGAGGCGGAAAAGATGGCGGAGAAACTCCGCAAGGCCGACTTCAACCTGGAGGATTTTCTCGGGCAGATGCGCCAGATCAAAAAAATGGGCTCGATGGAAAGCATCATGGGCATGCTTCCGGGCATGAACGGCGTCAAACTAGACGGCGACGCCGAGAAACAAATGGCGCGCACCGAGGCGATCATTCTCTCGATGACGCCGCAGGAGCGCCGCAAGCCCGAGCTCCTGAACGGCAGCCGCCGCCTTCGCATCGCGAACGGCGCGGGCGTGAAAATCATAGAGGTCAACCAGCTCATGAAACAATTTCAGCAAATGCAAAAAATGATGAAGATGCTGAAGGGCGGCGGAGGCCGCAAAATGATGCGCCAGATGCAAGCCATGCAGGCCAAGGGCGGTGGTGGAATGCCGAGGTTTTGAGGACACCGTTTTCCAATGGACTGGGGCACGATACAGCGTTTTTTGGTGTTTTTAGGCGGGCCTCTCTTGATTGGTTTTCTACTGAGCCGGTTTTATCCAAAATCTGTCAGAACTTCATACTGGGGGCTATTTTTTGTAGCTACACTTTTGATTGCTGGTGGCGCCAATGACATCAGAACAAAAACTTTCACTGGAAAAAGAGGTGCAGGATTGATGACAGGCGCCAGCGCGCAAATTATGGGCGCCGCTGTGCTTGTCATGGGGCTCTGTCTTTTTGTAGCGGCTATCCGCCGATACAAAATTGAAAAAGCGAAACACGAAAAAAACGTCGCTGAGGAAGCCGAAAGACGCCGCATCAGGCGCAAACAACGTCGGAAATCTTAACCTCGAAAATTTCATGCGTAGGGGCGCCGCTTGCGACGCCCTTACGGCTCGATTTCGGTTATTTTTTACTCGGCTCGAACTTCACAAAATCACCAAACGTCAGCAGCAGCGGGTAGTCGGTTATGCGGATGTTTTTCAGGGTCCAGGAATTGCCCTTGTAGCGCGATTGGACCATCATTTCGTCGGGCACTTCATAGACGTCGCCGGTGATCAGGTCCACTAGGCGCACGGGTTTCGGAAGGCCGGTGAATATCATCGTGGTCGCGCTTTCGAAGCTCGTCGTGAGCAGGTCGGTCGCGTTCCAGTAGAGGAAGCCGCGCGCGCCGTTGGACTTTTCCAATGCGAGATATTGCAGAGGATGATCGTCGAAGCCGACTTCTTTTCCGTATGCGCCTTCGCCGGGGACGATTTGCAGCGCAATGTTTCCCGTGGTGACGTCGTCGGTGAAAACGGAGCAGAGGTTTTGCAGCGCGTAGTAGGAGGGCTTGGGCGTGTATTCGCCGGTGGAGCGGCCGTCCTCGTCGAAGTCCGCGCCGAGCACGCCGAAGTATCCATAATCCAAATACGAGGCTTTTTCGCCGACTTTGCCGTCGAGCGCCTCGATCATGTCAACGGTCGTGAAATACGAGGTGAAATCGACGTCGAACGAAATGTCGGTGACGAGGTGTCGCAGCAACAGCTTGGCCTGGTTTTGCGGCGTCCACGCGCGGTAGCGCAACGCGCCGCGTCCGTCGGGGCGCGATTGCGTGCCGGACTCGCCCTGCACCATTTTGATGTCGGGGTTGTGGGCGCGCACGAGCGCGCGCATGGCGTCGTAGCGGTTTTTGTATCCGAGCTCCGTGATCGCGTAATAGTGATACGAAAAAATGTCGAGGTGCGCGGCCATGCCGGTTTCGAGCGCGGCGGCCATGTAGCCGAGGTGCTTGAGCGAGCCGGAGGTGACACCGCCCGCGATTTGCGCGGAGGGATCGACGGCGCGGATCGCCTTCGATGTGGCGATCACAAACTCGCCGTATTCCGCCGGGTTCACGCCGGTTTTCCAACAGTTGAGCGCGTTGGGTTCGTTCCAGATTTCGTAGAGTTGGACGCGTCCCTTGAAATGCTTGACGAGGGCCGTGACGTAGGCGGCCCACGCGCGTCTTTCCTCCCCGGTTTTCACGGGTGGCACGCCGACGGCGCCGAAATATTTTTTCGCCTCGGGCGTGTAGAGTTCGTTGCCGTAGCAGAGGTTGATCCACGGCGTCATGCCGCGCTTGATGAGGTTGTCCACCACGCTGTCGAGCCACGCGAAATCATATTGGCCTCGAACTTTTTCGGTGCGCTGCCAGCCGGACTGGATGCGCACCCACTTGACGCCGAGCGCGCCGACTTTGTCGTAGGCTTTTTCCGGGTCGAAAACATTACGGTCGAGTTTTTCGAAGCCGATGCCGATGCGCGGGCTGACGCCTTCGACCGATGCGCGCGGGGTGACTTTGCCGATCCGTTTGAGCTGCACGGGCGCCGCTTTTGGATGGACGGTTTGTGCCGTCGCGGGGAGGCACAGGGCCGTGGCGAGGAGGGCGGGCGCGACAATGCGGAGGAGTGAGGTGAGGGATTTTGGTTTCATGTTATTGGGTTTAAAAAACTGACATTGCATGAAGCCCAACGGGCTTCTGTCTTTTAGCCCGGGGTTGCGAGCGCGGCGAGCTACCCCGGGAATGATAAGCATTACAACCAACCCCGACGGGGTTGTGGCCTGTTTGCGCACCGTGCGTTTTCAACGAACGCAACCCTTTCAGGGTTGTGTTTTCTTTTTTATCCCACCCGGGGTAGGCGCTCGTTTCTCGCACCAACCCCGGGCTAAAAGACGCATCCCCGTCGGGGATGGGTGGGCGCGCATTTTCAATTTTCCAAAACACCGTCATGGGTCGAGCGGGTCGGTGCCGACTTGGGTGGAGAGCGGGGAGAGTTTGCCTATGAGTTCGAGCGGGCCGGCTTGGGAGACGAGCGTGAAGGGCGAATAGCCGAGCTCCTTTTTGGCGTTTCTTTGGAAGCGCGGGCTGACGATGTAGTTCACGTGCGTGTCGGTGGTGAGCACGCGGATGGTTTTGTCCAGGGGCGCGCCGAGGCGGATGAGCAGGCGCGCGGTGTTGCGGTAATTGGTGGTGGTGTGGCGGGCGTGCGGGTCGATGATGATGCATTCCTCCGGCACGCCGAAGTCGCGGACAACGACGCGTTTCATTTCAACCGCTTCGCAATAATTGGTGCCGGAGGGCCAGACGTAGCCGCCGGTCAGCACCAGAAACGCGGAGTCGCCCTCGCGGAATCTGCGGATGGCGGCGTCGAGCGAGGCGCGGCCCGTCGGGCTGAGGGGCACGCCGGAGATGTGCGCGCCGTGGCCGAGCACGAGCAGGGCGGTGTGCTTGTAACGCGTCCAATCAATCTTCGCGGCGCGGGCAAATGCGGCCTGGTTTTCACCCGCGTGCAACGGCTCGAAACGTCCGGCATAATCGCGCTGGTGCGCTTGCAGGAGCATGACCGCGAAACGGAGCGAGGGCTGGATGAAAAGCCGCGCGGCCTCGGGGTCGTCGCGCACGAGCACGAGAAGTTCGCGTGTCGTTTTGACGTGGTAGGCGGAGGCGGGATCGTAGGCGAGCGCGTCGATTTTTGCGTAGCGGGGCGGAACGCCGAGCGCGTAGGTTTTGATGACGAGGTTGACCATGCCGGCGGCATCGCCCCAGGCGCGCGCGAGGAAATCGGCGTCGGGGAGTTTTTCGTGGAGCGCGAAAAGACCGCTCGGGCGAAGGTTGTCGCGGACGGCGGCGCGGAGCGCGGGACTGTCGGCGAGGAGGCCGCGGAGGATTTCGGCGACTTGCTGAATCTCGGCGTCGGACCAGAGGAGCGGGTCGATTTGCGCGGTGAGGGCGTCGAGGGTTGTCGCATCCTTGCTCGCCGCGGCGGAGGCCGGGATCGCGCGGAACTTGGCTTGCGCAAGCGCGGCGAGTTCGGGATGCGCGGCGAGCGCGGCGCCGACGGCGGGATCGCTTTCGAGGACGGCGAGCAACGGGAACGTCTTTTCGAGAAGCGGATTGCTCCACGTGACGGGGCCGGCGCGACCGGTTTTCGGCAGCGCGGAAAACGCGGACGTCGCGAGGACGCAGAGCAGGGCCGGAATGACAAGGAGGCGTGCGGCGGCGCGGGGGAATTTCATGGGCGGAATTGTTGTCCGGTTTTGGGAAAAATCAAACCAGACCGACACGGTCGCGGCGGAATGTGCGCGCGCGGGCGAAACCCACGGCGATGGCGCCGACGAGGTAAAGCGAGGCGAGCACGGCGAACCCGCGCGTGAGCCCGGAGCCGTCGGTGTAAATGTCCTTCATGCGTCCGAGCAGCAGCGGCGAGAGCGAGCCGACGAGAAACGCCATCATGGTCATCATCGACACGGCGGTGGCGCGGAAGCGCGGCGGAATCACGTCGAAGAGCGAGGCGTGGGTGTTGCATTCGTAGAGGCCGCGGAAGAGGCCGAATGCGGTCATGGCAACGCACACGGAGACGAGGCCCGGCGCCATGGCCATCCAGAAAATCGCCGGCGCGCCGAGCGCCATCGCGACGGTTTGCAACTCCAGGCGCGCGGTCGGGCGGGTGCGCGCGCGGTAGTCCGAAAACGCGCCGCCGGCGAGCACGCCGGCCATGGCGCCGAAGTGGTGGAAGAACATCGCGTAGCCGCCCGCCAGCGTGAGCGAGAGGTTGAACTTGTCCTGAAGAAACGAGGGAGCCCAGACGACGTAGGCGTTGTTCACGCAAACGATGGCGGTGAACGCGACCGTGAGCAGCAGCGCCGTCGGCGTGCGAAAAATCATGGCGAACGACTGGAAGAGCGTCGGCTCCGCGACGGGGGCGGCGGCGGGCGGCGCGTCCGCGGGCGGTGGCTCGAGCGACTTCTCGTCATTTGTGTCGCGCAAGCGGAAGATGAACACAAAGCCGAGCAAGATGCCGCAGCCGCCGAACACGTAGAACGCGGAGCGCCAGCCCCAGCAGTCGGCGATCCAGCCTCCGAGGAAGCCGCTGGTCATCACGCCGATGTAGAGCGCGGTTTGGTGGACGGACATGGCGATGCTGCGCGTCGAGCGGTGAAACTTGGCGAGCAGAGAATACGCCGAGGGCGCGTAAAAGGCCTCGCCGCCCGCGGTCGCCACGCTGCGCAACGCCACGAGCGCGACCACGCCGCCGGCGAAGCCGGTGAAGAGCGTGGCGGTGCTCCAGAATATCAAGCAGCCGGTGATGACGCGCGTCTTGGAAAACCGGTCGCCGACAAAACCCGCGAAGGGCATCAGGATGGCGAGCGTGAAGAAGAGCACCGAGCCGACCAGGCCCTCCTGCGAACCGGTGAGCAGCAGCTCGGCGCGGATTTGCGGCAGCACCACGCCGAAGATCGCGCGGTCGCCCTGGTGGAAGAAAAACGCCAGGCAGAGCAGCGCGAGCAGCTCCCATTTGTAGCCCGGACGGAGTGGTTTTTGAGGTTTCATGCCAGATGTTTTGGTTTTTTGGGTCTAATGCGTGCTTCGGTTTGGTTTGGTCTTGTAGGGGCGCACCTTGCGTGCGCCCTTGTATGCGAAGGACTGTGCGCGTGCGCACACCCAAAGCGGGCTGACACGAGGGCGCACGCAAGGTGCGCCCCTACGGGATTTGCGGCGGCTGGTTTCATGTTTCGAGTGCTTGCGGGACGAGTTGGACCGAGCAGCCGCCGTCAATCACCAGCCGGGAGCCGGTGATGCGGCGCGCCTGTTCCGAGGCGAGAAAGAGCACCGAGTCGGCGATGTCGTCGCCCGTCGATTCCCAGCCGATGGGCACGATGGCGCGTCGCTGCGCGGCGGTTTCGGGCGTGATGTGATCCCAGCGGTTGGTGCGAATGTAACCGGGCACGACGGTGTTGACGCGGATGTTGTGCCCGCCGAGTTCGAGCGCCATCGCGCGGGTGAGCGCCTCGATCGCGCCCTTTGTCGCGCAATAAATGCTGCGGTTGCGGATGGCGCGCTGCGCGGTGTTGGAGCCGAGGTTCACAATCGCCCCGCCGCCTTGCGCGATCATGAGCCGCGCGGCTTCCTGGCCGCACAAAAACGTGCCCATGAGGTTCACGCGGACGACGTTTTCCATCACTTCGAACGGCATGTCCGCGAACGAGTGGCCGATGGCGTGCTGCACGGCGTTGTTCACGAGGATGTCGAGCCGGCCCCACTTGTCGCGCACTTGCCGGAACATGCCCGCGATGCCCTCGCGTTTCGTGAGGTCGGCGGGCAGCGCGAGCACGTCCGCTCCGGTGGCTTCGCTGATTTCGGCGGCGGCGCGCGCGGTGGCGTCGGGGTCGATGTCGTTGATCGCGACTTGCGCGCCCGCGGCGGCGAAGCGGCGCGCGATGGCGAAGCCGGAGTTGGCTGCCGCGCCCGTGACGAGCACGTGTTTTCCTTGGAAGTTCATTGTTGTTTTTTCGGAGTGTTTGAAGTTTCGGGATTGAAGTAGGAGACGGCGTCAGGCGGGCGGATTTGCGTGAGCGCGCCGGTGTAGTGCCGCAGGTTGCGCGGCTCGTAGGGATGCTTCGCAATTTCATCAATGCGCAGGTCGATGCCGAGGCCGGGCCCGTCGGGGATGAGCAGCGCGCCCGCCTCGAAACGCGCCTGCTCGGTGCTGATTTCGCGGCGGTGCGGCACGTCGTTCGACATGGTTTCGAGCAGGAAAAAGTTGGTCGTGCACGCGGCGAGTTGCAGCGTGGCGGCGTTGGCGACCGGGCCGGACGGGTTGTGCGGGCAGATCGCGATGTGATGCGTCTCGGCCATCGCGGCGATTTTGCGCAGCTCGCCGATTCCGCCCGCATGGCTCACGTCGGGCTGCACGTAGTCGGCGGCGCCGCGTTGCAGGAGCGCGCGAAAATCCCAGCGGCTGTAAAGGCGTTCGCCGGCGGCGATGGGCACGCGCACGCGCTGCTTCACCTCGGCGAGCGCGTCGAGGTTGTCCGGCGGCACCGGCTCCTCGAACCAGGTGATGTCAAACTCCTCCAGCCGTTGCGCGATGCGGATCGCCGTGGGCACGTTGAAACGTCCGTGGCCCTCGATCAAAATATCCACGTCGGGGCCGACCGCCTCGACAACGGCCTGCACGCACGCCATCGCGTCGTTGAGTTCGCGCTTGCCGATGTTCATGTAGGCCGAGCCGAACGGGTCCCATTTCAGTCCGCGGAAACCCTGAGCGACGGCGACGCGCGCTTTTTCCGCAAACTCGTCCGGGCGCACCGCCGGCGCGAACCAGCCGTTCGCGTAGCACGGCACGCGGTCGCGCACGCGTCCGCCGAGCAACTGCCACACGGGCACGCCGAGCGCCTTGCCCTTGATGTCCCAGAGCGCCATTTCGACTGCGGAGAGCGCGCTCATCAGCACCGGTCCGCCGCGCCAGTAAACGTCGCGGTAGGTGTCGTGCCAAAATGCCTCGATGTCGAACGGATCGCGCCCGACGAGATAGCGCTCAAGCTCCTTGCACGCTTGCGCGACGGTTTGCTCGCGGTATTCGAGCGTGGCCTCGCCGACGCCGTGGATGCCGTCGTCGGTGAGCACGCGCACAAAAACCCAGTTCGTGCGCCACGCGTGGCAGATGTGTGTTTCGATTGCGGTGACTTTCATGGTGAATGGAATTGGAAATCGCTTAACATTGGTGGAACGACGGCATACACGACGCCAACGGCGTCACACAACTTAGCCCGGGGTGAGCGCGTAGCGCGCAACCCCGGGTTACCGATACCACAAGACCGGCGCCCTGAAGGGGCGCGACAACATGTTACGGTGCGCGCTGATTTGTTGCGCCCCTTCAGGGCGCTGTATTCAAAAAATAGCATACCCAGGGTGTCGCAGACTCCACCCTGGGCTAAGTTGTGACACGCCTTTGGCGTGGTTACAGTGCGGCCAACATTGCGGCCAACGTAGCGCAGACTGCCAAGTCTGCCTTCCATTAATTGCGTGATTTTTTCAAGGGCAGACTTGGCAGTCTGCGTTACAACGGCAAACGGATGCGTGGGGATGGGCGAGCGGTTGGTTTGCGTTTTCATGCCGGTGTTGTTTGGGGCTGGCGTTTCATTTGCGCACTCCAAACCGCGTTTCGTAGAGCGTGGCGGCGACGTCGCGCACGGCCTCGATGGTTTCGGCGTAGGGCGTGTCGCAAATGTCGAGCAGGCCCGTTTGGTAATTTTCGCCGTCGAAACGCCCGGTCGTCGGCTGGTCGTAATATTGAAACCAATGCGTGCCGATGATCGCCGGGTTGCGCAGGCCGCTGCGCACGTATTCGCGGTAGGCGAGCGCGCGGGCGTCCTGGTCGGCCACGCGCACGAGGGCGGCGCAAAACGGCCCGCGATCAAGCGCGCCGAAGTGGAACTCCCCAATCAGCACGGGCATGCCCTTCGCGGTATCGAGGATGGCGGGAAGCGTGGCGAGACTCGACGCGTAGATGTTGATGCTGATCACGTCGCAGTGGCGCGCGGCCACGCGCGTGACAAACGCGCTGCCGCTGCCCGCGAAACGCGCACCGAGATACAGGTGATTCGGCGACGCGGCCTTGACCGCCGCGCGGCAGCCGGCGAAATATTTTTCGACGATGTGTTCGCTCAACATTTCGAGGTCGGCCTTGGCGGCGGGGTGTGTTTTGTCGGGCGGCGCGGTTGCGGCGAGTAGCGCGTCCCAACTTTCGTGCGCGGTCGCCCACGCGGTGTTCAGCGCGGCAATGTCGCGGTATTTTTTTCGCAGCACGGAAACGAGAGCGCGCTTGGCGGGTTGCGAGGCCGGTGAGGCGAGCGTGACCTCGGCGGCATGCCACGAGTTGCCCCAGCGCAGCTCGTTGTCCACGAAGAAACCGAGGCACCACGGGTCGTTGAGCGACTCCCTCAACTCGGTGCGCATGGTGTGCTCCATGTGCCGCTCCCACGCGGGGTCGAACGGATCGGGCAGCTTGCCCCAGCTTCCGCCGGACGCCTCGATGCGAAACTCCGACGCGCCCATCGGCGCGGAGTAGAGAATCGCCGTGTAGGGAAATTTGCGGCGCAGGTAAATGTCGGGATCGGAGGAGTTGGCGATGGTGTTCAATCCCCAGCTTTCGAGGCGCCGCAGCGCGCGCGCCTTGTGCGCCGCCTCCCAGTCCGCGCCGTGCTTGCGGAAAAGATTGGCCTCAAGAAAATCATAAACGGCGTGCCTGCCTTTTCCCAAATAATAGCCGCGCGTCGAGGGCGACTCGTCGCCGTAAAACCGCGCGAGCGGCGACGCGGAATCTTTTGGCGGCAGCGTGAAGAAATGCTCGCGGTCGGGAAGCGGCGTGCCGCGATAAACGCCGCCGACGCGCTGAAGCGTGGCGACGCGCACCACGCCGTGCGACCAAAAGAGCCGCCCCTCCGGATCGACGAGCCACCACTGGCCGTCGATTTTTTCGACGCGGAAAAATCCGGTCGCGCGATGCTGCGGCCCAGCCGCCCAGCCGCCGTAACGGTTCCATTTTGCGGGGCGTGGATGCGCGGCGATGTCGGCGTCCTCGGCGTTCAGGCGCGCGGCGAAATCGCGCTCCGATTTTATTTTGCCAGGCCACTCGCGGTGCGCGTATTGCCCGAATTCATCCACGAGCGGAAACACGCGGCTTTCCGGCCAGTCGCGCCATGGCTCGGGCACGCCGCGCGCGACGACTTTGCCGATGGCGAAACGTTGTCCGGCGCGCGCGTTTTTTGCATGGATTTCGATGCGCGCGATGCTTGCGCCGTCCATGACCCCGTGGCGGGCGAACTCCCGCGGCTTGCCAACGAGCGAGATCAGTTTGCCGTCGAGCGGCGATTTGTTTTTGCCGGTGATCGGCACCGTTACCCACACGACCTGGCCGCCCACGGGCAGCGTCGCCGGGGCGCGATAGTGCCTGTGATGAATTTTGACCGGCCCGGTGGCCGAGGCGGCGTCGAACACCGCAAGCTCAACATCAACCGGCTCCGTCCCGAGGTTGCGGAACGGCACGGCGATTTCGGCAAACGCCTCCAAATCCCACGAGCCCGCGCCCGCCTCCGGTCTCACGGAAATGCCGACGCGTTTTGCGTCGCGTGGTGCGGTTAGTTCGAGCCAGCCGGATTCGTTGGGCGCGGCCTCGGACGAAAGCGTTTTCACTCCGGCGGCGGGCCAGCGTTCCCAGCCGGCCACGGTGCGCGAGGGTGATTCGTCTTGCGCAAAAAGAGGGGTGACCAAGCCGATGGCGCCGACGCAGGCGGCGAGAAAACGCATGGGGGAATACATGTCCGCAAAGGCTGGATTCACGACCCGCGAAGGCAAACAGCCATTTGCGGCAACCCGTTTCTATTTTGCGACATTGACCCGGGAAATGAGAAACACGGACGGAGACGAATTCTTTCCGGGGAGCACACGCGTCCCGCGTGTCTTGTGCGGCGTCCCGCCGCGCATGGGCGAGGGTTCGGGCGGGACGCCCAAACCAGCACGCGGGACGCGCGCGCTCCCCAAGCCGATGATTTCACGAAGAGGTCTATTGACCGGCACTGGCGGAACGCTTCTTCTCGACGCATGCCTCGCAACCGCAACAAGCCCCGCGCACGCCGCAAGCCCGGCGATCCGCTGCATGTCGCCGTGTGCATCGACACCCGCGACGGCCCGGGGCGCGAACGCCTGCTCGGTTGCTACCAATACGCGCTCGAGCGAAACTGGCGTCTCTACCTGATCCGGCAGGACAACGCGGACGAGATCGCGAAACTCGCGGGCATTTCGCTGGACGGCGCGATCTTTTACGACCGCTCGCGCGAGTTGCAGGAGGCGGTGAAAAACAAGAACGTTGTTTGCGTGGAGACAAGCGCGCGCCACCTGCCGCTGGACGACGCGGCCGTGTTCGTGGACGACGAGGCGCTCGTGCGCGTGGCGGTCGAGCATCTCCGCGCGGTGGGATTCGAGTTTTTTGGATACTGCGGACTCGCGGGCAGCAGCCCGTCGTCGACGCGCGCGAAACACCTCATGGCGCTCTCGGGTCCGGCCGGGCACACGTTTGAGGACCAGCGTCGCGACGGCCAGATGGACATTGAAAAACTGATGCGCTGGCTGCGCTCGCTGCCAAAACCCGTGGGCGTGCTCGCCTTTGACGACAAGATGGGCGAGCGCGTGCTCGCCGCGTGTCGCTGGGCGGGAATCCGCGTGCCGGACGAAGTCGGCGTGATCGGGATCGGCGACGACGAATTGATTTGCGAACTGACCCTGCCGCGCCTCACCAGCGTGGCCCTGCCGACGCGCCGAATCGGACGCGCCGCGGCGGAAACGCTCGAGCACTTGTTGTCGGGAAAAACGCTGGCGCAGGAAAAACGCTGGCAGCGCGTCGCGCCGCTGGAGGTTGTCAGCCGCGCCTCGACGGACCGACTCCCGCCCGCGCGCCCCGCGGTGTTGAAGGCGGTCGATTTCATCCGCGCGGAAAGCCACAGGCTGATCGGCACCGACGAGGTTGCGGAGGCGGTGGGCATGTCGCGACGCACGCTCGAACGCGCGTTCAACGCCGACCTCGGGCAAACCGTGCACGATTTTTTTGTCGAGCTGCGCCTGCAAAACGCGAGGCGGTTGCTGCGGCAAACGGAGATGCCGCTCGAAGCCGTGTCGCGAGGCAGCGGCTACTCGTCGCTGTCGTCATTCATGCGCATGTTCGCCGCGCGCACCGGCAAATCCCCGCGCGAATACCGCGAGCACTACAGACGGCAGGGGAAGGGGTGAGGGAGGGCTTTATTGCAAATAAAGGGTTAGCCCAATGACCCATTTGCCGTTTTCCTTTCTGGTAGAGGCCACGCCACCGCCGTGCATGCCACTATCGGAAAACTGAAGTTCGGCTGCATCCGGTGAAGTAAACTGAATTTTATAAATGAACTCATCTCGCCGGTGATGCTGGCCTTGAATGAAAGCTTCGATTATCTCGTAAAAATCGTCTTCGCGTTCTTTCGGCACGGATGACAAATCGAACCGGTCATCCAGCAGGTATCGGAGTGTGTTTTTGCGCGCGCGGAAATCCGCTGGTTTTATTTTGAGGGAACGATTCCAGTTTTTAGTTTGGGCCCGCATGAACGGCGCCCAACGTCGAGCCCATTCCTTTTCGCCCCATTTTTCCTGGGGGACGTTTAGTATGAGGAGCTTGGCGCATGCGGCCTTGATTTCCATGTCAACAGTGGGGGCGTTTCTCCTCATCTTATAAATTTGAAGCGCGAGATAATTCCGTTTGTTCCATTCGCATTCGGCGATGCAGTATTCCACATAGTCGCTCGCCGATTCTGGTTTTCCGGCAATGTCGTAACCCATTGTGACAAGAAACGGAATGTCATTTATGATTGCGATGGGTTCGAGCGGCCACGGTTTGCCATCTTCTCGCGGCAGGCTGTCGGGCGCGCCCCACATGGGAGCACGGAATGCGCCGTCCTTGCGGGCGACAAAAAGCATGCGGCAGAGCGCGACTACTTTGCTGCCATCGGACCGCTTGGCGAGTTTGCGCAAAACGGACACAGCATGTTCCTCTCCTTGTTTTTGCAGTGCGACGGCGAGTTTCATGTAGCCTTTGGGATCGAATGAAACCTCGGACTGCTCTTTCGTTTTTTCGCTGTAATTGTGGAATAACGGCGGAAGCTCGGCGAAAAGCTCCTCGATTTCGGCAAAGGTTTTGGGACCGCTGCTTTCCTTCATTCGCTTCGCAAGCTCTTCCTTGTTTTGATTTGTCGCGGAGGCATGCAAAAAAGGCGTGGCGATCATTGTGATCGCAAGTGTCAGCATCAGGTAACAGAAGGTGTTCATCGAGGGTAGTTACAATTCATGGAATCAACGGTGGTGTGTATCAAATGTTAATGCCCGCGCTTTTTTTTCTAAAGTTGGCGTGATTTTGTCGCAGCAGCGGTGCATGTTCGGGCAAAATTTTGCGGTTACTCGATATAGAAAAACTCGGCGCTCCATTGGCCTATCATTTTCGTGAGGGAGGCGCCGCCACCATGGCGAGAGTCGTTGTCGAAAAAATTAAGGTAGGCCTTGGTTGGCGAGGAAAAGGAAATATTGGTTATGGAATTATAAAGATATCGCTCCTTGTGCAAATAGACGGTGAGAATTTCGCAGAAATCTGCCTCGCGCTCAGGGGGAATGGAGTTGATATTGAATGAGGCGCAAAGTGCTTTCCGCAGCGCGGCACGACGTGAACTGAAATCGCCGGGGAGGGCAGGGTTTTTCTCAGGCGGAATCTTGCGTGAAGAATCCTGCCATATTGTTGGAGTATCCGCGCGGTGCGAGGCGTGGCGAACTTGAGTTTGCACGAAATTGATCCAATCTTGGTTGATCCACGGGCCTTCCGGCGAGATGTCGATCAGGATCTTGGCGATGGCCAATTCGATCACTCTTTGCTTTGCGGTGTAAAACTGTTGCGTGCGCCAGTCACATTCCGCCACGCAGTATTCGATGTAGCTTTCGGCGGATTCAACTTTTCCGGCAAGCGCATGGCCTCGGGTGACGAGGACGGGCACGCCCTGCATGATTGCAATGGGTTCGAGCGGCCATTTCTTGCCATCGGGGCGCGGCAGGCTGTCGGGCGCGCCCCACATGGGCGCGCGAAATACGCCGTCCTTGCGGGCGACAAAAAGCATGCGGCAGAGCGCGGCGACTTTGCTCCCGTCGGGGCGCTTGGCGAGTTTGCGCAACATGGGCACCGCATGTTCCTCCCTTTGTTTTTGCAGCGCCGAGGCGAGTTTCATGTAACCTTTGGAATCGAATGAAACCTCGGACTGCTCTTTCGCTTTTTCGCTGTAATTATGGAAGAACGACGGAAGCTCGGCGAAAAGCTCCTCGATTTCGGCAAAGGTTTCAGGGCCTCTGCGTTCCTTGATCCGCTTCTCTAACTCTTCCTTTGTTGGATTTGGCGCGGAGGCGTGCAAAAAAGGCGTGGCGATCATTGCGGTTGAGAATAATAGAATCAGATAGCAAAAGGTTTTCATGGTGGGGAGTAGAATAATCCATGTGGTAAACGGCGCTGTGCGACAAATATTAATGCCCGCGCGTTTTTCGGGACGCATGCCGGGGCGCGCCTGTTTTTTCGGATTGAATCCTGCCGATCCTGTCCATCCTGTCTTCGAGCATGAAACTAGGCGTATTTGACAGCGGCATCGGCGGCGAAGCAGTGGCCGACGCATTGCGAAAAACTTTTCCCGGGGCGGAGGTTCTCGTTGTCAACGACCGCGCCAATGTGCCCTACGGCGGCAAATCACCCGAAGCCGTGCTATGCCTGACAGACGCGGCGATCCAGTCGCTGCTCGCGAGCAAATGCGATGTGATCATTCTTGCGTGCAACACCGCCACCGCGCTCGCAATCGACGCGCTTCGCGAAAAATATCCCGCGCAAAAATTCATCGGCATCGAACCAATGGTGAAAACGGCGGCCGCGTTGACGCGCGGCAAAATCGTCGCAGTTTGCGCAACGTCGGCGACGCTGGCCAGCGCGCGTTACAAACGGCTCGTGCGCGATTACGGGGCCGGGTTGCGCATCATCGAGCCGGATTGCGGTGAGTGGGCGTGCCTGATCGAAAACAATCTGATGAACCGCTCGCACATTCAGAAAACGATCGAGGGTGTGTGCGAGCAGGGCGCCGACGTGATCGTGCTTGGTTGCACGCATTATCACTGGATCAAGGAACTGATCACCGAGCTTGCCGCCGGGCGTGCGCGTGTGATCGAGCCTTCCGAGGCGATTGGCCGTCGCGTGAAAACGTTGCTGGCGCTTGATTGACTAAAAAACGTCAGGAGGGTTCCGTCGCTGCGAAATCACCGCGCGCGGTTTACGCGGGAACAATCCGGCTTTTGTCCAGCTCGATTCCGGCCTCGGCGAGTTGCGCCGGCGTTGTGTTCGTGACGAGGCAGCCGACTTTGTCCCACGCGATGACGTGGTGCGGCGTGTCGCGGGCGAGCTTGGTGGCGTCGATGCAAAAAACATTTTTCGCCGCATGGTCGAGCACCGCGCGCTGCAACTGCACGAGTTCGGGATGCGAATTAAAAACCCCCTTCGGGTTCATCGCCTCGCCGCCCAGAAAAGCGGCGTCGAATTTCCAATCCGCCAGCGCGTCCGGCGCGTGCTTGTTGAAAAGCGACGCCTGGCGGTGCAGGAAAACGCCTCCGAGCAAATGCAGCGTGATGCCGGGCGCGCCGCCGATCACCGAGGCGATGGCGAGGCTGTTGGTGACGACGGTGAGCTGCTGCCCCGGACGCCGCGCGAGCAGCCGCGCAAGCGCGAGCACCGTCGTGCCCGCGTCGAGGAAGATCGTGCCGTGGAGTGGCGCGCGTTTGATTGCGGCGCGCGCAATGAGCGCCTTGGCCGAACGGGCGCGCTTGGCGCGTTCGCCGATCGATGCGAAGGAGATGTTGTAATCGGCCAGCGCGCCGCCGTAAGTGCGCGTGATGTGTCCCTCCGCCTCGATTGCAGCGAGGTCGCGGCGCGCGGTGGCCTCGGAAATGCTCAGCCGCGCGCAAATGTCGGCGATGGGCAGAAAGCCGTCGTGCCGGATAAGGGTGCGAAGCCGCTCGCGACGAGCTTCAACAATATGCAGGGGGACGCGCATGAGGATTCAAATTTATGAGGCGCGATTGTTTTTAAAATATGATTGAGGTCAATCGTTTGAAAATGTGGCCGCGCGCAGTGTGGAGGCGGACATTTGCCCGTCAGCGAAACGGCTTCTTCGTTTTTGCCTGTGGCTACGCCGCGGATTTGTCCAGACGCACGAAGTGATTTTGTTCGGGGGTGATTCCGAGGCTGAAATGCCAGGCGGTTTCGGGAAGCCATGAGGCGATTTTTTCAGGCCACTCAACGGCGAGGATGTAGGGCGTGATCAGAAAATCCTCCAGCATGAGCGAGTCGATTTGGCGGTCGTTTTCGAGGCGGTAGGCGTCGAGGTGAACGAGGCTGGCAATCGGGCCGCGGTGGATTGTGAAGATGGTGAACGTGGGGCTTGTGATTGAGCTTTGGATGCCGAGACCGTGCGCAAGACCCTGAACGAAGGTTGTTTTGCCCGCGCCGAGATCGCCATGCAGCGCGAGCGTGGCGTTGCGCGGAAGCACGTGCGCGAGGCGTTCGGCGAGCGAGCGTGTTTCCTCTGCGGAATGCGTGGTGAGGCCGGCGCGGAGTTGTTGGAGAAGATCGGACACGGGAGAAGCCGGAGGCGGAGTTAGCGGATTACGGTTTGCGGTTTTCAGTTGGGCGCGGGCGCGCCGGTTGGAACTTTGATGGCTTGGATAACTGTAAACGGTGAACTGTAAATCGTGAACCTCACAAACATCAGCGGGCGATTGCGAGGTGTTCGTAGCCGTGATGGGCGGCTAGGTCGATGGCACCGGGGGCGCGCGGCGCGTGCAACGGGACAAATCTGCCGATGCGAGCGAGCGGGGTTTTCGGAAAACGCGCGCGCCATTTTTTCTCGAAGGCGGGGAAGTTTGTTTTTGAGGCGACGGTGAAGAGGATCTCGTAGTCCTCGCCGTCGCAAAGCGCGTGGGCGAGGGGAGGGCGGTTGTCGCCGCGCGCCATTTTTTTCGCGGCGGCGCTGATCGGAATGGCCGTGGCGTCGATCTCCGCCCGCGCCCCGGCGGGCGTGAGCGAGTGAAGGTCTTTTGCGATGCCGTCGCTGATGTCCATCATTGAGCGGACTTCGGCGCGAGCGGCGAGCCACGCGCCCTCGGCGAGACGCGGCGTGAAACGATAGTGTTTTCCCAGAAGGCTTCCGCCAAGCGTGCCGGTGGTGTAGATGTGATCGCCCGCGCGCGCCCCGGTGCGCAGGAGCATGCGGGGCGTCGTGGCACGCCCGATGAGCGTGAGACTGGCGGCAAGCGCGCCGGTGTTTTGCGCGATGTCGCCGCCGATGACGCGAAGCCGGTATGCGCGCGCGCAGGAGGCGAGTCCGCGGTAGAATTGTTCGAGCCATGCGATGCGCACGCCCGGATCGAGCGTGATTGCGAGCACGGCGGCGACGGGCGCGGCGCCCATTGCGGCGAGGTCGCTGAGGTTGCGCTTGAGGAGCTTTGCCCCGACCGCGCGCGGCGGCACGGCGTCGTCGAAATGGCGCCCGTAAATGACGGGGTCGACGGTGACGGCTTGGGCGCGTTTCGAGGGCGCGAGAACGGCGCAATCGTCGCCGATGCCGAGCGGCGCGGGCGGCGAGACGGGGCCGAGCCAGCGGCGGATGGATGCGATGAGTTTTTCCTCGCCGAGCGCGGAAACGGTTTCGCCGGGTTTGCTGCTAAACGGGTGCATGTGTGTTGGCTGGCGCGGGCGTCGGAGGGCGCGGGGATTGGAGGCTAGTTTGCAAGGCCGAGGAGAATGGTGAGGATTGTGCTGAGGTTTAGCAGTGCGTGCGCGATGATTGGAACCGTGAGGCGTCCGGTGCGCTCGTAGGAAACCGAAAGGATGACGCCGAAAATGAAGAGGAGCGGAAACACGCGCAGGTTAAAATGCACCAGCGCGAAAACAAACGAGGGGATGATGAGCGCGATCAGGCGCTGGGTGCGGGTGCGGATGTAGCCAAAAAGCCCCCCGCGAAAAATCGCCTCCTCGGTGACAGGCGCGATGACCACGGCTATGAAAGCAAGCGCGGCAATGCGGGCGGGCGAAGTTTCGTTGATGAAAATTTGGACGAGATCCTGGCTTGCGGCCTCGGCACCGGCGCGGTCGAGCAACCAGTCCCAGGCGAACGCAACCGGAATGAAAACCGTGCGCGCGATGCAGAAAACCCCGATGCCAACGAGAATGGCCTGGAGCAGCGGGATTGGCTTGGCTGGCTTGGGTTGCGCGTGCGCGAGGATTGCGAGGCGGGGCAGGCGTTCCATGACCAGAAGAAAGCGCCGGGCGTAGAGCACCGCGGCGATTGCGCCAATGTCGAACGCCCCTTGCGAGAGCATCTGGTTGAAGCCGTTTTTAAGGGAAAAGTCGGAATGAATCCACTTGCAGCATTGCACGAAGAGGCTTTGCGCGAAAAAGGCGGCGAAAACCACGAGGATGCACATTGCCGCGAAATAGGGCCACGAGGCGGCGATGTGCCGGACGCGCGAGTATTGCACGGTCTTGCGCGCGGTGGGACCCAGTTCCCAATGCCACAGCAGAAACAATCCCGCGATGCAGATGGCGGACATCGTGATGATGAGGGAAACGGGCGTGGATGCGTCAGTTGAGGCGGGCACGATTGGAAGGGTGCGGGTGGGTTTGCGGTTTACGGTTGGGCGCTTCCGCGCCGGATTGCGGATGTTACTGTTTGGGTAACTGTAAACCGCAAGCTGTAAACCGTAAACCTCGCCGCGCGCGCCGCATCAGCGGCTGCCTTGCGTGCCCCAGCGGCGGTGGAGGAAGCGCTCCCACGGCGAGAAGAGGACTTTGTCGGCGAGCAGGCCGATCACAACAATCACAAACATGACACCGATGACTTGCTCCATCGCGTTGAGCTCGCGTCCGTAGTGCAGCAGGTGGCCGAGGCCAAAACCGGTGAGGATTGTCACATAGATTTCGGCTGCCATGAGCGAGCGCCATGCAAAGGCCCAGCCTTGTTTCATGCCGCTCACGATAAAGGGCAGCGAGGCGGGGAGCATGACGTTCACCCAGGTGTGAATGCCGCGCGAGCCCATGGTGCGCGCGGCGCGGGCGTAGATGGGCGGGATGGTGCGCACGCCCGTCTCGGTCGCTATGATCACCGACCAGAGCGTGCCCATGACCACGACAAAAAACATGGCGGACTCGGTTTGCCCGAACCAGATGATCGCGAGCGGCACCCAGCAAACGCTTGGCAGGGTTTGCAGGCCGAGGGCGAGCAGTCCGATGGTGTCCTGAAAAAGTTTGAAGCGGGCGGTGACAAGGCCGAGGGGCAACCCGATGACGATGCCGCAGAGGTAGCCGAGGATGAGTCGCTTGACGGTGACGAGCGCGGCGGAGGCGAGCGAGCCATCGAGGACCGCGCCGTAGAGATAGCGGAGCACATCGCTGGGCGCGGGGATGAGGATGCGGTTGACCCATCCGAGGAGCGAGGCGGCCTCCCATGCGACGAGCAGGAGAAGGAAAAATGCGATGGCGGAGATAATGCGGGTTTTCATTCGGCGGCTCCGTCTGTGTTGAAGGGTGTGCGGCTGTTGGCGGCGGTGACCACGCTGTCGTTGAGGTAGCCTTTCAGGGCTTGGAGAATCTCGCCGGATTTTTCGGCGAGTGAAACGCTGTTGATGTCGCGCGGACGGGGGAGGGTGATGGGATACTCATGCCGGATGCGCCCAGGGTGCGGGGAGAAGAGCACGACGCGGTCGCCGAGGCAGACGGCTTCGCGGACGTTGTGGGTGACGAAGACGATGGTTTTTTTTCGCTGCGCCCAGATGCGCTGGATGTCACGGTAGAGTTGTTCGCGTGTGAGGGCGTCGAGCGCGCCGAAGGGTTCGTCCATGAGAAGGACCTTGGGGTTGGGCGCGAGGGCGCGGGCGAGGGCGACGCGCTGCTTCATGCCGCCGGAGAGTTCGTGGATGTTGGCGTGCAGAAAGTTGTCGAGACCGACTAGGTGCAGGTAATACTTGGCGACTTCGCGGCGTTCGTTGGTCTTGAGGTTGGGCTTGAGGCGGAGGCCGAACATGACGTTGTCGAGCACGTCGAGCCAGGGAAAGAGCGCGTGCTCTTGAAACATGACCATGCGGTCGCGCCCCGGGCCGGAGATGCGCTGGCCGTCCGAGAGCACGGAGCCCTCGTCGGCCTGGTCGAGGCCGGCGATGATGTTCAGGAGCGTGCTTTTTCCGCAGCCGCTGGGGCCGACGAGGCACACGAATTCGCCTTCGTTGATTTCGAGCGAGACACCGTCGAGCGCGCGCACGATTTGGTGTTTCGAATGAAAAATCTTCGAAATGTTGCGCACTGAAAGTTTCGACGGCGCTTCGTTTTCGAGTTCCTGTTGAATGCCCATTGAAATTTTGGATTTAGGATAGGGGATTTTCGATTGGGAGCTGCCGCTCCGGCTTCAATCTCGGTGTCGCTCGGCGGCGCGCAATCCAAAATTATTTGGATATGCTTGTGTCGATGAAGCGGTCGAGTTGGGTGTCGTCCTTGATAAACCCGAGCTCGCGGGTTTGGGTGACGAGTTCCTCGAATGGGGCGAGTTTCACATCGGTTGTAAAATGGAGGCGTTTCCAGGAGGCTTGCACGAGTTCGAGCGGGATTTCGCGCTTCACGGTGTTGGTGATGCCGCGCTGGACGAGGGCTTGCGCCTCGGCGGAGTGCTCGTTGATCCACGCGGTGAGTTCGCGGTGTCCCTGGAGGAATTTTTCCACGAGCGCGCGCTTGTCCCTCAACGCGCCGCTGCTGGCGACGAGGATGGTGGTGATGGCGTCGGTTTGCTCGATGAAGGGTTTGCCGCCTGCCTCGCGTTCGATGCGCGAGACCCAGGGTTCGATGGTCCAGACGGCGTCGATCTTGCCTTGCTGAAAGAGCAGAAGCTGGTCGGGATTGGCGGCGGGGAGGATGGAGACGTCGCCGCCGGTTTGCGTGACGTTGAAGCCGTGCGATTTGAGCCAGACGCGCGCGGCGATGTCCTGCGTGTTGGCGAACTGGGGTGTGGCAATTTTTTTGCCGCGAAAGTCGGCTGGCGTCTTGATGTTTGCGGCGGGGCGCACGAGGAGCGCGGCACCGCCGTAGGCCGCGCCCGCGATGACGCGGATTTCATCGCCGCGCGAACGCATGTAGGCGTTGAGGGCGGGGTTGGGGCCGACGTAGGTCATGTCGATGGAGCCGGCGATCATGGCCTCCATCGCGGTGGGCCCGGCGTTGTAGGCATACCAGTGGACCTTGACGCCGGGGCCGAGGCGTTGCTCGAACCAGCCTTTGCCGTCGTCGGTCGAGGCGCGGCCGATGACGCCCTGGGCGTGGGTAATATTGGGAAAGTAACCCACGCGGAGCACGGTGAGGTCGGCTTCTTTCTTGCCGCAGCCGGAAATGAGAAGGGCGACGGCGAGCAAAGGAGCAGCGATGAGCAACAGAAATGTGTTTTTTGTTTTCATGTTTGCGAAGGGTTTTGCCGGGTTGTGGGTTTGTGTGCTTCTGCGCACACAAAAGCGCTCTCAAATGATGGGGTGCAGGGCGAGGTGAAATTTCATTTTAGGGTGTTTTTTAATTCAGTTTATGGATTTTTTAAGCCCGCCGGGCAAAAGCCGGGCGGGCGACGGGCCGTTCCCGTGCTTGCCGAGGGCTCGGGGATTTGGTTTGGTCGCGGCAACATGGCACTTGATGAACAGGCTGATCTTTTTGGCGGGAGTTTCGCACCGAAGGGCAAGGCGCGCGGCGCGCGCGCTTTGAGCGCGATGCCGCAAAAACCCTCGGCGGCGCAACCGCTGGCGGCGCGGATGCGGCCGCGCGCGCTGGACGAAATCGTCGGGCAGGAGCATTTGACGGCGAAGGGCGCGCTGCTGCCGCGTTTGATTGCGAGCAACCGTTTTGGCAGCCTGATTTTCTACGGGCCGCCGGGTTGCGGAAAAACGAGTTTCGCGGAGGTGATCGCGCGCGAGACGAAGAGCCGGTTCGTGCGTATCAACGCGGTGATGTCCAACGTGGCGGAGCTGCGCGAGATTTTGGCGGAGGCGCGATCGCAGCCGGACTCGCCGACGCTGTTGTTCATTGACGAGCTGCACCGTTTCAACAAATCGCAGCAGGATTTGCTGCTGCCGGATGTCGAGGAAGGCTACATCCGGCTCATCGGCGCGACGACGCACAATCCGGGATTTTATGTGAATCCGCCGCTGCTGAGCCGCAGTCATTTGTTCCGGCTGGAGCCGCTCTCGGCCTCGTCGGTGGCGGGTGTGCTGAAGCGCGCGCTGGCCGATTCCGAGCGCGGCCTTGGCTCGCATGGCGTGACCGCGAGCGATGCGGTGCTGTCGGACTTGGCGGTGCTGTGCGACGGCGATTTGCGGCGCGCGCTCAATTCGCTCGAGGTGATCGTGCTGAGCATGCCGCCGGCTGAGGGCGGTGCGAAACGCGAGATCACGCCGGAGGAACTGGAGGCGTTCGCGCGCGAGCGGCGCGTGCGCTATGACGCCGACGAGGACGAGCATTACGACACAATTTCGGTTTTTATCAAAAGCTGCCGCGGCAGCGATCCGGACGCGGCGCTTTACTGGCTGGCCAAAATGCTGGCGGGCGGCGAAGACCCGCGATTTATCGCGCGCCGCTTGGTGATTCTGGCGTCGGAGGACGTGGGACTGGCCGATCCGCTGGCGTTGCCGCTGGCGGTGGCGGCGCATCATGCGTGCGATTTTGTCGGCCTTCCGGAGTGCGAATACGCGCTGGCGCACGCGACAGTTTACATCGCGTGCGCGTGCAAGAGCAACTCGATCACGCTCGGCCTGCACGCGGCGAAGGCGCAGATCGCGAGCGGCGTGGTGCAGCGAGTGCCGGAGTCCTGCCGTTCAAGCAGCGGCCAGGCGAACAAACGCATGGGGCAGGGCAGGGACTACATGTATGCGCACGATTACCCGGAGAATATTTCGGGACAGGCCTATCTGGAAAAACCGATGTCGCTGTTCACGCCGAAGACGGCGGGCTCGGAGGCGCGAATCGCCGAGCGGCTCGCCCGCTGGCGCGAAATGCGCGCGTCGATTCAGGCTGAGATGCGCGGGAAAAGGAAAGGGTGAGCGACTATTTTTTCGTTTTCCACCGACGAGGCGTGGATACCGTCGGTTGAGGCGAATTAATTGCTAGATTGGTGCGGGATTGGTCAATTTGGCGCTCTTTATCGGCATGTAATCATCCTTGCATTTCTGGAATATAACTCCATAAATGCAAGGTAGTATGATTGCCCGCCAGATCCTTCCATTGTTGAAAGCACGCCTGTCCGAACGTTCGGCAGTCGCATTGCTTGGACCTCGGCAAGTCGGCAAGACGACCCTCGCGATCACCGTGGCCGACTCCATGCCTTCCTCGGTTTATCTCGACCTCGAATCCGAAAGCGACTTGGCGAAACTCAGCGACCCGGAACTCTATCTCTCGAAGCACGAGGACGACTGCGTGATTCTCGATGAAATCCAGCGCAAACCCGGGCTCTTTCAAACCCTGCGTGGCAGTATTGACCGCATTCGGCGTCAGAAAAAGAACGGACGATTTCTGCTGCTCGGTTCCGCGTCGCTCGACCTTCTGCGACAATCCAGCGAATCCCTCGCCGGGCGCATCAGTTACATTGAACTTAGCCCGCTCACGCTTGAGGAGGTCGGCCAAAAACATGCCTCCGCGCTCTGGGTGCGCGGAGGTTTCCCCGAAAGTTTCACGGCCAAAACCGACGCAGCCAGCATGTCGTGGCGGCGGGACTTTATTCGCACTTACCTCGAACGAGACATCCCTCAGCTTGGCCCGCGCATTCCCGCGGAAACATTGCGCCGCTTCTGGACGATGCTCGCGCACCGGCATGGCGGACTGCACAACGCCGCCACCATAGCCCAGTCGCTCGGGGTTGATGGCAAGACTGTCGCCTCGTATCTGGATTTGTTCGTCGATCTCCTGCTCGTCCGCCGTCTCGAACCGTGGCATCAAAACGCCGGCAAACGCCTGGTGAAATCACCGAAAATCTATTTTCGCGACACCGGCCTGCTTCATTGCCTGCTTGGTATTGACACCGAGGACGACTTGCTCGGACATCCAGTCGCCGGAGCCTCTTGGGAGGGGCATGTGATCGAAAACATAATCGCGGCCATGCCCGAGGGCGCGCATTGTTATTTTTACCGAACCTCGGCGGGCGCGGAAATTGACCTTGTTATGGAGTTGCCCAAGCGCCGCCGCTGGGCAGTGGAGATCAAAAAAGGCCTCACGCCAACCGTGAGCAAAGGATTCCACATAGGTTGCGCAGACATAAAGGCCACACGGCAATGGGTCATTTATTCAGGAGGGGAAACCTATCCGCTGGACGCCAAAACGACCGCAATATCACTGGGGAAATTCATACAAGGCCTTCGCGCGGATGAAACTTGATCGACGATGATCCTCCTATTTCTTCGTCCTCACCGACGAGGCGTAGATGCCGATCACACACAGCACCACGAATATTATGAATGTGATGCGCAGGCTTTGCATGAACTGGGGGAAAATCTCCGGTGTGATTTGACGATTGCCGATTTTTAGCGCGATCACCATTCCCGCGATGCCCATGCTGAAGGCCTGGCCGGTCAGGCGCATCGTGCCGGTTGTGGCGGAGGCTTGGCCGTAGTGTTTCTTGTCCACCGAGCCCATGATAACGTTTGTGTTTGGCGAGGAAAACAGGCCGAACCCGAGGCCGAGCAAAAACAGACTGCCGATGATGACCCCGATGGGTGTTGTCGGCGACAAAAACAGCATGATCACAAGGCCGGCGACGATTACCGCCATGCCAAACGTGGCAAGGCGCGATGCCGAAAAACGGTCGGACAATCGCCCTGAGACAAGCGCGAACACGGCCATCACGCACGCTTGCGATATCAATATCAAACCGGCGTGCCGCGCGTCCATTCCCTTTATATATTGCAAATATAAACTCAGCATGAACGCGATTGCCGACGTGGCCGCGTAATTGATGAGCGTGGCGAGCGAGGAAAACGCGAAGACGCGGTTCTCGCTGAACAGTTTTAAGTTGATCAACGGCGCGTCGCAGCGCCGCTCATAATACACAAACGCAAATAGCGCCGCGCCGCCGATTGACAGCCACACAAAACCGTCGATGGACGACAGCCGCGTGAAGCCGCAGATCAACCCCATGATGCCGATTCCATACAGCACGCTGCCCGCGTAATCGAACCGCTCGCCCTTCGCCACCGTCCATTCCCCCTTCAAATGGACGCGCGCAAATATATGCACCGCGAAACTGACCGCCCCGCTCACAAAGAAAATGCTTTGCCACCCGAAATAATGCGTGAGCAGCCCGCCGACAAACGGACCCGCCGCGAGCGACGAATAGACCATGGCCGTGTTGATGCCGAGCACCTTGCCGCGCTCATGCGGCGGAAACACCGAGGTGAGGATGGCGATGTTGTTGCCGAACATCATCGCGCAGCACATCCCGGCGAGAAACCGGAGCGCGATCAACACCGTTCCCGACGGGGCAAACCCCGATGCGAAAGTGAACAGCGAAAACCCGAGCACGCCCCAAACGAACACGCGCTTGCGCCCGAGCAAGTCGCCCATGCGCGCAGCGGGAACCTGAAAAATCGCGGTGGGAATCAGGTAGGCGATTGTGAGCCAGGTAAGCTCGACGGCATCGAGCGAAAGCGACGCGCTGATCTCCGGCAGCGCGAGGTTGAGCGCCGACCCCATGAACGGCGCCAGGAACGCCGCGGTGCAAATCACCAGCAGCGCGCGACCGGAATGGATGGAGTGTGCGTGATCGGACATTGTGTGATAATAAAATTTGTCCGGTGAGCATGGCATGCCGGCAAAAAGGGTGCAATGCCGCCGATGGCGCCGGGGCGGTTTTAACCGTGTTTTAAAGCCATGACGGCGGGGCGCGTAAAAATCCCTTTTGCGCATCCGACAATTATCCTTGGGCAACAGCGCGCTTGCTCTTTTGGCGGCGGGCTCTTTAAGTCCGCCCCGATTGTCGTTTTCCACAAGCAAAACCAACTTCACATGAGCACACCGACACGTCCTCTCTCAACATGGGCCCAGAACATAGCGCCGTCCCCGACGCTCGCCGTTGACGCAAAAGCCAAGGCGATGATTGCCGCGGGCGAAGATGTTTGCGGTTTCGCCGCGGGCGAACCCGACTTTGACACGCCCGAGCACATCAAGGAGGCGTGCATCGCCGCGCTCAAGTCCGGCAAAACCAAATACGCGCCCACGCCCGGCATCCTGCCGCTTCGCGAGGCCATTGCCGCGGACTACGCCGCGCGCGCCGGCCTCAACTTCACGCCCGCGCAGGTTGTTGTTTCGCCCGGCGGCAAATTTTCCTGCTACCTTGCGATCATGGCCGTGTGCTCGCCCGGCGATGAGGTGATCCTCCCCGCGCCGTATTGGGTGAGCTATCCCGAAATGATCAAGCTCGCCGGCGCGACGCCCAAGATCGTGCTTGCCGACGACACGACCGGGTTCCGCCTGACCGCCGCGCAAGTCGAGGCGGCCATCACGCCGAGGACAAAACTCATCATCATCAACTCCCCCTCGAATCCGACCGGAGCCGTTTACACGCGCGCCGAGATGGAGGCGATCATGGCCGTCGCCCTCAAGCACAACCTCTACGTGATGTCCGACGAAATCTACGAGCATCTCATCTACGACGGCGCCAAGCATGTGTCGCCCGCGACCTTCTCGGCGGAAGCCGCTGCGCGCACGATCACGGTGTCCGGATTTTCAAAAACCTACTCAATGACGGGCTGGCGCCTTGGCACGCTTGTCGCGCCCGCGCCGATCGCCAAGGCCGTTGCGGAAATCCAAAGCCAGACAAGCTCGAACGCCACGACCTTCGCCCAATACGGCGCGCTTGCGGCGCTCACCGAAAAGGAAAAAACGAAGGCGGCCGTTGAGGCGATGATGGCGGCATTTGATCGCCGTCGCAAATACCTGCACGCCGAGATAAACAAAATCCCCGGCATTTCGTGCCTGCTTGCGCAAGGAGCGTTTTATCTTTTCCCGAACATCAGCAAGTTCGGCCTTTCCTCGGCTGAATTCTGCGAAAAACTGCTCGAGCAGCAAAAGGTCGCGGCGGTGTTCGGCAGCGCGTTCGGCGCGGAGGGTTACCTGCGCCTCAGCTACGCGACGAGCGACGAGATGATCAAGAAAGGCGTTGAGCGCCTGGCCGCGTTTTGCGCCAACCTGAAACACTGAGTGTGGTTCGAAAGTTTGATCGAAATACATATTAAAACCAAAACGGCAGCCCTGCTCAGGGCTGCCGTTTTGGTTTTTTCAGTCGCATTTTGAGCAAAAAATAAACCGGAAATACTCTTGCCGCAACGCGAACGGAGACGAGGACGGCTCAACTTCGCCTACTCGCGCTTCGTCGGAAACCGCGCGCCTTGCGCGTTGAGCGTGTCGAGCAGTGTTTTTTTCATGTTGGCGGCAATTTGTGTTTTGAGGGACGACAGATCATTCTTTTCGAGGGGATCGTTTTTGAGGTCAAAAAGTTCAAGGCGATCATCCTCGTAGAAATAAATGAGTTTCAGGTCTCCTTTTCTGATGGAGGAGATCGGCTTGGTTCCGGTGACTCGCGGGTGATAGAAGGGGAAATGCCATGTCAGGGTGTCCCGCGGCAGGGCCTTTGCCTTGCCGGTGAGAAGGGGAAGGAAGCTCATGCTGTCCACCGCGCTCGCCGGTTTTTTAACGCCCAAGGCCTCGCAAAATGTCGCCATCAAATCGGTGCCGATCACGGGTGTGTCGTTGACGGAGCCTGCGCCGATTATTCCGGGCCAGCGAGCCATCAACGGCACTCGGGTGCCGCCCTCGTAGAGCGTCCACTTGCCGCCGCGCAATCCGCCATTGTCGGCAAAACGGGGATCGCCGCCATTGTCGGACATCAGGACGAACAGGGTGTTTTGCGCCAGGCCAAGTGAGTCCATCTCGTCCAGCACGCGCCCGACAAGATGATCCATCGTTTCCACAAAAGCGGCATACTCGATGTGTTCCTTGTCCATCTGCAAACCCATGCGGGCGGCCTTGGCCTTGTATTTTTTAATCAACCATTCGCAGCGGGTGTGAATGGGGGCGTGCACATAATAATGCGAAAGGCAGAGAAAGAATTTTTCATCCCGGTGCGCTTTCAAAAAATCGATCATCCTGTCGGTAAGAAGGTCGGGCGCGAACTCGCCTTCCTTAAAATCGCCGTATCCCGGACGGTTCTTTTTTCCTTTCGGGTAACTGTAGGGATGGCTGCCGCGCTCCTCGTTTACATGGACAAAACCCTGTTTGTCCGGCCCCTGGCTGCCGTAGCCGAGATAGCGTTCGTTTCCGGGAACTCCGTGCTCCGAAAGATGCCACTTTCCAAAATATCCGGTGACATAACCGGCCGCCCCCATCACATCGCCCATGCTGGTTTCCGCCGGATCAAGAAAACGCGGAAAATCGGGTTGTCTCAAAACGGTGCCGGGTGGCGGCTTGGCACCGCGCGCCTGAATAACAAATTCGAAATTCAACCGTGCCGGGGCTTTCCCCGTCATGATGGCGGCGCGGGTTGCCGAACAAATCGGCGCGGGCGCGTAGGCGTTGGTGAATCGCATTCCTTCCTTGGCGAGACGGTCGAAGTTTGGCGTCTCCGCAAATCTCCCGCCATAAGGCCCGGTGTCGCCCCAGCCGAGGTCGTCAACAAGCATCAAAACGATATTTTTCGGTTGGGATGCCGCGGAAATTGACACGGCGCTCGCCGCAAAAGCGCACACACCAAGCGTCGTTTGGATCAGAGGTAATTTGGGTGACATGCGCGTCAAAGGAATCGTTTTTCTTCGCACGGTCAAGAAGCCCGCGGGATTTGCCCGTTTTGCCTGGGCGAAATCCATGTCCGATCCTCCCGCATCAATCCCGCCCATTGTGCCGTAATGGGTATTTTTTGAAAATCAGATTTTGTGAGGTTGGCGCTTGCGCAACATCCCGCCGTGGCTTGCGGTTCATTTGCCACTTGGCTTTGCCTTGCGGACGCGCTTGAGGAGTTCCTTTTTCAACTTGTCCAAGCCGTCGCCGGTCAGGCAGGAGATTTTCAGGATGTCCACTTTGTGCCGGGTCTTGAACTTTTTCAGGTTTTTTTCGGCCTCGGGAATGTCCATTTTGTTGGCGACGACGACGCGCGCTTTTTTCGCAAGCGCCGGATCGTAGAGCTTCAGTTCCTTGAGGAGAGTGGCGTAGTCGTCGCGCGGGTCGCGGGCGTCGGTGCCCGCCATGTCGATCATGAACATGAGCAGCGTGCAGCGCTCGATGTGGCGCAGGAAGCGATGGCCGAGGCCGCGGTTTTCGCTCGCGCCCTCGATGAGGCCGGGCACGTCGGCGATGAGCAGGCGGTCCTGCGTTTTCAGGTCGTTGTATTCGATGACGCCGATCTGCGGGTGCAGCGTCGTGAAAGGATACGCGGCGGTCTTGGGGTGCGCCTTGGTGATTTTGCTTGTGAGCGAGGATTTGCCGGCGTTGGGAAATCCGACAAGACCGATGTCGGCGATGCTTTTGAGGACAAGCCGGAACGTGCCGCCCTCGCCGGGCGCGCCGGGGTTGGCTCGTTTTGGGGCGCGGTTGGTGGAGCTTTTGAAGCGGGTGTTGCCCCAGCCGCCGTTGCCGCCCTTGCAGAGCACGATGCGCTCGCCCTCGTGCACGACCTCGGCGACGGCCTTGCCGGTCTCCTCGTTGATGACGACGGTGCCGAGCGGCATTTTCAAAATGGCGGGGCGGCCTTCGCGTCCGTTGCAGTCGGAGCCCATGCCGTGCTCGCCGCGCTCGCCCTTCCAGTGGGGCTTGTATTTGTAGTCGATGAGATTGTTGGTGTTCACGTCGCCGATGAGGACGACATCGCCGCCGCGGCCGCCGTCGCCGCCGTTGGGGCCGCCCCAGGGTTCGTATTTTTCGCGGCGGAAGCTGATGCAGCCGCGTCCGCCGTCACCGGCCTGGGCTTTGATTACACATTCGTCGATAAACATAATTGAATGCGGAATGTGGAATGTGGAATGCGGAATGTGGCGAGCCTGTAATGATTTTGAGGCGTTATTTCTTGCGAGAGCCGCCGGAACCGCCCGGCGCGGGAAAAACGATGCGCGGGATCTCGCCGAGTTGCGCGGCGGGCGCGGGAGCGGCGGTGTTTGCCGGCGCGGCGGGTGGCGGCTCCGGTGGCGGGGTGACGGGCGAAACAGGTGGCGGAGCCGACACGGGCGAGAGGGGGATTTCGGAAAGCTTGGAGAAGGCGGATTCGATGAGCTCGGCGACCCTGGCATCACGTGCGATGCGGGTTGGCGTGCCCATGCTCACGACGATGACGCGGCGTCCGTCGCGCTCGGCGGTGGCGGAGAGGCAGAACCCGGCGCTGTTGGTGAATCCGGTTTTGAGCCCGTCAACGCCAGGGACTTTGCCAAGGAGTTTGTTGTGGTTGACCATGTCGGTTTGCGATTTTTGCGGGCGCACGTTTTCGCCGAATTTGCGCAAACGCACCGATGTGTATTTGAGAATGTCGGTATGGGCGATGAGGTGGCGGGAGAGCAGGGCGATGTCGCGCGGTGTGGAGAGGTCGCCATCGCTGGTTTTTCGGCTGGGCGGCGGAAGTCCGTGGGGGGAGGTGAAGGTGGTGTTGGTCATGCCGAGCTGTCGGGCGCGGATGTTCATGCGTTCGACGAATGCGGCGCGCGAGCCGGCGGTGGCTCGCGCGAGGGCGTTGGCGCAGTCATTGGCGGAGTGAATCATGAGCGCGTAGAGGAGTTCTTCGACGGGGAAGACTTCCTTTTCCATGAGCCAGACTTGCGTGCCTCCCATCCGGCTGTCCTCGGCGGTGACTGTGACGGGTGTGTTGAGGGAGATTTGGCCGGCCTTGATCGCGTCGTGCACGACGAGGAATGTCATCAGCTTTGTGATGCTGGCGGGCGGATTGACGACGTCGGCGTTGTCCTCGAAGAGCACGGCGCCGTCCTGCACATTGATGGTGATGGCGCCTTTGTAGACGGCGGGTGCCGCGGCGCGCTTGGCCGTTTTTTTTGGCGCGGCGTGGAGCGCCGGTTGCGATGCGGCGAACAGGAGGGATGCGAGTGCGGCGAACAGGATGCGCTGGGAAAATCGAATACTCATTTCGGAACCCTCAAAAATGGGCGTCCCGGCGCGGGGTTAAAGGATGAAATGCGGGGTGCCGCGAAAATGATCCCTTGTGCTTTTGAGGTAACTCTTTTTAGTTTGGGTAACACTTGGCCTGAATGGTTCACAAAAGCATTATGAGAATATCCCCAATCGCTTTGTTCTGTAGTTTGATTTTTTTGGGTGTGTCTGTGTTGAGCGCACAGGATAATTGGCCGACTGAACGGAAAGAGCGTGCTAAAAAAGCGGGCGAGGAGCGGATGGCTTTTGCGACATCCAAGAATTTTGAACCATATGCATCAAAAAACTCGGATGCCCTGAAAAAAGTGAATGCGTTGATGGAGAAAAATGATTTTGAAACGGCGCTGAAAGAGGTCGATGAAGCATTGGCTGCAGACCCATGCGATATTGACCTGTGGATATGCAAATCCTCGATTTTGCGAACAAAAGGCGACGAGGCAAAAGCGGACGAGGCACGGCAGCGTTGGTTTGGGTTGGTTGATTCGATTTTGATGAGCGGTGACGGGAAGAGCTTTGAGACCGCCTTCAAGGTAATTAGTGTGAGAGAGGAGTATTCGCTCATGTCGATTTTAGGAATTGCTCCCGGTGACCAGTATCTGGTTGTCCATGAGGGAGTTTCGTTTGACAAGCGAATGGTGACGACTAGGGATGGCTCAAAAATAACACTCTATTTTAACGTCGATATTCCGCTAAAACATTTGCAAAAGAAGCTTTTAGGTTCGGAAGAAAATCCGAAAAAGTGAGTGTGTTGAAGGTGCCGATATTATTCGTCCCCGCCCAGGCCGTCGCTTTCGTCGTCATCGCCGCCGCCTTCCCATCCGCCGCCGGGGCCGCTTTCGAAGAATCCCTCGTTGGTGAGAATCGCCGTAACTTGGTCGACGATTTTCCGGAGGTCGGTTTGCTGGAGTTCCGGGTGTTCGGTGGCTAGCAATTCGAGCAAGATCGAACGGGCTTCCGATGGGTTTGTGCAACCATCGAGCGTTTCATCCGCACGATTGGCCGTTTCGTCGATGAGGGTCTTGAGGTTCATGATGCGGCAAATTTAAGCGTTTTTTGGGAGAATGCAAACAGGCGTTTTTGCATCCCACCGTAAACAATGGATACGGCAACGCCAGCCCGCGTGTGAAATGCCGTGTCAAATCACGCGCGCGTGCATTGGCGGGGCGGAGCCGTCCGGGCCGGACGGCCTGGCGAGCGTGGTGTCGAAACGCATTGCGGCCAGGCGCAGCAGCGGAACGCCCACTGGTGTGATCTCCAATTTGTCGGAGGTCAGTCGCACGATTCCGTCGGCCACCAAATCCGACATCGAGGCGAGTTCGCGGGCGTGGGTTTGCGCAAAGTCAACGCCCAGCTCCGCCGATATCGCGGCGAAGTCGATTTGGCGGTCGCACATGATGCGCATGATGATCGTGCGCCGGCGCTGGTCCTCGGCGCTGAGGCACAGGGCGCGCGCCACCGGCAGTCGTCCGCCGGCGAGCGTCGCGCGGTAGGCGGCGAGGTCCTTTGTGTTTTGCCAGTAGGCGGCGCGGGTTTGCGAAATCGCCGACATGCCGAACGCGTAGAGCGATGTGCCGGCCTTCGTGCTGTAGCCTTGAAAATTGCGCTGCAGCGTGCCGTTGCGCAGCGCCGCGGCGAGTTCGTCGTCGGGTTTTGCAAAATGATCCAGCCCGATGTCCACAAAGCCGGCGTCGGTGAGCCGCTTGTGCGCGAGCGCGAACATGGCCAGTTTTTCCTCGGCTCCGGGAAGCTGTCCGCGGTCCTCGAAAATGCGTTGGGCGGGTTTTATCCAGGGGATGTGCGCGTAGCTGAAAATCGAGAGGCGGTCGGGCGAAAGCGCGAGCACATCGGCGAGCGTGCGTTCGAAGGATGCGGCGGTTTGCAGCGGCAGTCCGTAGATCAGGTCGAGGTTGATCGATGTGAAACCTTGCTCGCGCAGCCATGCGACGGCCTGCTGGTTCAGGGTGTTTGGCTGGTATCGGTGGATTGCGAGTTGAACGCGGCGGTTGGTGTCCTGTATGCCGAGCGAGGCGCGCGTCGCGCCCATTTCGCGCAACGCGTGCACATGCTCTTGCGAAAATTTGCGCGGATCAATTTCAACGCTCACCTCGGCATCCGGCGCATAGGCGAAGTGCGCGCGCACGAGGCCGTTCAGGCGCCGCAGTTGGCCGGGCGTGAAAAATGTGGGCGAGCCGCCGCCGAGGTGCAGTTGCGCGACTTTGCGCCGCCGGTCGATTTTGCTCGTGACCAGTTCCATTTCGCGCGCGAGGTCGTCCAGGTAGGCGTCCGCCGCGCCTTGGTCGCGCGTGATCACCGCCGTGCATCCGCAATACCAGCAGCGCGATTCGCAAAACGGCAGGTGAAAATACAGCGAGAGCGGTTGCCCGTCGTTGTCGTCCGCTGCGGGATTGTTGTCCCCGGCGATCGCGTCCTCCGCGCGCAGCACGGCCAGCTCATCGGAAAATTTGGTCGCGGGCGGATAGGACGTGTAACGGGGGGCTGCGACATGGGAATACTTGCGCACCAAATCAAGGTCAAAGGCCGACGAAGATGCGCGGGGCGTCGCGTCGGGGGCGTTGTTGGAGGCTGTGCGGGACTGGTCCATGTGGTGTTTGAGAAAAATAAATAAAAATATGGGCCTGGTTTGGCCTGTTTGCAACGTGGCGCGGACGTTTTTCAGAATCGTTTTGTGCGGGCGTGGCAGTAGGGCTGCTTGCCGTTGTTGTCGTAGTATTGCTGGTGGTAGTCCTCCGCTTTCCAGAAGGCCGGCGCGGCCTCCAGCTTGGTCGCGACGCCCAGGCCCTTGTCCCTCAGGATGCGGATCAATTTTTCCGCGGTGTTTTTTTGCCCGTCGTTAAGATAAAAAATCGCGCCGCGATATTGTTCGCCGATGTCGGGACCCTGCCGGTCTGTTTGCGTGGGATCGTGAATCTCGAAGAAGAGGCGGGCGAGCGATTCGAAATCGGTTTGCAGCGGGTCGTAAACGACCTCGACCGTCTCGATGTGGCCGGTGCCGCCGTCGCACACTTGCCTGTAGGTGGGATTTTTGGTCGTTCCGCCCATGTAGCCGACGGTCGTCGCGACCACGCCCTTTGCCTTTTCCAGATAATACTCAACGCCCCAAAAGCACCCGGCGGCAAAATAGGCTTTCCCAACTTTCATTTGCGCTGACGGCACGAAATTGAGCGAGACCGAGTTGACGCAGTAGCGCGTGTTTTTTGCCGTGAAACGCTCGCCGTGAAAAACGTGGCCGAGGTGGCCGCCGCAACGATTGCAGACGATTTCCGTGCGCCTGCCGTCGGCGTCGGGAGTTTTTTTCACGGCTTCGGGGACGTCGTTGTCGAAACTCGGCCAGCCGCATTCGGAGTCAAATTTGTCGGACGAGCGGAACAGAATCGCGTCGCAATGTTTGCAGGTGTAAACGCCCTTGCCGTCGAACTTGTGGTATTTGCCGCTGAACGCCCTTTCCGTGCCCTTGTGCAGAATCACCCGCGCCTCCTCGGGTGTGAGCGGGTTGGTTTTGATTGGCGGCTGGGGGTGTTCGGCGTTGCCGGTCATTGCGAGGAGCAGAAAAATGCAAACAGGAAGGCTGATTTTCATGATTGGTCGGGCGGCATTGAAATCATAATGTCGGCGTGTTTTGGGTCTGGGCTTTGAAAATCTGGTGGAGACTGGCACATTAAAATCAAAAATGAATCATCAAATTGCAACGCCCCGGCGCGCAACAATCGTTGTCAGTCCCGGCGTTTTGTTTACATCTTTTTAAAAAATACCACCCGCCATGCGCCGTCGACTCGACCAAATCCTTGCCAGCCTCGGTTACTGCTCGCGCAGCGCGGCGCGCCTGTTTCTGAAAACGCACGCGGTGACGCAGCGCGATTCGGACGGGGTGTTGCGCGACACCTCTGAAAAAGTTGACCCGGCTAATGTGCTCGTTGATGGAGAACCGCTGGATCATCCGGAGGGGATTCTTGTCGTGCTCAACAAGCCCGCCGGTCTTGTGTGCTCGCACGATCCGCGCGAGGGGCCGAATGTCTATTCGCTGCTGCCTTCGCGCTGGCGCGCGCGCAATCCGCAGGTGACGAGTGTCGGGCGGCTCGACAAGGACACCAGCGGCTTGATTCTGCTGACCGACCAAACCGCGCTCGTGCACCGGCTCACGTCGCCAAGGCACAAGGTGCCGAAAGTTTATCGCGCGACTGTCGCGAGCCCGGTTCCGCCGGAGGCCGTCGGGTTGTTTGCATCGGGCGCGCTCGTGCTTGACGGCGAAAAGCAGCCATGCCTGCCCGCCCGGTTGCGTATCCTAAATCCGAATACGGCGGAGCTGACGCTTACCGAGGGGCGTTACCACCAGGTGCGCCGGATGCTGGCGAGCCAGGGCAGCGAGGTGCTCGCGCTGCATCGCGAAAAGTTCGGCCCGCTCGACTTGGACGGCATTGAGCCGGGCGCATTTCGCGAATTGCCAATCAATTTTTTCGACTGATTCTATTTCAGAAAATTTCCTCGAAACCATGTATGACTTTCCACTCACGGGCGCGCAGAGAAAAAAACTTCGCGGCATCGGGCAGACGCTCGAGCCGGCGCTTAAGCTCGGCAAATCCGGAATCACGCGCGAATTTTTACTGGAGCTGCAGCGCGCGCTCAACGCGCACGAGCTGATCAAGGTGCGGTTGCTCGAAAAAGGCCGCGACGTGCGCGCCGAACTATGCGAACAAATCGCCGACGAGGGTCGCTGTGTGTGCGTCGGCGCGGTGGGCGGCACGGCGCTATTTTTCCGCCGGCAGGAGGCCAGGGATAAACAGCGCGTGGAGATTTGATGCCGTAGGGGAGGGGGCCGCAATCGGCGCCCTTGCGAAACGATCACGCGAACGACAAATATTCCTTGCCGAAATACGGCGCGAGCGCGGCGGGGATTTTCACGCGGCCGTCGGCTTGCAGGTTGTTTTCCAGGAGCGCCGAGAGCACGCGCGGGATCGCGAGGCCGGAGCCGTTGAGCGTGTGGACGAGCTCGGGCTTGCCGTCCTTGCCGCGGAAACGGATTTGCGCGCGGCGCGCCTGGAACGACTCGAAGTTCGAGCAGCTCGAAACTTCGAGCCAGCGTTTTTGCCCGCCCGACCAGACTTCGAGGTCGTATTTTTTTGCCTGCGAAAACCCGAGGTCGCCGCCGCACATCAGGAGCACGCGGTAGGGGAGCCCGAGTTTTTGCAACAGGCGCTCGGCGTCGTCGCGGAGCTTGTCGTGCTCCTCGTAGCTCTTCGACGGGTGCACCCATTTGAGCAGCTCGACCTTGTCGAACTGGTGCAGGCGGTTGAGTCCGCGCACGTCCTTGCCGTAGCTGCCCGCCTCGCGGCGGAAGCACGGCGTGTAGGCGCAACGGCAGACCGGCAGCGCGGCCTCGTCGATGATTTCGTCGCGGAAGAAATTGGTGAGCGGAGTCTCGGCCGTGGGGATCGCGTAAAAGCGGTCGGGGATCGTCTCATACATCATGCCCTCCTTGTCGGGGAGCTGGCCGACGGCGGTGGCGCTGGCCTCGTTGACGAAGATGGGCGGATTGACCTCCGTGTAGCCGGCCTTCGTGTCCTCATCGAGGAAGAACTGGAGCAGCGCGCGCACGATCTTCGCGCCGTCGCCGACGTAAAACGGAAACCCCGCGCCGGTCACCTTCGCGCCGCGGTCGAAGTCGAAGAGCTTGTTGAAGCCGTCGATTTCGTAGTGCGGCTTGGCGTGCGGCGAGACGAGCGCGGCAATGTCGCCGTGCGTCGAAAAAACGACGTTCTGCTCCGGCGTCGCGCCCTCGGGCACGCTTTCGTGCGGGATGTTCGGGAGCGAGAGCATGGCGGCGCGGCATTTTTCCTCGGCGTCCTTGAGCGCGGCCTCCTTTTCCTTCACCTGCGCGGACACCGCCTTCATCTCCGCGACCTTCGCGATGAACTCGGGCGAGCCCTTCGGCAGTTTGGCCATTTCGCCGTTCGCGGCCTTTTGCCTGGAGCGCAGCGTTTCGGTTTCCTGCAAGAGCGCGCGCCATGCGTTGTCGAGCGCGATGACGGCGTCGAGATCGACTTGAAGGTGTTTTTTGGCAATCGCCGCGCGCACGGTGCCGGGCGATTCACGAAGTAGTTTAGGATCAAGCATGACGGTTGGTGGAAATGGAAAAACGCAAATCAAAGAGGGAAAGCCGTCCGCTGACACGCAAATTTTTGCATGGTCATCGGGCGAAACGCGGACATTCGTTTTCATCATGCGTTTTTCAAGTCAATGCTTCCTCGCGGTGATGCTGTTGTTGTGCGGCGGTGTGTTTTCCGCCTGCTCGCACTACCGGCTCGGCTCCGGCGGCAATCTGCCGTTTCGCACGATCTACATCGCGCCCGTCGAAAATGCGGCGAACATCCCCCAGGGTGCCGCGATTTTTTCCGCGCAACTGAGGGATGGGTTTGTGCGCGACGGACGCCTCTCGGTCGTCAACTCGGCCGCCGCCGCCGATGTCACGCTCACAGTCACGCTCGAACGCTACACGCGCAACATGACCACGTCGCGCGCCGACGATTCGGGGCTCGCCCGCAAGTTCGACCTCACGGTTCTCGCCGTGTGCACGCTTCAAGGCGCGAATGACGGCAAGGTGTATTTTGAAAAACGCCCGGTTTCATCCACGAGGCAGATTTTTACCACGCCCACTTTTGACGCGCGCCAAAGCGACCAGCTGCAGGCCGAATACAACGCGATGCCGCTGCTGGCCTCCTCGCTGGCAAACGGCGTGACGCACGCCGTGCTGGATGTTTGGTAAGACCCGCCTGCGGCGGGAAATTCCAATATTCAATATTCAAATTCCAAAGGCGGGAATATGTGCCCGTTTTTTTGAATTTTTCGAAATTTCTCGCCGCGGGCGGGTCTTACGAAACTTGTGTTTTAGTCGCGCTTCCGCCGAACAGCTCCCGCATCGAGCTCCACGCCTTGAGGAGCCCCGCGTCCTTCACGCCGCCCGAAAGGTTGTAGGTTTTCACGACTTCTTCCTCGTGCCCGCGATAACGCGGCGGCAGCAAGAACAGGGTGTATTCGCCGTCGCGCACGCTTGAGAAGAACAGCCCCTTGCCCACAAACGGCTCCTTCAATTTCACCTCGACCGAACGCTCCGGCAGCACGAGCCACGGTTTGAATGCAAAGCGCAGGCAGCCGGTTTCCGGCTCGTTGATCAATCGCCCGAATGTGCGAAGCGGCACCTTTTCCATATGCGCGCCGCTGAAAACATTGTTGGCCGAGGCGTTCACCTTGAAGCGGTATTTTCGGAATGTGAAATAGTCCCAGGTGAACGCCGTTCCAAAAATCATCAACCGGAACGACCATCCCGCCACAAAATACGAAATGACGATCACCGCCACCGACATGATCGCGGCGATCTTCGGATCAAGCGTGGAGGTGACCGTGATCAGACCTAGCAACGCGGTGCGCGCGCTCTTCAGCGCCGCGTCAATCGCGCCCCACGGACTCAGCAAAATGAGCACGTTGATTGCATGCGACGCCATCCACACCACGGCAAAAACGGCGATGCCCAGCGGCACCGTGAGGATGTTCAGCAGCCACGAAAAATCGATCGCGGCCAGGTTCACCATTGCCAGCCCGGTCGGCTCCGTCGCGCTTGCCGCCGGCGCCGCGTATTCGGCGATCAACCCGCGCAGCGAGTCCACGGTGAGCGGCACCACCGCGCCCGCGGCGACGAGGCCGGACGCCTTGTTTTCGACAGTCTCCAAAATATCGAGCGGCTTTTTCCATCCCGCCGGCAAAACCGCCCCCAGCGTATCCTTGAACGCGCAGGCCAGCGCGATCAGCAGCGCCGGAATGAAAAACGCGGGTTGCGCAAACCATGCAAGTTTCGCCCGGTCCTCATCCGATGCGCGCATGTATTTGTAAGCGCCGTAGGCGCCCGTGCCGAGCAGCGGGGAAATGGCGATGCCGGTGATCGTGGTGATGGTGGACGAGAGAGTGCCCGCGGGCGACTTGTCCGCGGATGAAGTCGTTGTGGTTGCGGCGGGCAGCACGGCTCCGAGTAACGGGCCGACAAACAGACAGAACAAGGCTGCGAACAATGCAAAAGGAGCGAGGCGTTTCATGAAAAGAAAACAGACAAATGCAATTTTAAGGCGTTGAGAAGTCCGTAATGCAGTTTTGAGACGAGCTTTGGCGACAGCCTGACGCGTGCCGTGTGACGCCCTTAAAATTACAAAGACAAAAGAAACTCGAAAAAAACCTTGCGCAAAAGGGGGCGACTCGTAGCGTTCGCGGTTCTTCCGGATTAGTCCCCATCGTCTAGCCCGGTTAGGACACCACCCTTTCACGGTGAGAACCGGGGTTCGAATCCCCGTGGGGACGCCAATTTTAACCCCCTCGCGTTTTTTCAAAAAAATGCGAGGGGGTTCTTTTTTTAATTTTTCGCAATGAGACGGTTGCGGCGGCGTTGACCTGCGCGGAGTTCTCGCGCATTCAATTGTTCATGTCCGGGCAAACTCCCTCCGCTCAACACCCAGCGCAGAGCATCTGCGGCCTTTGGATCGACGGTGACCGCGTCGCGCACCTCTCGCTTGCGAATGCCGACGGCACGCGCACCGGGCAATCCGCCGCGTTTCATCCGTTTGCGTGGCTCACCTCGGCGGAGATTGACTCGCCCGAGGGCGCGCGCATCGAGGCGCTCAAGGGACGGGGCGTTTTCACGCAGCTCGCGCACGCCGACACGCCCGACGCCTACGATGCGCTGATTTCCGCCGCCAAAAAAACACCGGCGGACGCGCGTGTCGGCACCGATGTGCTTCGTCCGTTTGAAAATCAATTTCTCCTGCAAACCCGGCAGCGTCTTTTTGGCGACCTTGGGTTTCACCAGCTTCGGCGCTGCCAGCTCGACATCGAAACCGATTCCGCCGGCGGGGGTGCGTTTAGCGATCCCTCGAATCCGACCGACTATGTTCTCGCCATCGGGCTCCAATTCACATCGGCGGATTCGCCCGCGCCGCGACGGCAGCTTCTTGTCCTTGATGAACCGACCGCCGCGGCGGAGAAAAAACTGCTCGAGCAATTCAACGCGGTTCTCGCCGCCGAGGATCCCGACACGATCGAGGGGCATAATATTTTCAAGTTCGACCTCGACTACCTGCGCCAGCGCACGCGGCGTCACAAAATTCCCTGCGCGTGGGGACGTTTCGGGCAGAAGGCCGCGTTTCGCAACTCGCGCCTGAAAGTCGCCGAGCGCTGGCTCGATTTTCCGCGATGCGACATCCCCGGGCGCGCCGTGATCGACACCTACATGCTCGTGCAATTGCACGACATCACCACGCGCGAAATGACAAGCTACGGTCTCAAGGACAGCGCGGTCTTTTTCGGCATCACCGCCGAGGACGCCGACGCCACCGGCGCGCGCACTTACATCAAGGGCTCGGAACTTCGCAACGCGTATCGCGAAAACCGCGAGGCGTTTCTCGCCTATCTCGCCGACGACTTGCGCGAAACCAAGGGGCTCGCCGATTTGCTCCTGCCCACGTATTTCGAGCAGACGCGCACGTTTCCGATCCTGCTTCAGGACGCCGCGCTGCGCGGCACCACGACCAAGATCGACCTGCTTTTCCTCGAGGAGTATTATCACGCGCGCCAGTCGTGCCCCGCGCCGGTTGAGATGTCCGCCTTCGCCGGCGGCTACACGCGCTCGTTCAAGGAGGGCGTGTTCAAAAACGTGCTGCACTTCGACGTCGCCTCGCTCTACCCGAGCCTGCTTCTTTCCATCGGGCAAAACCCCGCCTGCGACACGCTCGGCGTTTTCATTCCGATGCTGGCCCGCCTGCGCGAGTATCGCTTGAAATACAAGCAACTTGCGCGCACCACGGACGACGAGCTTCTGCGCGCCGAATACCAGGCTCGCCAGGCGAGCTTCAAAATCCTGATCAATTCCTTCTACGGCTACCTCGGATTTTCCGGCGCGCGCTTCGGCGACGGCGCGCTCGCCGCCGAGGTGACTCGCCGCGGGCGCGAACTCCTGCAGGCGCTCATCGATAGGCTCGCCGCGGAGGGTTGCGACATCCTCGAGGCCGACACCGACGGCATTTACCTCTCGTCAAAAAAATATTTTGCCGATCCCTCCGCGCTTCTCGCCAGTGCGCAAACGGTGCTTCCCGAGGGCATCGAACTCGAGCACGACGGCAGCTACGCGGCGATGTTTTGCTACAAGTCGAAAAACTATGCGCTCATCGACAAGTGCCCCGGCGGTAAAATCACCATTCGCGGTTCCGCGCTTCGCTCGCGTGGCATCGAGCCGTATCTCAAAAAACTCAGCGACACACTCATCCGCTATCTGCTCGGCGCGACGGACGAATCGCCGCTCGCGCTCCTCGAGGATTACCGCAGCCGCATCGGCAAAAGTGAAATGCCGGTGGCTGAGCTCGCGAAGTCGGAAATCCTCTCCCAGAACCCCGAGACCTACGAGCGCTTCATTGCCGAGGGCGGCAAGCCGCGTCGCGCGACCGCCGAGGTGGCGTTGCGGATGACGCCCCGTCCGCGCATGGGCGAGCGCGTCAGCTACTACATCACCGCAAGGGAAAAGGGCAAAACGGCGGACTGGCAGCGCGCCCGCCCGCTCGGCGCCCATGACGCCGGGCTCGCGCCGTATGATCCCGTGTATTATAACGACAAACTCGACGACTGGCTCGAACGCTACGGCGCGTTCCTGGGCGACGAGGCCAAACGAATCGCCGCCGAAAAACCCGGCGCGCAAGGGGAGTTGTTTTAGTAGGGGCGTCGCTTGCGACGCCCCTACTCGCGCCTTTGAAAGGGCGCATCTCAGAATTTTGAGATGCGTAAGGAAACGCGTGCGACGGAGCGGCGGTCTCCAGGCCACCGGACGAGGCGCAACGCGCCTCGCACTTCACGCAACTTCACGCATTGCGTCTTCGTTTTTCAAACCGGGAACGCTTCGCGTGTCCGGCGACCTGGTTTCGAGGCCAAAGGCCGACAGTCCGCCATTCGCCGCTCCGTGCGAACGCGTGACTCGGGCAAAATTTTGAGATGAGCCCCTCTTTGAAATGTTGTTTGCCAATTCGATTGCCGTCCGGCAACGGGCGCGCGTAAAGTGCGCCCCTAAGTTCGCATGTTTAAAATCCTACATCGCTATATCGCCAGCTCCGTCCTTTCCTCGGCGGCGGCGGCGATTGTTTTCATAGGATTTATTTTTGGCGCGGTCAATTTGCTCAAGGACGTGCTCGTGTATCTGCTCGACGGGCGCATTCCCTTCGGGCTCTTTCTGAAATTGTGCTGGGACATGGCCCAATACGTGGGCACCTACGCCGTGCCCATCGGCATGCTCATCGGCGTGCTGCTCGTGCTCGGGCGCATGTCGGCGGACAACGAGATCACCGCCATGCGCACTTCGGGGCGCAGCATTTTGCAAATCGCGCGCCCGATTCTTGTGATTGCGCTGTTCGGCGTCGTCGCGGAGCTCGGCATCAATTTTTATCTCATGCCAAAGTCGCGCGTGTCCTACCACGTCGAGCTTGAGAAGGCGCTCCGGCATTCGGCGGCGAACTTTTTTGTGCCGCGCACCTTCATGCGCGAGATTCCGGGCGCGGTCATTTTTTTCGACAAGAAGGACGGCCAGACTTACCAGAATCTCTGGGTGTGGCTGTTGGACAACCAGCAGCGCGCGACCTACATTTATCACGCGGCGTCCGCCGTCATTGAGTTCGACCTGGACAGGGAAATCCTGCGCGTGCTGCCTTTCGAGGGCAACATCGAGGCGCGCGCGGCGGCCGATCCGGAGACGCGCTCCGGCCACAACAACATTCTGCAAATGGGCGGCACGGAGCAGGCGGTCGAAATTCCCCTCGGCGATTTTCTCGGCAGGCGCGGTTTTAGGCAAAAGCTCAACTGGCTCACGCTGCCGCAGCTTCTGGAGCGTCGGACGGAGCTCGCGCACGACCCGAAGGCCACCGACATCGACCGGCTGAAGCTCACGCTCACGATTCACAACAAGCTTACGTTTTCGCTCGGGGTGTTTTCGTTCGCGCTCATTGCGATTCCGCTCGGCATCCGCACGCAGCGCAAGGAATCGTCGGCGAACATCGGCATCGCGATGCTGCTGGTCGTGGTGTATTACGTGATGTCGGTCGCGGTCGGCTGGCTCGACAAGCGGCCCGACTTGCATCCTGAGATTTTGATCTGGCTGCCGAACGCGGTTTTCATCGGCGCGGGATTGATACTTTTGCGGCGCGTGGAGCGGACGTGAGCGTCAGGCAGGGTAGGGCGAACCGTCACGGTGAGCCGCGCCACAATTGCCATCCGGCTCACCGGGGACGCTTCGCCCTGCCAAAAGAAATGCGCGGCTTTGTGCGCCGCGCATTTTTTGATGTTTCGTCAAATGACGTTTCAGACTTTCGGGCCGCCTTGCGCGAGGTTGCGGGCGCGGAGGCGCAGGCCGTTCAGGCGGATGAAGCCGGTGGCGTCGTTTTGGTTATACCAGCTCTCCACGCCTTCCATCGACGCGATGTTTTCGTCGTAGAGCGAATACTTCGACTTGCGGCCGCAGGTGATGATGTTGCCCTTGTAGAGTTTCAGGCGCACGGTGCCGGTCACGAATTTCTGGCTTTGGTCGACGAGCGCCTGGAGCGCCTCGCGCTCGGGCGCGAACCAGAAGCCGTTGTAAACGAGCTCGGCGTATTTCGGGATGAGGCTGTCGCGCAGGTGCTCGACTTCGCGGTCGAGGGTGAGGCTTTCGATTTGCTTGTGCGCGTGCATGAGGATCGTGCCGCCGGGGGTTTCGTAAACGCCGCGGCTCTTCATGCCGACGAAGCGGTTTTCAACGAGGTCAACGCGTCCGATGCCGTGCTTGCCGCCGAGTTTGTTGAGCGCCTTGAGCACTTTGCCGGGCGTGAGTTTTTTGCCGTTGATGGCGACGCAATCGCCTTTCACGAATTCGAGTTCGACGTATTCGGGTTTGTCGGGCGCGTCCTCGGGCGAGACGGAGAGTTTGAACATGTCCTTGTTGGCCTTGGTCGTGGGGTCGAACCAGGGGTCTTCGAGGATGCCGGCCTCGTAGGAAATGTGGAGCAGGTTGCGGTCCATCGAATACGGTTTTTTGAGCGAGGCCTCGACGGGGATGTTGTGCTTTTTGCAGTAGGCGATCATCTCGGCGCGGCCGGGGAAGAGATCGCGGTATTCGTCCATTTTCCACGGGGCGATGATTTGCAGGTCGGGCGCGAGCGCCATGTAGGTGAGCTCGAAGCGGCACTGGTCGTTGCCCTTGCCGGTGGCGCCGTGCGCGACGGTGTCGGCTTTTTCCTTGCGGGCGATGGCGACCTGCGCCTTGGCGATGAGGGGGCGCGCGATGGAGGTGCCGAGGTAATACTGGTTTTCGTAAACGGCGTTGGCGCGGATCATCGGGTAGATGTAGTCGCGCGCGAATTCCTCGACGAGGTCGAGCGTGTAGTGTTTCGAGGCGCCGGTCTTTTTGGCTTTTTTGTCCAAGCCCTTGAGTTCTTCCTCCTGGCCGATGTCGGCCGCGAAGGTGATGATGTCGGCGTCATAGGTTTCCTTGAGCCATTTGACGATGACGGACGTGTCGAGTCCGCCGGAATATGCGAGGACGATTTTCATGGGAGAATAAAGTTAAAATACTGCACTTCGTTTTCTTGCACTTCAATTTTAATCGCGAAAACGCGAAAAAACGGAAGCGCGGAAGGATTGGAACACCAGCGGCCGTTGATTGCGGAATGCATGCTTAAGGGGAATTTTCGTGTTTCCGCCCTTTCGCGCTTCCGCGATCAAAACTAGCCTCGCGGTTGTTGCGCGAGCACGGCCATGATGGCTTTTTGCGCGTGGAGGCGGTTTTCGGCCTCGTCGAAGATGATCGAGCGCGGGTGGTCGAGCACGTCCTGCGTCACTTCCTTGCCCACATACGCGGGGAGGCAGTGCATGAACCAGGCGTCGGGTTTGGCGGCGGCGAAGAGTTGCGCGTTCACACTGTAGGGCGACATGGTTTTGATGCGCTCGGCGGCCTCGTCCTCCTTGCCCATGCTCACCCAGACGTCGGTGTAAACAACGTCGGCGTTTTTCACGGCTTCGTAGGGATCGGTCGTGAACTGGTATTTGCCGGGGAGTCCGAGGCGTTTGCTTTCGGCGGCGAGGAGCGCGTCGAACTCGGCGGAGGGCTCGAAGCCTTTCGGGCCGGCGAGCGAGATTTCCATGCCGAAGAGGTTTGCGCCGAGAATCCACGAGTTGGCCATGTTGCAGGCGGTGTCGCCGAGGAACGCGATTTTGCGGCCCTTGAGCGAGGCGAGCAAGTCGCCGCCGGGCGGGGCCCAGCGCTCGGCGAGCGTGAAGGCGTCGGCGTAGATCTGGCACGGGTGCAGGAAGTCGGTGAGCGCGTTGATGACGGGCACGTTGCCGAGCTCGGCGAGTTGCTCGACCTCGGCGTGGTCGTAGGTGCGCACGATCAGGCCGTGCACCATGCGCGAGAGCACGCGCGCGGTGTCGCCGATGCTTTCGCCGCGGCCGAGCTGGATGTCGTTTTTGTTGAGGAAAAGCGGATTGCCGCCGAGCTCGTGGATGCCGACCTCAAACGAGACGCGCGTGCGGGTGGAGGACTTGGAAAAGATCATCGCCCAGGTCTGGTGCTTGAGCACGGCGGGGGTGTTGCGTCCGCGTTCCTGCTTGAGGTCGCGGGCCAGCGCGAGGACTTCGGCCGCTTCGTTCTGTGTGAAATCGGTTTCTTTGAGGAAGTGCTTCATCGTGTTTGTTATTGTTGGCGGTGTGACTGGGAAAGCGGTCGTGTTTATGCGGCGGCGCGGCGCACTACGAGCGAAAAATGAGGCTGACTGTCACGCGGGCCGGCCACGGCGGACGCGCGCCGGGCGCGAGGTGTGTCTTGCGCGCGGGGGAAATCTCCGTAGCGTGCGGTTCACTTTGCTTATGAGCACCAAAACTACCTACGGACTTATTCTCGCCGCAGTCGGCATCGCGCTGGCGCTGCTCGGCTACCTGCTCGGACTTCAAACGGAAAAGGCCGGCTCGACGCTGGCCTCGATGTTTCAATGGATCGGCACGATCGCGGGCTTTTTTGTGATTTGGCTCGGCGTGCGCGCCGTGCGCGATGAAAACAACGACCAGTGCCTGACGTTCGGACAAGGATTTGGCGCGGGCGTGGTGATCGTGCTCGTCGCGGCGCTCATCAGCGCGGTTTACACGTTTGTCCATTTCACATTTATCAATCCCGATTACGCGGAGCACATGATGGCGCTCGTCGAGCAGAAATGGGCCGAGGCCGGAATGAACGACCGGCAAATGGAGGCCGCGGAAAAAATCACGCGCATGTTTTTCCATCCGGGCGCGCTGGCCGCGATAGGCTTCCTGAGTCAGATGTTTTTCGGCGTGGTTTTCTCGCTGGTCGTCGCGGCAATCGTGAAACGCAATCCGGCGAGGTCCGTGCCGCCGCCTCCGGTTGTGCCCACCTCGACACCTCCACCGCCGATGCCTCCGGCTGCGCAGTGAAAATTTGAGGAGCGGTGCCGCCCGTATCCGTTTAATGTCGGAAGAATGGTGGCAAGCACGACGCCAAAGGCGTCATACAGCTTGGCCCGGGGTGAGCGCGCAGCGCGCGCAACCCTGGGTTATCAGCGACACAAGATCGGCGCCCTGAAGGGGCGCGACAATATGCAGGTGTGCGTTGATTTGTTGCGCCCCTTCAGGGCGCCGAATTTCAAAAAAACAAACACCCGGGGTGTCGCAAGCTCCACCCCGGGCCAAGGGGTGGCACGCCTTTGGCGTGCAAAGGCCGCATGCCTCTCGACGCTAAACGAATACTGCCGCCCTCCGGCGCGCCCTCACTTGCTCCAGTCGAGCATGCGCTGGATCGGGGCGAACGCGGCGGCGCGAACGTCCTCGGGCATCTCGATCGCGGGCGACATGTTTTTCAACGCGTCGCGCACTTTCTCGATGGTGTTCATTTTCATGAAGCGGCAGTCGTTGCACGCGCAGGTGTCGGTCGGGCCGGCGATGAAGGTTTTGTCCGGCACCTCGCGCTGGAGCCGGTGGAGCATGCCGCTTTCCGTCACGACAATGATTTCGCGCGCGGGCGTTTTTTTGGCGAAGCCGATCATGAGCTCGGTCGAGCACACCTCGTCGGCGATGTCGCGCACGGCTTGCACGCACTCGGGATGCGCGACGACGGGCGCGCCGGGAAATTGCGCGCGGATTTTTTCAATCGCCGCGACGGTGAACTGCACGTGCGCGTAACAACTGCCGGGCCAGAGCCGCATGTCGCGGCCCGTTTTCTGGCGCACCCACTGGCCGAGATTCTGGTCGGGCACAAAGAGGATTTTTTTGTCCGCGGGCACGCGCGCGACGATTTTGGCGGCGTTGCCGCTCGTGCAGATCACGTCGCTGAGCGCCTTCACGGCGGCGGAGCAGTTGATGTAGGCGACGACGTAGGTGCCGGGATGCGCTGCCTTGTAAGCGGCGAGTTGTTCGGCGGGGCACGAGTCGGAAAGCGAGCAACCGGCGTCGAGGTCGGGCAGGAGCACGGTGCGCGCCGGGTTCACGATTTTCGCGGTCTCGGCCATGAAGTGCACGCCGCAGAAAAGGATGACGTCGGCCTGGGCCTGTTGCGCCTGGTAGGCGAGCCCGAGCGAGTCGCCCACGTAATCGGCGATGCGCTGGATCGGCTCGATCTGGTAGTTGTGCGCGAGGATGACGGCGTTGCGCTCGCGTTTGAGCGCGAGGATTTCCTCCTGAATCGGGGAAAGCGGCGCGGGCTCGTTGCGCGGGCGGACAATGTAAGGCTCGTGGTTGGGCGTGGCTGTCATCGTTGTGTGTAAAATTGCGGGGGACGTTACGCGAAGCTTGCGCCCTGTGCAAGTTCGCAGCCACCATGCGGCCATGTCATCTATGCAATCAAAGCCACAGGTCCTGGCATGGCTCACGTGCGACGGCGTGCACATCGATCCCGGCTCGGGCAAGCACACCATACTCGGCGTTTTTTCCAACATCCGCGCGCGCGAGTTTCCCGTCACGCATCCGCGCATGATCTGGTTTCTCACAATCAGCGACGTGCCCGCGGGCAAGCACATGATCCGCATCACGCTCGGGCTCGACCCGATGAACATGCGCCCGCTCATCGAGCGCGAATTCGAATCCGCCGGCCCGCTCCAGCGCATCAACCTCATCAACGAAATCAACAACCTCAACTTCGACGAGGCGGGCGACTACTCGATCGTGATCGAGGTTGACGACGAGCCGTTGCTCGCGACGAGCATCACCGTTTCGAATTAATTGATGTCCGTAGGGGCGCACCTGGCGTGCGCCCTAGTATGCGGAAAACTGTATGCAAATCATCCACAACGCGGGCAAACGTCAGGGCGCACGCAAGGTGCGCCCCTACGAATTTAATTTCCACGAATTTTTATGACTCCTTCAAAACCACTCGATCTCATCGGCGTCGGCGCGCCGATCATGGATATTGTCGTGAGCGTGCCCGACGATTTTCTCGCGCACGCGGGCGGCGAAAAAGGCGGCATGGTCATGGTTGACGCGGACGAAATGGCGCGCCTGCTCGCGCTCCTCCCGACCAAGCCCGCAATGAGCACCGGCGGCTCCGCGGCCAACACGACCTTCAACACCGCGCGGCTCGGCTTGCGCGCGGCGTTCATCGGCAAGCTCGGCAACGACGACGCGGCGGACGCCTACAAGGCGCGCTTCGCATCCGCCGGCGTGGACACGTCGCGCTTCAAGCACGCCGCCATGCCAAACGGCCGCTGCCTCGCGCTCACCACGCCCGACGCGCAACGCACCATGCGCACCTGCCTCGGCGCGCACGGCACGTTTTCGCCGGAGGATGTTTCGCCGTCGGATTTCGAGGGCGCGCGGCATGTGCACATCGAGGGCTACGTCGTGTTCAACTCAAAACTCGCCGACGCGATCCTCGACGGCGCGCGCGCGTCGGGCTGCACGCTCAGCCTCGACCTGGCGTCGTTCGAAGTCGTGCGCGAATCGCGCGAATGGCTGCTCGGACAATTGCGCAAGGGAATCGACGTGGTGTTTTCCAACGAGGACGAAATCCGCGCGCTGTTTCCCGACGCCGCGGATGCGAACACCGTGGAGGATTATCGCGCGCTGGGCGCGCGCCTGGCGGAGTTCGGCGGCGTGGCCGCGGTGAAGCTCGGCAAGGACGGCGCGTGGATCGTGCGCGGCAAGGGAGGCGGCGTCGAGTCGCACCGAATCGCCCCCGTGCGCGTGACCGACGCGGTCGACAGCAACGGCGCGGGCGACGCGTGGGGCGCGGGCTTTTTGTCCGGCTGGCTGCGCGACAAACCGCTCCCCGTGTGCGGCGAGATCGCCTCGCTGCTCGGCGCCGAAACCGTGCGCCACATGGGCCCGCTGGTCCCGGACGCGCACTGGCCGCAAACCAGCTCGCGCGCGACGGAGTTGCTGCGTTGATGACGTTTCCCCTTTGCTTCAAAAACTCCGGGCGTCCTTTCGATTGACGCGGCGCGACGGTTTCGCCGGCGCGCTGTGTGTGCCGCCTTCCGTAATTCTTGGTGTCCTTGCGAGCACGCCCACCCGTTGGCGTTTTTCCGGTATGAATTGTTGCAAGGGAAAGCCCTTTTGCCAGGCGAGCAGTCCCGGTGTGCCAGGGGTGTTTCGGCTCACTCGGAGGGTTCGCCCCGCCATGAGGTGCGGCCAAATAAATCGAATGAGCCCAGCCGTTCCAAACTCGCTCGCAGGCGCATGGCTCCATGCGATTTTCCCGCACAGGCATTGTTTTCGCGAAACAGGCCGCCGATCAGGTTCGGGTGAGGCTCGGGCGGACGCCCCTATTGCCTCGAGTGATTTGTTTTCGGGACGGACGTGTCACGGAATCAAGCAGCGCGCGTGTATGCCGGTTTACGCCCCGGTGGCATGGCGCGGCGAAAGCCGCTGTTTTGGGGCCGTTCGCGCGGGTTCCCGGCGCGGCCTGTGCAAAGCGGGAAATTAATGTGAGAGTGTCGGGCATGGACAGATTGCCGGCTTCCGACCTTGCGTATTTCCGGCGGTTCCGGCGTCCGAAATGCTTTTGTTTGAAAAAAATATGAAATTTGGCGCCAACCACGTGTCTTTTGCGTCGATTGTCTGGGCACGATTGTGCCGGGATATCCATGGCCAGTAGCCAGTGGAAGCACGGCGCGCTCAGGCCGTTTTTTTAGCCAGAGAGACTCTAGTTTTCTTGTGCTTTTTGGGCGCTAAAATCATTCTTGCACTGATTTTGTAACATCCAGTCCCTTCTTGCTTTGCCTCTTTCTTGTGCACCTTGTTTGCAATAGCTTTTTTGGGGGATTTAACAAAATTATTCTTAACAAACCGAAGCAATCGCATCACAAGACATGGACGCGGAATCAGGGGCAAGCTATCCTTGCTCATATTCATTACAAAATTCCTCCGATTTTATAATCACTTTACAGCTGATACTCTGGGTTTCACGCGCCAAATTTAACCATCCGCAAACCATCGCTCAACCATCCGCTCACCCGTCAACCCGAGCCGGCCATTCGCCGGCTTGCCCCGTCAATCTCATGCAAAACACAAACCGTAACGATCACATGAACACACCTGTTCGCCCTCCCTCCGCGCGCGGCTCTCTCGCGCTTTTCCTGTCCGCCGCGCTCGCGACCCTCGCCGGGTCGCTGTCCGCGCAGCCATATGATATTCCCTCGGGTTGGACCGGTGGTTATCAGGCCTCCTCCACCGGCGCGTATATCCTCGCTGCCAGCGGCACGGTCACCGACACGGGGCATGCCATATGGACCAGTGTTTCCGACGTGGAGCTTCAAATCGGAGCCAACGCCCTTGCGCACAGCAGCGGCACGCACGGTGTGTTTTTTGGTTTTAACGGCACGCTCTACAACGCCGGCACGATTTCCAGCGACAACGCTGCAAGCTACGGTATTCGTGCTATCGGCGTCGCGCTCATATCCAACACCACTGGTGGCGTGATTCAGGGCGCAGGCGGTGTTTCGTTGCGTGACGGCGGCACGGTGCTCAATTCCGGCACGATCATTGGCCTTGACAATGGCGCCGATGGCGACAGCGGCGTCTATGGCTACTTCAGCATACTCATCGACAACAAGGCGGGCGGCGTGATTCGAAGCGCCAACAGGGGCGTGCATCTCGAACAAGGCGGCACGGTGCTCAATGCCGGCGCGATCACCAGCACCGGCACCTTCGGCATCCTGTCCAACACCGTCAACACCGTGATCGACAATGCCGCGACCGGGCACATCTCGGGCTCGCACGTTGGCGTGCGCCTCATGAACGGTGGCACGCTTTACAACGCCGGCACGATTTCCGGCGGCAATCTCTCCGCAAACTACGGTGTTCTCTCCGGCACCAACGCCGCGTTCATATCCAACACCACCGGGGGCGTGATTGAGGGCAGCGGCGGTGTTTCGTTGCGTGCCGGCGGCACGGTGGTCAATTCCGGCACGATCATTGGCTATGACGATGGCTTCAACAATGACAACGGCGTCTATGGCGGAGTCAGCATGCTCATCGACAACAAGGAGGGCGGCGTGATTCGAAGCAACAACAGGGCCGTGTATCTCTCGTATGGCGGCACGGTGCTCAATTCCGGCTCGATCACCAGCACCGGCAGCGTCGGCCTCGAGTCCAACACCGTCGACACCGTGATCGACAATGCCTCGACCGGGCACATCTCGGGCACGACCATTGGCGTGCGCCTCAATCAAGGCGGCGAGATCGTCAACTCCGGCAAGATCGAGGGCGAGAACGCTACCGGCGTGGAGGCCGTTTCCGCCGTGGTCACAATTACCAATTCCACCTCGGCGCAGATCACCGGCGGCATCTACGGCGTGAATCTCATGAACGGCGGCACAGTCACCAATGCCGGCACGATCGAAGGCTCCACGGGCTACGGTGTTTTCACCAGCACTAATTCCTCGTTTGTGGACAACATCGCCGACGGCATGATTTCGGGCGCGGGCGGCGTTTCGCTGCGCAACGGCGGCACGGTGCGCAACGCCGGCACGATCACTGGCAACAACACCGGCGGCGCCACCAACAGTGCCATCAACGGAGATGCCGGCATCTTCGTCGACAACTTGCAGAACGGCGTGATTCAAAGCGGCTACAGGGCCGTGTATCTCGCCACCGGCGGCGGCACCGTCAAGAATGCCGGCAAAATCATCAGCACCGGCAGCTTCGGCGTTGAGTCCACGGTTGCCGACACATTGATCGACAATCTCTCGACCGGCCTCATTGAGGCCGCCGATTACGGCGTGCGCCTCGTCAAAGGCGGCGTGGTCACCAACACCGGCACCATCTCCGGCACCGGCGCGCTCGGCGTCGGCGTCTGGTCCGCAAGCGCCAGCGCGCTCGTGAGCAATTCCGGCACTGGCCTGATCACGGGCGGCCCGGGCGGCACAGGCGTGTATCTTATGAGCGGCGGCACGGTCACCAACACCGGCACCATCTCCGGCATCGGCGCGCTCGGCGTCGGCGTCCGGTCCGGCAGCGCCAACACCCTCGTGAGCAACACCAACACCGGCCTGATCACGGGCGACACGGGCGTGTATCTCGAACAAGGCGGCACGGTGCTCAATTCCGGCGCCATCCGCGGCGCTGTCGATGGGATAATGTTTGAAAACGCGTCCGGCCTGGTCGTCAACAGCGGCCTTGTGGAAGGCACGGGCAATGACGCGGTGAATTTTTTACAAGGCGGCACCGCGCAAAACACCGGCACGATTCAAGGGGCGCATGGCGTCTATGCCCAAAACACGGCCGCGGTTGTTGAAAATGACGCGGGCGCGCTCATCCGCGCGACGGAACAAAATGCGGTTACGCTTCAGGCTGGCGGACGGGTTGACAACTCCGGCACCCTCTCCAGCGCCAACAAGCACGCCGTGCGCGTGGACGGCGGCCTCGCCGTTGTCAACAACGCCACCACCGGCGTCATCGACAACGGCATCTACGCGGGCGGCACCACCACCGTTGACAACCGCGGCCTCGTCACCGGCGCCCTCGGCGTTCAGATCGGCGCGAGCTCCACGCTCGTCAACACCGGCACCATCGATGTCACCGGCACGGCTCTCATCTTTAAGGGCCACGCGGATTACACCAACGGCTCCCTCATCCGGGGCGGCGACGAGGGCGTGCATTTTGAAACCACCGGCTCGCTCGGCAACACCGGCACGATCATCGGCACAAACGGCATCGGCGTGGTCGGCGGAACCGGCGCCATTCTTGTCAACAACGCCGCCAACGGCCTCATCCAAGGCGGCACCCACGGCGTCTATCTGACCGCCGGCGGCACCGTCTCCAACTCCGGCACCATCACCGGCGGCGACGCCGGCTACGGCGTTTATGTCAACGGCGGCGAGGCCGCGATCACCAACAACACCGGCGGTGTCATCAACGCCGGCATCTACGCCGGCGGCACCAGCTCCGTTGACAACCGGGGCATCGTCACCGGCACCCAGGGCATCGTCATCGGCGTGTCCTCCACGCTCATCAACGCCGGCACCATCACCGCCGTCACCGGCACGGGCTTGGCCTTCCTGAGCCACGCCGATTACACGGTCACAACCCCCATCGACGCCACCCACGTCGGAGTCTCCTTTGCGAGCACCGGCTCGCTCGGCAACACCACCTCCATCCGCGGCGTTGCCGATGCCGGCGTCGAGGCGCTTGGCGCCGCGATCACCGTCAACAACGCCGCCAGCGGCGTCATCACCGGCGGCTCCTACGGCATCAACCTCGTTCACGGCGGCACGGTCTTTAACTCCGGCTCGATCAACGGCACCGTCACCAACGTGGGCGTGGGCATCCATGCCGGCGCGACCGCGCTGGTTGAAAACACCACCGCCTCCAGCCTGATCTCCGGCGGCTCCAGCGGCATCAACCTTGCCCAAGGCGGCGTGGTTACCAACTCCGGCTCGATTGTCGGCGGCAATGCGGGGGTGGGAATCTATTCCAACAACAACGCCACGCTCGTCACGAACAACGCGGGCGGCGACATCACCGGCAACGTCGGCATCACGCTGAACGCCGGTGGCACGGTCGCGAATGCGGGCAGGATCACCGGTGTTTATTCGCCTGCAGTTCGTTCCAACGACAGCGCCACGCTCGTGAGCAACACCACCGGCGGCCGCATCTCCGCCATCACCGCTGTCTGGCTGGATGCCGGCGGCACTGTCACAAACTCCGGCAGAATTGCCGGCAACCAGACAGGCGTCCGGCTGGCTGCTGGCGGCGAGGTTGAGAACTCCGGCTCGATCAGCGGCGGCTCCTATTATGGCGTCTCTTCCAGCAGCAACGCCACGCTCGTCACGAACAACGCGGGCGGCTACATTACCGGCGACACCGGCGTCTGGCTGAGTGCCGGCGGCACGGTTGAGAACTCCGGCTCGATCAACGGTAGCACCAATTTTGGAGTCTATTCCAACAACAATGCCACGCTCGTGAGCAACACCACCGGCGGACGCATCTCCGGCAACACCGGCGTCTATCTGGATGCTGGCGGCACGGTTACCAACTCCGGCTCGATCAACGGTAGCAACAGTTATGGAGTCTATTCCAACAACAACGCCACGCTCGTCACGAACACCACCGGCGGCTACATCACCGGCAACACCGGCGTCAGTCTGAATGCCGGCGGCACGATTGAGAACTCCGGCTCGATCCGCGGCGGCGCCGGCGGCACCAATTATGGAGTCTATTCCAACAACAACGCCACGCTCGTCACGAACAACGCCGGCGGCTCCATCACCGCCGGCACCGGCATCAGGCTCGCCAAGGGCGGCACCGTCGCCAACAACGGCACGATTGTCGGCATTGGCAATGTCGGCGTTGCCGCCGCCGGCGCCGTCGCCGACATCACCAACAACGCCCTGATTGAGGGCGGTGTCGCGGGAATCACACTCGAGGCCGGCGGCTCGGTGCACAACACGAACAACGCCATCATCAGCGGCACCGCGGCTGGCAGCCACGGCATCCAGGCCTCCAACGTCCCCGTCGAAATCCTCAACGACCAATACGCGACGATCAGCGGCGGGACGACAGGCGTGACGCTGGACGCCGGCGGCACGATCACCAACACCGGCCGCATCGAGGGCCGCGACCCGGCCAGCGGCGTCGGCGTTTACGGCGGCCCCAACGGGGAAACCACCGTCACCAACGACTACTACGCAAGCATCATCACCGGCGGTTCCGCCGGCGTGTGGCTCACCGGCGGCGGCACGGTGGCGAACACCGGCACGATCATCGGCACGGGCGCCGGCAGCTACGGCGTGCGCACCGACGGGGGCGCGGTGGACATCACCAACGACACCCGCGGCCTCATTCGGGGCGAGGCGGCCGGCGCATATCTTGCCGGTGGAGGCATGGTGACCAACGTCGGCCTGATCGAGGGCGGCATCCACGGCATGGAGCTCGACGGCGGCGCGACGATCACCAACTCCGGCACGATTTACGGCCTGGCTGAAGACGGCATCCGCGCCGGCGCTGGTCCCGAAATCAAGATTACCAACAACCCTGGCGGCTTCATCAGCGGCCAGGAATACGGCGTCAACGCCGCGAGCGATCTCAACCTTGTCAACCATGGAGTCATCACCGGCACGAACAACGACGGCGTTTATTCCCAAGGTCGGGCGGACATCGACAACGAAGGCTTCATCCAAGGCATGGACAAGGGCGTGAACCTCGACGGAAGCACCAACGCGTGGGATAGCAAACTTGTCAACTCCGGCACCATCCGAGTGGATAATGGCGAGGCCGTCTATGTTACACAAGACACGGCTGAAATCACCAACAGCGGCCTCATCGAAGGCGAATACGGCATCCGGGCGGAGGGCTCCAACATCTCGACACTCGTGACCAACGCCGCCGGCGGCTGGATCCAAGGCTACAACAACGCCGGCGTCTCGCTGCAAAGCGGCACTGTGGACAACGCCGGGGAAATCCACGGCATCTTCGGCGTGATCATCAACGGCCCAGAAGCCCTCGTGGAAAACAAACTCGGCGGTTACATCAACGGCGGCGACACCGGCGTGAACCTCGTGCAGGGTGGCACGGTCATCAACGCCGGCGAAATCCACGGCAACGACGGCGTGCGCATCGAAACGCTCGAAGCCTACGTGGAAAACAAACCCGGCGGCTGGATCCACGGTTTCAACACCGGCGTGAGACTCATGCAAGGCGGCACCATCATCAACAGCGGCACAATCGAAGGCGGCTACGGCATTGATGCCGGCGGCGCGGCCGTGGTCGAAAACACCGGCGGAGTGATCACCGGTGACGTTGCCGTGAATCTCGCAGCGGGCGGCACGGTCACAAACAGCGGATTGATCGAAGGCGCCAACATCGGTGTTCAGACCGACGCTGCCGGCACGGTCACAAACAGCGGCACGATCCTTGGCAACACCAGCTTCGGCATTCAGGCCGACGCCGCGGTCAAGATCGAAAACACCGCTGTCACCGGCCTCATCCAAGGCGGCGAGACCGGCGTGCGTCTGAACGTCGGCGGCACGGTTACGAACTCCGGCACGATCCTCGGTGATACCGACTCCGGCATTTACGCCGACACCGGCGTCACCGTGGTGGAAAACACCGGCGGCCAAATCCAGGGCGGACTGAACGGCGTGTGGCTGGGCGAAGGCGGCAGGGTGCGCAACACCGGCGCAATCACCGGCACCGCCAGCTACGGCATTTATTCCGGCACCAATGCGGAAGTCGAAAACATCGACGGTTACATTAAGGGAGGGACCACTGGCGTGCACATAGCGGGATCGAGCACGATCACCAACAGCGGCACGATTATCGGCACCGCCGACGCCGGCGTTTTCGCGGCCCAATCCTCGCTGGTGGAAAACACGACCGCCGCCAGCCTCATCCAAGGCGACTACGCCGGCGTGTTTCTCTATAACGGCGGCACGGTCACCAACAGCGGCACAATCATTGGCACGCATGCTTATGGCGTTTATGCCGAACAGTCCTCGAAAATCACCAACACGACCGCCTTCAGTCTCATCCAAGGCAGCAACTCCGGCGTGTTTCTCGCTGGTGGCACGGTGATGAACAGCGGCACGATTATTGGCATGGACTATGCCGGCGTCATTGCCGTCATGAGTTCGTTGGTTGAAAACACGACCGCCTCCAGTCTCATCCAAGGTAGCGACTTCGGCGTGTTTCTCGATGGTGGCACGGTGATGAACGCCGGCACGATCAGCGGCACGGCCACGGACGGCATCGGTGTCGAGGCCGGAGAACTCGTCACGATCACCAATGAATCCGCCGGCCTCATCCGGGGCGGCCAGATCGGCGTGTCTTTATATGATGGCGGCACGGTGATTAATTCCGGCACGATTGCCGGCGTCGCCCACTACGGCATCAATTCCGTAGGCGAAATCGTCGTCACCAACACCATCGGCGGCGTGATTAGCGGCCCCCGCTACTCCTTGTCTCTTGTCGATGACACTGCGGTAAACGTGGTGAACCTGTGGAACAGCAGCACGCTCGTGGGCGATGTTCTCATCAAGAGTGCATCCTCGCTACTCACGCTCAACGGCGACGCGGGCACGGAACAGCTCTACTCGGACGCGGTGACCGGCAACACGGACTTCGCCGGCACACTCGTCAAGCAAGGGGCGGGCACCTGGACAATCGACAAGAACCCCGGCGCGGACACAATGACCCAGCAAGCGACCCTCGTGAAGGAGGGCAAGCTCATCGTCGATTGGGAAAAATACCAGCTCAACGGCTCGGATGTGAACATCGCCGCCGGCGCCATCCTCGAAGTGCGCACCGCCAACACGGCCACCACGACCACGCTCGTCAACCCGCTCACCGGCGACGGCCTGCTCGACCTCGTCGGCACGGCGACGGTCAACGCGCCCAACGTCACCTTCGCGCTCTCCTCCAGCATGGGCTCCGCCTTCAGCGGCACGGTCGGCGTGAGCAGCGCCTACGGGCACAAGACCGTCTTCGACCTCGCCACCTCGGAGACCGCGCTCACAAACGCGACCCTCAAACTCAACGCCAACAGCGAAACCACGCTCGACGCCAACCGCGAAATCGGCGGCCTCGACCTGGCCGGCGGCACATTCCTGGTCAAGACCGACACGACCACCGCGGGCCTGCCGCCCTACCGGCTCGACGTGGACAACCTCATGAGCACCGCGGGCGGAAGCAAGATCGGCGTGGACACCGAGGTGCTCTCGGGCATCAACCCGCCGCTGCCCCCCGGCGACGGACTCAACAAAAATGTCTTCGACATGGACGTGATTCCGCCCGACACGCTGCTTAGCGGCACGATCGTGCACGGCACGAACAGCACCATCATCGACGGCGCGACCTTCGACATGGTTGATAGCGACGGCAACGCACTGCCTTCGGGCACCAGCACGATCAGCTTCGGCCAGAACGGCCTCTATCCGGTCGGCGTGAACAGCTACGGTTACAACGCCATCCACAAAACCAATGGCAGCGGCGGCGGCGACATCGTGTTCAACTACGGCCTGATCTCGATCGAATCCGTCCACGCCACCGAGCT